>DASQVA010000031.1:0-2835 GCA_035641035.1 Rubrobacter sp. | reverse complement strand
TGGGACTCGTCCTACGGAAAGGAAGTGGACCATCCGGTGGCGGCGCGGCGCGTCGAGGCAAGCGTTCTCGCCAGCGCGCGCGTGCTGCATAAGCGGCGCCGCTCCAGTGGCGCCAGGGTTGCCAACAGGCCGTCCACAATAGGCTTCACCTCCAGCAGCGCGTCGCGCACGGGTTGCTTTGGCCACACCGGAATGCTCTCGATGGCGCCTTACAAACTTTTCCCGAATAATGTGCCATCTGGACGTTCCGCGGCGGGCTAGGATCCCTATACTCGGTGGTCTGAGATGCGGCGATTCGGGCGGAGGTGGTCTGTTATCCACGTGTTTGTAGCTTTTGAAGACCAATACCGAACCTACCGGGAAGCAATAAGCACGGTTATCGGGATGCTTCGCCCACAAGTCGAGGTGACGACCACCAATCTGAAGGACCTGGAAGGGGAGCCGGCGGACCTCGAGCCGCGGGTGGTCATCTGCAGCCGCGACAGGCCTGCGAACCTGCCTCCCGGGATCCCCTGTGCCTACGTGTCCCTCGATGTCGGGCCGACGTCACAGGCAACCTTGGCAACGCTGCTGGAGGCCATCGGCCGGGCCGAGAAGCCAAGCCCGCCGAGAGAAGCGGGCGCAGTCGTCCCTCGAGGCGGAGCTCTTAGCACAAGTGCTGGGAATGGCCCCTGAGCCAGACGCTTACCGGCGTGAGGAGGCGCTGCGTGCGGGGCAGAACAGGTACTCACCATGACTGCCTCCCTCAGGGAGGTCGTCGACGTGGCGAACCGGCTCGTCGGCGGATAATCAACGCCCTTTTCTCTTCCGGAAGTGGTTGGGTTAACGTCGACAAATGGGCTAACTGGCCGATAGCCGCTCCGGCCTCTGCTACTATCGTACCGAGATTCGTAAGGCTATGGTCTCAATAGGTGAGAGGCTTGATACGCGAGAGCTACGGGGGGATAGCGAGATACGCGTACTGGTGGCCTTAGAGGACGACTATCGAGCTCACAGAGAGACGATAGCGGTCGTCCTGCGCATCTTGCGCCCGGACATTGAGGTAGAGACCGCCCCACTTGAGGCGCTCGAAGAGGAACTGGAGCGCTTCGATGCGCAGGTAGTTATTTGCAGCGGCCATGAGGAGGTAGAGTCGGACGGCATACTCGCTTGGATCGAGCTCTCCCTAGGCCATATGGAGCCGACCAAGATCCGTGTCGGTGAGCGCTTCATAGAGCAGACCAACCCCACGTTGAGGGAGTTACTCGAGCTTATCGAGGAGTCCGAGTAGCTCACCGATATTATGCAGCCCACAAAAGACAGATCAGTTCGTTTCGAAGTTGCGCGCTCTGATTACCCAGGACGGGGCCACCCGGTTAGATTTGGCAAGAACTTAAACGGCTGATGCATAACCGATTACATAACTGATTAGTCCAAGAGGTCCGCGAGGTGACGCAACGACCGACTGAGCAAAGAGTTGAGACGCTGCCCGCACAGGTAGGCCGCAACTTTCGCCGCCAGGCGGGCGAGCAGGCCGCCGAGCGTCTTGGACCCATGGCGCTTCAAGGCGAAGAGGTCCTTCAGCCGAAAGATGACCTGCTCGATGATCTGCCGTCTGCCCGACGCCCAGCGTCCGTCGGGCGGACTCCGGCGATGGTGGCGGCGTTGGCCCCGCAATTGAATCCGCGATGAAGCGCTCACGTGGCCCCCAATGTTGGCCGCCGCGTGCCATGCAGAACGGCGAATATCCATCCATCGCTGTATCAAGATACCTGGACGAGCGGGGCGGAACTGCCCAAATCCACTTCCGCACGGAAGATTAGAATTCCCAGTATCCAACACCCCGCATATGGACTTCCGAGAATAAGACTTATGCGAACTTCATGAATAAAGCACGAAAAAGGCCGGGACCCAAAGGAGAACCCCGGCCAGACAGTGCTGCGAAGAGCTTCCTACCTGTGCAGCTGGCCCCTCGTACCGGTGGTGTGTACGGTTTGAGCGCGAATGGAGTTGCCGGAAAGGGTCAGAGCGCGACGAGATCGAGCCGCGCATGACCACGCTGCGGAAGCTCGCCCGGGCGCTTGAGGTGGATCCCGCCGAGCCCGTCGGTAACTAACCCCTACTTATCGTAAGTGCCCTACCCACTTAGTGCCACATCTTGTGTCCTGGAAAACCGCGCCCCCAGTTTACTAGATTATTACTTGATTTTTACTTTATGATTACCTCAATGACTCCAGCAAGGAGGTATTGGTGAGGCCACTAGAGGGCGTGAAGGAGCTACGAGAACGTCGGATGCTGTCACAGCAAGAGCTTGCAGACCGCGCTGGCGTTTCTCTGTTTACGGTCCAACGTATTGAGAGAAGAGAGGGTAGCGTCCGGCCCAAGACGGGACGTGCGATAGCCGCAGCACTGGGGGTCGGTGTGGAAGACCTCTTGGGAAAAGCACAAGCGCCGCTGCCTAATTTTGAGGTCGAGCGGCGCGATGCCATCGACGTAGTGATAGCTGCTGCCAGACAACAGGGGGAGCAAGACAGGCAAGCCGCCACCCGGGCATTCGAGAGTGATCGTCCTCAGGCCTACTACATGCGCCACGAGAACGACGCTCTGCACCGACTGCTGGAATACCCAACGGGTGAACTGGCCGATGCACTCGTTGAGATGGCGCGGCGATGCGTCCAGTTAGAGGACGAACTCCAGCGGATGGCTAAGACATCATCCGAAGATACCGCAACCCGGAGTGCGTCCGCGTGAGTGCAAAGAAAAAGGGCGAGTGCCCGCTCGCCCCGAAGCCAACCCCTCGCCAAAGGAGCTACATAAATGATACCTGAAAGCTTGCGGGAGCGCACCGTATGAGTG
>DASQVA010000030.1:0-3875 GCA_035641035.1 Rubrobacter sp. | reverse complement strand
AAGCCAAGTAGGTTACCGGTCACGTTCGAACGCCTGAGAAACCTGCGTTCGGGCCTGATCTTGAACGCGGCAGAATCGTTCAGCCCCGATGCTTTCATAGTGGACAAAGCCCCGTTGGGGATGAAGCGCGAGGTGTCCCGTACGCTAGAGTATCTCCACGACAAGCGTCCGTCTACGCTCACCGTTCTGGGTCTAAGGGACGTGTTGGATGACCCCGATCGCGTCCGCCGGCACTGGCGAGACAACCATATAACTGAAGCCATCGAAAGATACTATGACCTTATCCTGGTATATGGGCCCCGCGAGGTGTACGATCCGCTGCCCGAGTATGGCCTCCCGACCGCCATCCTCCGTCGCAGCTATTACGTGGGTTACGTCGGTCGCGGCCCGACGTTCGGAGATACCTCCGACATGCCGTTCAGGCCTGGGTACGTGCTGGTAACCGCCGGCGGTGGGGCCGACGGCTTCCACCTCATACGCATCTACCTCGAATCCCTCAGAGAACCGGTCCCCTCCTTTGAATCCATCGTGGTCACGGGGCCGCTGATGGACGAGGAATCTAAGAGGACGCTAGAGCGGCTATCTGGGGGGCTTCGCGCGAGGGTAGTGGAGTTCCGCGCGGACATGGAACGCTTGATCCAGGGGGCCAGGGCGGTCGTGACCATGGGCGGCTACAATACTACGACCGAGCTGCTGGCGGCTCGCAAGCCGGCGCTCATCATTCCGCGCGTCGAGCCCCGGGTCGAACAGCTAATCCGGGCCAGGCGGCTGGCGAGTCTGGGGCTGGTAGAGATGATACATCCCCGCGACCTCACCCCCTCTCTGATGCGGGACCAGGTCGAGGATCTGCTGCGCCGTGACCCCTCCACCGCGGCCAACGCCGAGGTGGATCTCTCCGGCGCGGCTCGGACCGTGAAGCTTGTCTCCGCTAATGTGGCCGAAAAACGGGCGTTGGCTGTAGGAGCGTAGGGGAGTGAAGGTCGGGTATGTGGTCAAGCGGTACCCCCGTTACTCCGAGACATTTATCGTCAACGAGATCCTGGCCCACGAAGCTGCCGGGATGGAACTCGAGATCTTCTCACTGCTGCCGCCAGAAGACGGTCACTTCCAGGATGTGATCTCCCGGGTACGGGCGCCGGTAACCTACCTGCCATCGAAAGGGGTGAAGGTCGCGGAATTCTGGTCGGTGCTCGAGGAGATGGGTGAGACTTTTCCGGAAGGATGGGGTGCCCTTGAGGCGGCGAGGGGTGAGGACGTCCGGTACGTCTACCAAGCCATGGTGCTCGCCCAGGAGGTTCGCCTGAAGGGCATCTCCCACCTGCACGCGCACTTCGCCACCGCATCCACGACGGTGGCGCGGCTCGCCGCCCGGTTCGTGGGGGTGCCCTACACATTGACCGCCCACGCCAAGGATATCTTCCACGAGAGCGTTCGGCTTGCCGACCTGCGCCGCAAACTCGCCGACGCGGCGGTCGCCGTCACGGTGAGCGAACACAACGTCGAATACCTGCGCGAGAACTACGGTCCCGCAGCAGAGCACATACGCCGGATCCATAACGGTCTGGACCTCGAACGGTTCCCGTACCGGTCGCCGCGCGAGCGACGGCCCCGGATCGTGGGGGTCGGACGGCTCGTCGAGAAAAAGGGCTTCGTCGACCTGATCGAAGCCTGCGCCATCCTCGCCGACGAGGGTCGCACGTTCACCTGCCAGATCGTCGGTACCGGCGAGAAAGAGGTAGAGTTGAGGATGCGGATCGCGCACCTGGGCCTCGAAGATCGGGTCGAGTTGCTCGGACCCCGCCCCCAGAGCGAGTTGGTCCGGCTCGTCCAGGACGCAGCGGTGCTCGCCGCGCCGTGCGTCGTCGGTGCCGATGGGAACCGCGACGGCCTGCCGACCGTCCTCCTGGAGGCGATGGCCCTTGGCACGCCCTGCGTCTCGACCGACGTAACCGGAATCCCGGAAGTGATACGCGACGGAGAGACGGGGCTTATGGTCCCTCAGCGGGATCCCGCCGCGCTCGCCGCGGCCATCGGACGGCTGCTCGAGGAGCCCGATCTGCGCGCCCGGCTCGCCGATATGGCGCGGCCACTGGTCGAAGCAGAGTTCGACGTCAACCGCAACGCCGCGCAGCTCCGCGAGGTATTCCAAACTGCCGGTAAAGCACACTACGCGGGTGTTGCCCAGAGGGCAATCTAAAGTGAGAATCCTGTACCTCTGTCCCGACCTCGGCATCCCGGTTCTCGGTCGGAAAGGAGCCTCCGTGCACGTGCGCGAGCTGATAGCCGCGTTCGGTCGGGCGGGGCACTCCGTGTTGCTGGCGGCTCCGCTCCTCAACAAGTCTCCGTGGGAGGAGCCGGCCAAACTGGAGTCACGACTACTGCACATGCCGCCTGCCCCTGCCGTCGTCTCCGCGTTCTACGCGCTAAAAGCCTTCAACGAGACGCTGGGAACCGAGGACTCGCTGCCAGGAGAACTACGCCGCATACTCTACGATCGAGACCTTGCGGCGCAGCTCAAACGCCGGTTCGAGAACCACGCCCCAGACTTCATCTACGAGCGCGCCTCCCTGTACTCGACCGCCGGCGTACTGCTCGCTCGCGAGCTGGGACGCCCCCTGATCGTGGAACTGAACTCACCGCTATCCCTAGAGCAAGCTACCTACCGGGCTACCGGGCTCGGGGATTTGGCTGCGAGGGCGGAGCGCTGGGCGCTCTCGCGCTCCGACGCTGTGCTCGCCGTCTCGGCCCCACTGCGCGACTACGCGGTCTCGCTCGGAGCAGAGCCGAATCGGGTGCACGTCGTTCCCAACGGGGTAGATGCCGGACTGTTCAAGCCGGGCGAACCCGACCCGGAGGTCAGGAAGCGTTGGGGGCTGGACGACGATCGTGTTCTGGGGTTCGTTGGGGGCTTGAGACCCTGGCACGGGGTAGAGGTCTTGCCAGCGCTGCTGGAGAGGCTGGCCCAGCGACAACCGAACCTGCGCTTGGTGATCGCCGGAGACGGTCCTCTGCGCGGCGAGTTGGAGCGCGACCTGCGGGAAAGGGGGCTCGCGCGCAGCGTTGTATTCACAGGGTGGTTGCCGCACGCGGAGGTCGCGGCCCTGATCCGGCAGTTCGACGTGGCACTGGCCCCCTATCCCAGGCCCGACCACGATTTCTACTTCTCCCCGCTCAAGCTCTTCGAGTACATGGCCTGTGGGGTGCCGGTGGTAGCAGCGGCACTGGGACAGATCGAGGAGGTAGTGCGAGACGGCGAGACGGGTCTGCTCTACCCGCCGGGCGAGCAAGACGCATTACTCGCGGGCTGCGAACGGTTGCTGAACGATCCGGACCTGCGGCGGCGCCTGGGCTGGGTAGCGGCAAAGGAGATCCGCAACCATTACACGTGGGACCACAACGCAGAGCGTGTTGTCGAGCTCGCAAGGCACCTTGTGGCGGCCCGGGGGCCCAGATGAGGGGGCGCGCGGCGGATTGTACGATAATAGACCCGCTCGGCGTTGCCAACGACCCGGCGATGCCCTCTCTCGCGGCGGCGCTGGATCCGGCAGAGGTGCGAAGGCGGTTCGGTGGACGTCTCGGGCGTCTGACTGGCGAGAGCGGTCTCTTTCACCTGCGGACGATCCGGGTTACCCGATATAAACCGGGACGGCGCTGTGTGATCGAATACGACGTCGAGGTAGAGCGGCCGGACGCTGCGCTAGAGATGGTTACGCTGATCGGCAAGGTGCGTAGGCTACGGTCCGGCAAGTCCGGCTACCGGCTCCTCAGTGCGCTCTGGGACGCGGGCTTCGGGGCCGACAGCGCGGACGGCATCACGGTAGCCGAGCCGATAGGGGTCGTGCCAGAGTTCCGGATGTGGTTGCAGCGCAAAGTGC
>DASQVA010000029.1:0-13182 GCA_035641035.1 Rubrobacter sp. | reverse complement strand
CGTAGCGGTGGGGCTGGCAGCGTCATACTGCTGCGCCGCCCCGGCGTACTGCTGCACCGGCGCGGCCGGCGCGGCGCCCTGGGCCGCGTTGAGGCACTCGTTAACCTGCGTGATGGCCACGCCCTGCTCCTGGGCAACCTCGGCGGCAGCAGCCGAGTCGTTGTTCGCATTGGCGACAGCGGCGCCACCCTGCGTGTTGGTGATATTACCGACGCTACCTAAGATGTTCTGGCAGACGGCGTTGTACTGGACGTCGTCGCCCTCGTTGACAGATACAGCCTGCGCGAGCGCCGGGGCGGCAGCGGCCAGTACCATGGCCAGCATGGCCGCCAATAGCATTACCTTTCTCATTCGTTCCTCCTCAAAATCGACACGCTTACGATCAACATCTTTCCATTTCTGACTCTAAAAGTCAACACCAAACACTTCGCTATCTACGATCTTCTCAAAGTAACTTAATGAGGTGGGCTGGGTTTCTCGCGAGTTCTCACGAGAGATGTGCCATTAATGGGACACGCGGGGTCCGCGTTCGCCCTAGGCTGATTTCGAGGCTGGGCCAGGATGAAGAGTCCAGTCAACCCCGCCCGGCGCTCCACGCAGCAGGTCAGGGCTCCTGCCGTACGGGGCACCGGCCGTTCTCGCGCAGCTCGTAAAGGATGTCCCATTGGTGGATAAGGCCGCGATGGCGTCTCTCACCGGACTATCTGAAGCCCCGCGTACTGGTCCGCCAGTTGCGCCGCAGCAAGCCACGGCCGGCCAGCACGAGGTCGTGATCCGAGTCGCGTCAATGCTCGTAGGAGTCGCAGGCAGTCCTATTGTTGACCTCTGGCCGAAAGGTCTTGAGCTACTCTAGTAGCGCGTTCCACAGTTCGAGACCATCGGCGATCTTTGAGGGTTTCTCCGAGGAACGGCACCTCCCGGGACGCCACGCGGTCGAGCCTAGGTACATTGTAGGCAAGCCCCGACGAGTGACCTTCTCCCCGCCATGGATGGTGACGGGGGTGAACTACAGGCCGCGGGCCTTTAGCAGACCCGTTACCGCCACCCCGACGCCGGTCTTGTCTACTAGGAGCTCTACCTTCGGCCCGCCGACGCGGTGCCTCGAGGGCTCGTACTCGTCGCGTTTGAAGATCCTGTTTATAGACGAGATGGGTCAGGGTCCGGTGCCGCTGCCGTCTGAGGTTCCGGCGCCCTCGTCAGACGCCGGAGCTCAATCGCAAGCCCAGAAAAGCTACCAATACGGAAGAGCACGGAGGCGAGAGGAGTTCGAGTAGGATCGCGTAGCGTGCGGTCGTCGCCGCGCTCGCCGCGGTGCAGTCCCCGGGTCGGGGCTCCATTATCCCTTCGGGTTGCCGAGGCCTAGAGAGCAGCGGTTGCCGGAGAGGGGTGAGATCTCGGAGATCCTGAACTGGTTCACGAACTGCCGCAGACGGGGATCGCCCGAGCCTTCCAGCTTGAGCTGAACCCTCCAGGAGGTGGCGATCACGGGCACGTCCTGGCCCGGATAGGGGCTCACTATGACGTACCTCTCGTCGCCGTAGGGACGCAGCGCCTCAATCTGCCGCGCCGGCAGGTCAGGGCGGTGGGTGATCCAGACCACCCCGTGGTCCATGCTGTGGACGGCGTGCCGATCTTTGATGGGCTTCTCATAGAAGCCGCAGTTCTGCCACAGTGGGTCGTGGTCCCCGTTCGTCGGCGGCTGCCGGTCGTACGCAATGGGCCCCTTGACGATCTTGTTGGTGGTGGCAGAGTAGACCTTTATCCCCTCGGGCGGGTTCTCAGGCAACAGCCGCGGTGGGTCGGGTTTCTGCCCGCCGGCCGGCAGCATGTTGCTGATCTCCTTCTCCCCGAGCTCCGCCCTTGCTAGCTCTGTGGCCTCCTCGGAGAGACCAATCCCTCTCGCTGTACTCTCCCCGGCGGTGCTCTTTCCGGAGGTAGCGCCGCTACCGGCGGCGTCCTTTTCCGCCTTCTCCGGGGCTTGCCGTTTTCCTGGCTCCTGCGAGGCGCTGCCCGTCGCATCCCCGCCGCAGGCCGCCCCGGTGAGGACCAGGGCGCCGGTCAGGATCAATAAAGCGACCTTCGTTGAGCGCAGGCCCGTTCTGAACGCTCCTCTTGCCAACCTCTCAATACTCAAAGGTGCGGCCTTCCTGTCTGAATTCTTTGCAAAATTATCTACGGACCCGAAGGTACTATGGATCTACCCGCGAACGCTGTGAGCACGACCATACGCTCTGGAGAACTCTAATTCCCAGGGCGAGCCCCCACGCGCTCGACGGCCTGCGCAGCGAGTCCGACGCCCCGCCGGAGCGCCTCGGCCGGCGGGGCTCCGGAGAGCCGGACGGCCAGAAAGCCCGCGCAGAGGGCGTCCCCCGCGCCCGTGGTATCCACCACCCGCGCCGGCGCCGCCTGAACGTGCGCCCGTTCTCCGTCCGCGCCGGCGTACAGGGCCCCCTCCGCGCCAAGCTTCAAAACGACGCCGGAGTAGTAAGCGAGCAGCCTCTCGGTGATGTGGTCTGGGTCCTCGGTCTCGGCCAGAACCTTGCCCTCTTCTAGGTTCGGGAAGCACAAGTCCGCACCGAGGGTCCACTCCAGGAAGCGCCCCGGACCCACGGCCCGGAGCAGCGGGACGGAAGAGGGATCCACGGAGACGGTCATACCGGACCTGCGCGCCAGGTGCAGGGCCCTCTTCGCGGTCTCCCTGCGGCTGCCGCCTGAGAGGGTGTAGCCGGAGAGAAGGAGGTGTCCTCCGACGAAGAGCGGCCCGGGAAGGTCTTCGGGGTTCAGCGCTTCGCCCGCGCCGCGGTCGGTGATCATGGTCCGCTCCCCGGTGCCGTCCACGAGCACGAAGACCTTACCCGTCGCCACGGACGGGTCGCGCGCCAGGTGCGGTGTAACGCCCGCCCGCTTCAACTCCTCCGCCAGAAACCCCCCAAAGACGTCATCCCCAATCCTACCGACGAAATGCGCCTCGACGTCAGAGGAGGCGAGCCAGGCCGCGACGTTCGCGCCCGAGCCGCCCGCAGCGACCTGGATCGGGACGAAGGTATCTGTCCCGAAAGCCACGCTCCCCTCCACCTTTGCGAGCAGGTCGCAGAGCAGGTCCCCGACTACCACGACCCGCGGGGTGACGACTGGAGGATTAGCCCGCGGGCTCTGCACGCCTCAGGACCGCTCCGCCGCGAGCGCGATGTGCGCCCCGGCGATGCGCGCGGCGACGCGGGCGTTGTTCAGGATGATGAGCCTGTTGACCCGCAGGCTCTCCCCCTTTGTCTCCGTCGCAAACCGGTCGAGGAGGAAGGGCGTAACGTCCTTACCGCGTACGCCGCAACGCTTCAGTGCTTCGAGGCCCGCGCGCAGGGCCCGGTTGTGGAGTTCGCGGTCGAGTTGTTCGTCTTTCGGGAGGGGGTTGGCGATCACGAGTCCCAAGCTTTCGAGACCGAGGGGGGGCATCGCCTGGACCACGCGCGCGGCCTCTCTCTCGCTCTGTACGGACCAGTCGAGTGGGCTCCCCGACTCGGTCAGGTAGAAGCCGGGGAAATGTCTGGTGCGGTAGCCCACGACGGGCACGCCCAAACTCTCCAGGTACTCCAGGGTCGCGGGTACGTCAAGGATGGACTTGACCCCGGAGCAGACCACGGCCACCGGCGTTCGGGCGAGGGCGGCGAGGTCGGCTGAGACGTCCCAGCTCTCGCGCGCCTCCCGATGCACCCCGCCGAGGCCCCCGGTTGCGAAGAGCCTTATCCCGGCGAACGCCGCGAGGTGCGCTGTGGCCGCGACGGTGGTGGCCCCGTGGCTACCCTTCGCTGCGGCCACCGGAAGATCACGCATGGAGAGCTTGGGTATGCTGCCTGCGGTCGCCATGAGCTCCAGCTCGGCCTCGTTTAACCCGACTTTCGCGACCCCCCCGATGACGCCCACAGTGGCCGGCACGGCGCCCTCCTCGCGCACCACGCGCTCTCCCTCGCGCGCCACCTCCAAGTTCTGCGGGTGGGGAAGGCCGTGAGAGATCAGGGTGGACTCAAGCGCCACGACCGGCGCCCCACCCGCGAGGGCCTCCCGCACGTCGGCCCGTATCTCCACGCCCAAGCCAGCCCGCCCGTACTACCTACGCCGCCGGCTCGATGCAGCGCGAATCATCGTTGCCAGGGCTGTTCATGTAAGGGCTGACCGGGTAGGCTTCTAGGTCGTCGCCGGGATAAGGGGCGAGCAGGGCAGCGACCTGGTCCCACTCAGACTCAGGGTCGAGCCACGCGTGGTAGTGGTCGCGGGGCAGTATCACTGGCATCCACTCATGTATCCCTCCGACCAGGTCGTCGGCCTGCGTAGTTGGAATCGTGCAGAAGCGAATCCCCTCGTCTTTGTTCCAGCCCCCCAGAGGCCGGTGAAGGCAAAGGGCCTGCCTCCTTGCATGTGAAAATTGCAGGGTTTGCTTGGCCCCATTCTCGCGCTTCCACTCGTAGAAGCCGTCGGCCGGGATCAGGCACCGCCGCTCGCGGAAAGCCCTGCGGAAGTAGGGTTTCTCAGGGGCGGTCTCGCTTCTCGCGTTGATCATGCGCGCCGATCCCAGGGTCGTCGGCCCCCGAAGGAACGAGCCCCAACGGGGAGCCTCCCCAACCGCCCCTTCCCATCCTCAGCCAGCACCGCCGCGACCTTCCGCACCGGCGCGACATTGTAGCTGGGCGTAAGATCCACCGCAGCATCGTTCAGCCGGAACTCCTCGGCCAGCCTGCCGACCGCCGTAACGAGCATGTACCTGCCACACATGCCTCTCACCTCTCAACATACGACGAACACTACCTCCGTCGATTGTACCGGGCGTTGCGCCTCCCTCCATCGGTCGCTTCCGGGCGTTCCGCGTCGCCGACGGCTGGTCCTAGGAGCCTAGGGGTGTTCGGTGGTCCGTCGCTCGGCCACGTCCCGCTCTTCGCGCGCCCTCGCCAGCAGATCTATCACCTCCTCGTCTGGAGTCTGCTCGAAATCCCGGTACCAGAAGCCTATGGCCCCGAGGTCCGGGGGCGACTCCAGGCAGACCAACTCGTCCACCTTCGACCCGAAGAGGTCCGCGGTCTGGGCGGCGCACACGGGAACGGCCAGGACGATCCTGGCCGGTCGGCGGCGGCGCAGAGCCTCTACCGCGGCCAAGGCCGTCACGCCGGTCGCGAGGCCGTCGTCCACCAGGATCGCGGTGCGTCCCTCGACGTCTGGCTCGGGCCTCTCTCCCCTGAAGTAGCGCAGCCGCCGCTCTACTTCGGCGATCTCCCGCGTTGTGACACCCTCGAGGTAGTCCTCGGGGATGCCGAGCTTGCGGACGGCGTACTCGTTGAGGACGCGCACGCCGCCAGGTGCTACGGCGCCGATGCCGAACTCGGGCTGCCCCGGCGCCCCCAGCTTGCGGGAGATGAAAACGTCCAGCGGCGCGTCGAGGGCTCGGGCGACCTCGTACCCCACCGGCACCCCTCCCCGGGGAAGGGCGAAGACCACGGTGCGTTCCTCCCTGTACCGGACCAACCGCCCGGCCAGCTTGCGGCCCGCGTCCCTGCGGTCCTCGAACGGCGGCCTGCCGAAGAGCTTCATGGGCCTACTGGAGCCCCTCCCAGAAAGGCGCCAGGGCCACACGGCTCTCCTCGACGGGCCTGACGCCGCCCGCGTACTCCCACTCCGGGGGCTCCTCCCCGGCCCCCCGCACGGTCGCCGCGACGCTCCCGGTGAGCACCTCCAGGTTATAGCCGCCCTCCAGTACGAGCGCTAGGGGCGCCGCCCCGAGCTCGCAGGCGAGGGAGGAGAGTAGGGCCGCGAAGCGCGCGAAGGAGTCAGTCTCCAGCGCCATGCCCCCTAGCAGGTCCGCCGCGTGGGCGTCGAAGCCCGCGGAGACCACGATGAGTTCCGGACAGAACTCGCGCAGCACGGGTACGAAGACCCCGGCGAACGCCGCCGCGTAAGCGTCCTCGCCCGAAGCCGCAGGGAGCGGCACGTTGACCGTGAAGCCCGCTCCTTCTCCCTCCCCAACCTCACCGCTCCTCCCGGTCCCAGGGTAGAAGGGGCTCTGGTGAACGGAGAGGTAGAGCACCCGGTCATCAGCGTAGAAGATGTCCTGGGTGCCGTTGCCGTGGTGGACATCCCAGTCGAGGAGGGCGACCCGCCTGAGTCCGCCTGCGAGAGCGTGCCCGGCGGCGACGGCGGCGTGGTTGGTCAGGCAGAATCCCATCCCGTAGTCCCGTCCGGCGTGGTGGCCCGGGGGCCGGGAGACGGCGAAGGCCATCTCCCCCGCGAGGGCGCTCTCGACCACGGAGCAGGCGGCCCCGCTCGCGAGCGAGGCCGCCTCCCACGAACCCGCGCTGAGGGCCGTGTCCGGGCTGAGGTAGCCATCCCCCGCCGCGGACATCTCCCGCAGCAGATCGATGTAACCCGGGTCGTGGACAGTGGCGAGCGCGTCGTGCCCCGCCGGACGACAGGAGCGCCACTCCACCCGGGTCCCGCCGCCCCGCGTTGCCTCCTCGATCCCGGCTAAGGCAGCCGGGAACCGCTGCGGGGCCTCCACCCCGGCGAGGTGATTGATGTGGCGCTCGGAGGCTGGGTCGCTGTAGACGTGCAAGCTTCACGCTCCAAGATCTCGCTTCTATCTCCGACGCAGTTCACTCCATGGTTCACATTATCGGGGGGAGGCGCCGCTTCCGGCAAGGCCCGCCCGCATTCCTCACAAGGTCGAGCCCCCCGGCACGAGCCACCTTGAAACATCGCTTTTCCCTGATACGATCCCCTACTTGTAATCAAGAGCAACACAATTGGAGGGGGATCTCCTTGCGTCGAATCGTTGTCGTCCTGCTTTCATGCGCCATGTTTTCGGCGGTTCTGCTGGTGAATCCGCCATCCGAGGCGTACGCCGACACCGGACAGGCGGCTGTGGATCAGGCCTACACTTACATAGGGGCGCCTTACGGCGTCGGGGGCCTAGACTGCTCCGGCTTCACCTCCGCGGTCTACGCGGACCTCGGCGTGTACCTGACGGACTCTCCGGCCGCGCAATACGCCTTCGGGACACCCGCGGCCGCGGAGGCCGGCGACCTCGTCTTCTTCGACGAGTACGGCTACGGCATCTCCCACGTCGGCATCGCCACGGGCTACGGGACCATGATCCACTCCTCGATCTACTACGGCGCGGTCGTGGAAGCGCCCATCGACTCCGTACCCGGCTACGTGGGTGCGGTGGACGTCTACTAGGAGTAGACGCGGGGGTACGCCTCGGAGAGGGGCCGGGTCCGTCGAGGATCCGGCCCTTTTCTCTAGCGCCTGCGTACTTTGAGTGCTTCGTCTACCTCGGCGACTGGCGAGATGTAGAGGACGCCGTGGTAGCCGCTACGATACGCCCGCCTCGTAAGCCTCCGCCGCAGCGCGCTCGACACCGTCGGTGTAGGGCTCGCCGTGGCCGGTCAGCACCACGCGCGCACCCGTTTCGGCGAGAGGTTTCAGCGAAGCGAACGCGCGCTCGCTGTCGGCGGTCGCGGCCCGGGCGACTATCCGGGGGCCTCTCTTCGCCGTGTAGGGATCGAGCATCACCAGCGCGTCGCCGGCGATCACGGCGTCGCGCTCCGGCAGGTGCAACGCGCAGTGCCCGAGCGTGTGCCCGGGCGTGAAGATTATGCGCGGCGATCCCGGCACCGGCAGTGTTCCCTCGTTGCCGTAGCGAGTTACCCTGGCCACCGGCGGCGGCCAGTAGGCACGCGTGCGCACGAACGAGGCCACGATCGGCAGGGCGCGCGGCTGCGTAGCAACATAGGAGAGCACGGCGCGCTCGCGCCCGTACAGTAGCGGTTTGCGCGTGAGTGGCACGTCGTTCTCGTGGACCCACACCGCTACGCCGAGCTCCCTGCGTGCCCGCTCGGCGAAGCCGATGTGGTCGAAGTGGGCGTGCGTGAGCAAGACGGCCTCGATGTTCGAGAGGTCGAGTCCGAGTTTCCCTAGTGCCCTCTTTAAGGACCACCACGAGGTCGGCACGCCGGCGTCGACCACGGTCAGCCGACCCTCTTCCTCGATCAGGTACCAGTTCGTATAGGAATCCACTATGCGGTGCACGCCTTCTGCGACGTCCGTTTGCAGCACCCTAACCTCCCATGTTCGCTGCCCCCATAAAGTGCGGCGAGGATCGTTGGCAACTTCCGTCTATTCCAGAACGTCCCGCGCGAACCACTCGGCGGCCTCGCGCCCGATCCCGGGCGGAACCACGTGCGGACCGTTGAACTCCCGGTAGCGCACTTCGTAGCCAGCCCTCTCCAGCCGAGGGACTATCCTGCGGCTGCAGGATTCGATAGGGAGCCACCCGTCGCTCGTGCCGTGCGAGACGAAGATCTGCGGTGAGCCGACCTGCCCGGCCAGTGCCATGAAGCCAGGCGAGAACGCCAGGACGTGGGTGAAGAGGTCCCCGTTGGCGATGCCGAGCGAGAGCGCGTAGGAGGCCCCGTCGGAGTAACCCCCGACGGCCACCCGCGAAGGGTCGACCGCATAGCGGGAGAACGTCTCTTCCAAGGCCCGGTCGACGGCGGCGACGTCAGGACCGAAGCGTCCGCGAAGGGCGATCATGTCCCACGTGTAATCTCGCGAGGTTAGCGCGAGGAGCATCAGGCCGGCCTCGTCGGCCTGGCCCCGGAGCAAGGCGAGCCCGTCGCGCGCGTCCTCGCCGGCGCCGTGCAGCAGGACTACGAGCGGGCGGGGAAGATCCGGCCGGTAGGCCCCCGGCACGTAGAGGTAGCCATCGCGCCCGGCGGAGTGCCCGAGCGTTCGTAGCCCGACCGGCTCGGACCTGCCCTTCCCCGCCCCCGGACGCGCCCGCAAGCGTCCCTCTTGGTATTCGTTCTCCGCCATGTGGGGTCATCTGTTCCCTTTTATGCGTCGTGCCAACCCGGGTAACGACAACCTTTAGGCCCTCAGCACCGACCGGTCCGGCGGTGCTACGATCGGGGGAGAATCCCGATAAGAGGAGAGGCACGTGGACAGGGACCGGTTGTTGGAGGACCTGAGGTGGCTCGCGGATGGTAACCCGCAGTACGCGGGCACCGACGAGGAGGGTCGGCAGAACGAGGCGGTAGCCCACCTTATGGCCGACGACCTCTTGCTCAGCTACATCGACGATCCGGAGGTCACCGAGCTCTTCTACAAGGTTCGCAGAGTGTAGGTACCGTGCTGCCGTTCGAATCCTACGGACGCGGCGGCGGTCAGCCGGCCCGGCCGTAGCGCCGGGAGGCGACAGCTCTTTGGATGTTTGCGAAAGTTCGAGGTGCGGGTATGACACGAGAACCAGCCAAAGAAACCCGACGAGGAGGAAACGATGACCGAACAGTCCAGGCAGCCCAAGGACAAGAACTACAATCTAATCAGCGTGCTCTACCAATCGTCGGACAACGTCGAGTCGCTGAGAACCTACATCCAGGACGCCGAGCAGGAGGGCGACCAGGAGTTGGTGAGCTTCTTTAACGAGATCCTCGAGAACAACCTCCGCGCGGCCCAGCGTGCCAAAGAGATGCTCGTTTCCAGACTCCAAAACGAGCAAGAGTAGACCCTCTCGAACCGAAGGATCGGGATCTCTTTGCGAATACTGACCTTTTTCTTGCCATAGAGAGATATCAACCTATGGGTCGCGCATAGGCGTACCGGAGCGAGAGGGTGCTCTCGTTCGAAGTGGACGGGCATCGTTTTCTGGATAACGTCGGGGTTACTGCGAAGGTTCTTACTCGCTTGTGGCACGCCTCCTATTTGGTCTCTTGCGTATTCTCCTCACCGAATTCAAGGCTTCCTTTCTCCACCCTGGCACTATCTGAGAAACCCTCGGCGCCACCCGACGTGTCGGTCGAAGGGCCGCCCCATCGCGCCCTCTTCGCCTCATCGGCGCTGACGTCCAACACTATCTTGTTGTCGGTGGTCACTTCGCGAACGTGTTTGACCGGTACGTGCAGGTCTCGTCGCAGCGTGCGCCCCACCACGAAATGGGCGTCGCCCACGGTCTTGAGGTCGCCTACGTTCTCCCCGTCGGAGCCCACCACCTCCGCCGCCCCTGTGCTCTGCAGCTGGGCGAGGGTCTGCGGACCCTCACCGGGGCCGAAACGCCCGCCCCCGGAACCCGCCTCTGGTCACCCTTTCGCCATAACTCGCGCCTCCTCGATTGCCGCGTTTGGGATGCCGCTCCGGGTATGATGCCCCGAGTGACGCGACCCTAAGCCGCCCGATCTTCGAGACCACCCCCGCAACAGGCGGGATCGGCCGAGCGCGGACAGGGCCCTCGGGCGCACAGGCTGGCGCCCGGCTTGTGCGGGTTGGCAGGTTAGACGGTCGCCGTGGTTTCCAGAAGGTGCCCGAACACGTCGGCGAGGGAGCTGCGCCTCTCGTAGACGGCCCGCTGCAGCTCGGCGCCGGAGCCGGGATCCAAAATCTCCAGGATTCCTTCTAGCTCGGCTTCGCCCCCCAGATCCTGGGAGACGGGGCGCAACCGGTCCACGATGCGCGCCATTGTAGCGTCCGGCCTGACACAACGGTAGAGTGAGGCTTTACACCCCCGGTTCGTTGGGTTTCGTGGCCGAACTCGCGGGTACAGAGTCGAAGACAGACCCGTACTTCGAGGAGAGACGAGATGAGTCTACAAATGATCCCGACCAGCGTCCACGGCGCGATCGATTACCTCACCGGCGGTGCCCTGCTCGCGGCGCCCGAGGTGCTGGGGCTAAACGACGAACCGCGCGCCGCGCTCGTCCTGCGCTCGGCGGGCGGGGGCGCACTAGCCTACAGCCTGATCACGGACTACGAGCTGGGCCTGCTTCGACTTCTGCCGATGCCCGCGCACCTCGCCATGGACGCGGCGAGCGGCGTCCTCGTAGCGGCCTCGCCCTGGTTGCTCGGCTTCGCCAATAGGGGCCAGCGCTACTGGCTGCCGCACGTCCTGGTCGGGGCGATGGAGGTGCTGGCCGCGACAAGCACCAAGACCGAGCCGGCAGGGTAAAGGCATTCGCGTCCGCGGAGGTTGAGCGGCGACCGAGGCGGTGTTCGAGGCCCCGACCCGAGAGCGCCGCGGCGGACGCGGCACCGGTAGCCGTACGGACGACGAGTGGGGAGGGTCGGTGATGAGCTCTCTCGAAGGAGAATGGAAGGTTGAGCGCCTGGGTGGTCTCTTGCCGCCCATGATCGGGGTCCGCAAAACGATCCGCGGCGAGGCCGGTGAGACCCGGGTCGGTCCCCTGCCCATCTGGCCCTTCCGACGCGAGCCGAAAGAGGGGGGTGTCGCGCTGGTCTATCGCACACCGTTCTCGACCTTCGTGGACGAGGTGCGTCGCGGGCCCGACGGGTCCTGGCTCGGTCGGATGACGTTTCTGGGTCTCGAGCTGGGAAGGTTTCGGATGACCCCCATCGACCACCGTAAAGTAGACAGAAACGAGGAGAAGAAAGAAGTGGACCAGCAACAAAAGCTTCGCAGGAAACTCGTCGAGTACGTGCAGAACGTCCACGCCATGGAACAGAACATCCTGCTCATGCTCGACTCCATCATCCTCACAACGGAGGACCCGGAGCTCACGGCGATGTTCCGCGCGCACAAGGAGGAAACCCGGCGTCAGGAGAGGCGGCTCAACGATCGCCTAAAGGCGCTCGGCGGGTTGGGCCTGGCCTCGACGGGCAAGGACCTCGCTGCGATAGCGAGCGCGCAGGCCAAGGGCGTCGCAGACTTGTGGCGCGCAGATAAGGCGGTGCGGAACGCCAGGGACGCATTCGTCACCGAGCACCTAGAGATAGCGGCCTACGAGGTGCTCGAACGCCTGGCCGAGCGCGCCGACGATCCGAAGACCGCCGAGGTTGCGCGCGAGAACCGCGCCGAGGAAGAGGCGATGGCCCAGAGGATAGCCTCCAACTGGGATGGGTTCCTCGACCTTACACTCGCCGGGCAGGGTATCGGTACGGGACAGGTGTCCAGTCGTTAACGTCCTCCGAGCTCCACGCTCGCCACGCATCTCGACCGCGAGGGCTCCGGGCGGCTACGTCATAGGTCATACGCCGACGACGACGTACCCTTTGCGCCAAGCGCGGTAGTCGAGGGACGTTCTCCGGCGGCTAGATGGCTCCCAGCCGTCGCAGCAGGCCCACCGCGTCGAACTCGCCCCAGTGCTTGACGATCTCTCCGCCCGCCGTGTGCACGATGTCCATGCCCATCGCCTCGACGCGCTTGCCGGTGGGCGCCAGCCCGAGAAACTCGCCCCGGTGGGTGCCGCCCATCACCCACCGGAAGGCGGACTTCTCTCCCTCGCGCACGCCGTCTACCTCGGCCACGCCCAGGTCGGGGAAGGCCGTACGCAGGGCGGAGAGTCCCCCTGTGAGCCGCTCTAGGTCCGCAGTCGCACCGGCGAAGGGGTGGTAACCGATCCAAGCCTCGTCGATGCGTCCTTCGACGATTCGGTCGAACTCGATACCGCTCACGGCAACCTCATCTCCCGTTGGCGCTATCCCGAGGAACTCGCCCCAATGCGTTCCGCGGGCCGCCCAGCGCGTCGCCACCGTGTCGGCCTCCGCCACCTGGTCCTCGACGCTAACTTGGAGATCCGGGAATGCAGCGCGGTAGGCACCGACGTACCGCTCTATGCCGCCGAAGCTGTGCACTTCCTCGGGGAAGCTGGGGTCGTGGAGTACGTAGGTTTGGGTGAAGATCTCATCCAGCCGTGAGAACGCCCCGCCGGTGAAGACCTCCTCGAGCCACCGACGAACCAACGCCTTGTTCTCGGGTGCGGAACTCACTCTCTCCGGGGTTGCTCTCGACACCCCTCACCCCGCGGTTGCGTTCTCGAGGTGAGGACCTAAAAACCAGTGTAGCAACTACGAAAAGCAGCGCATGAATTTGTTAGCGAGGCCTTCCTCCTAGCGGAGCACAGGTGCCGGGACGCTTATGAACGGGGTCGTCTTATCGCCGGGACAGATTACCCGGTTGAGATTACCCGGTTGTGAATGGGCGAAATCTCCGATGAAGACCGTGCCCGCGCGGAGCATTCTTTATGTAGTGGGGCTTTTGCGATCACACTCGTTTTCCGACAGCGTGTTCGGTGGACAGCGGTTACAGTAAGTGCGGTACCGGCCTTTAGCCGAGAAAAGGGAGAGAGGTTCTTGGGCAGTGAGGAGGAAGAGATCATCCGCGTGGCCGTCGTAGACGACCAGCGGCTTTTC
>DASQVA010000028.1:0-2185 GCA_035641035.1 Rubrobacter sp. | reverse complement strand
CGTTATCGTCCCAGGGTTCGCCTGCTTCCTCCTGCCCATCGTGTTGATCTTCCTGCGGCCAGACCCGGTGCCGCCGTGGCTGGCGCTTGCGAACGCAGCGTGCGGGGTAGTGGCCCTGCTCGTCACCGTGGCGCTGGAGATGCCCCGCCACGCCCGGCTGGAGAAGGGAGACAAGCAGGGTGCGGTGATCCGGGAGTTGATCCTCCACAACTGGCCGCGGACGCTCGCGATCACCGGCTCGTCCCTACTGACGCTCTTGATGCTCACCGCGGCCTTCGCATCTGTCTGATCAGTTTCTGAGAAGACCTCTTCTAGGCAGCTCGTGAATAGAGGCAATCCATCCCTTTACAGCTTTGTTATCTCCGGTCAAGTTCCTTATAAAAGAAGTCAAGAAAATAATGAGGATATCTGCGGTTCGCCACCTGTGGCATTTTGTGGGTTGAGAACGTTACGTTTCCTCGTACACTCCTCTGGTGATGGGCATCTCAGATTAGGAAAAAGGCCCCGGCGGTGTAGCAGCACCCCAGAGCCCGAAACACAGGAGGTCTCGACTCCCGTGAGTGACAGCAGTCTAGCGCACCCTGCGCACCCACAACCAGAGGATCGGGGTAACGATCTGGAGCACATTGGTGAGATTGCCGTGAGGACGATGCTACCGACGGCTAGGCTAAGGCCCTGCGCTGCGTGCGGCGGGAGGTTACAGGGCCGGGATCTGCACCCTGTACCCGAGGACAACCTCACCTTCTTCGCCGAACAGCTCCTCTGCGGTGAATGCGCCCGCAACCACGGCGTCTTGTAGGAGAGGATGTTCTGGGAGACCCTCCTCGGCACATAGGACCGGGGCGCGGCGGGTTCCCGGCAATAGGGTAACACTGGAAGCCTCAGGTTTCCGAGAAGACCACTTCTCGGAAGGTGGGTGAATAGAAAACCAGGGTATCGTGAAGCCTGCCCCTACTACTCTGAGCCTTTGACGGGTAGAACGTGGACCGCCTTTATGACCAACTGCACCTCGTCGCCCTCCTTGAGATCGAGATCTTCTACGGACTCGGTGGTCAGTACGGAGGCCATCTGGGCCGGAGCCGAGACCTCGAACTTCACTAGAGACATAACTTGGTCGCTCTTTACCGACGTGACCGTCGCGTTTATCTGGTTCCTCGCCCCGTATTGTTGGTGCATAAGCTTTGGAGCCCTTTCTCAGTAGGGATCGTACGCCGAACCGGCTTTACCCGAGAAATCGAGTGCTCAATACCTCAAGCGAATCCGACTAAAAGTTTGTTATCGGCAGTTCAGTTTCCGACAAGACCTCTTCTAGGCAGCTCGGTGAACAGGTGCGGCTATGCCTGATTCTCTCGGACGTAGCTGCGGGTCAACCCTCCGGCCTTGCGCCCGCAGGAGTTTGCTCCCTCCCAGCATGCCGAAACAACAACGCCGATCCGACGAACAGCGCGACGTAGAACCCAGTAATCCCCAAGACCTCGAACGCGGAGTTGTACGCGGGGACGATCCCGGCGATCAGCGCGATCACGGCGACCAACGCCTGAGTGAGCGCCGTCGCGAACATCGCACGTGCCATCCCACGGGGTTGGAAGCGAGCGATGATGGCGCCGATGATCCCGACGGTGGGCACCCATAAAAAAAACATCAAATCGGCGTCGCTATCGGTGATGCCCATGGCAGTGTTGCCCCATACGAGGAGGAATGCTGCCGCGAGCGCAACGCCGACGGCAGCTCGGTACGCGATATTTCCCGCCTTCCTCACTACCAGCTCATACGTGAGACCAGTGCCGAAGATGAGGACACTGGCGAAAACGAAATCGAACACATTCCAGGCGGGTGCCGCTAACAAGGGTATCAGCAATATCAACGCTGTCGCGAGCGCTGGGCGGGCGGCAACTCGGTACGCGTTCCTGGCAAACATAGTGCTCCTCTCCTTGAGAGCGGTGTAGAACAACTCCGGCAGGGTGTGGGCCCACAGCGTTGCCAGACCCCAGCCGCCGCCGTCCTCCAGCTCCTCGCGGCACAGGTCCCGAAAACAGCGGGCCATCTCGTCGCCGTACTCGTTTCGCAGCCCGCGCGGGTAGGCCTGCAGTAGCCACCGGTAGGCCCGCTCCGAGATCCCTACAGCGCGTTCGTGCCCCGTCGGGCGCGGTCCCCTCGGAGAGGCCATCACGCCCCCTCCGGGCTC
>DASQVA010000027.1:0-27974 GCA_035641035.1 Rubrobacter sp. | reverse complement strand
GCGGGCGTGGGCGGCCCGGTCGAGCGCGCCCACGCCGAGCCGGTAGGATTCGGCGACCTCCCTGTACGCGCCGGAGAGGGCCCGGTCCACGTAAGCAAGGACCCCGATCTCCGTTGCGCCGGGACCGTTCTCGTCGGCGGGGAAGAAGCGCTCGAGGAGCGCAACTGCCGTCCGACCCTCGTGTGGATTCAAGGAGATAAGGCCCGTGCGTACGTCCATACTTCCCCTTACGTCCCTTCCTCCGTCGTCATCTCGTGCGGCTCCGCTACCCCAGGTTCGACAGCGTCTCGTCGACGGTCGACGGGTCGTAGCCGAGGTAAACGGTCTTGCGGCGGAAGTAGCGCTCGTAGCCGTACTGGCCGTCGTCGCCGCCCATGCCCGAGAGTCGGTAGCCGGTGTGGAAGCCCTGGAGTTCCTCGGGACCGATCTTGTTGATGTAGACCTCACCGAAATCTATGTCGTCGATGGCCCGCATCGCGCGGTTGAGGTCCCTGGTAAAGACGTAGGCGGTCAGGCCGTAGGGCGAGTCGTTGGCGAGGTTCACCACTTCGTCGAAGGCGTCGAAGGCCTGGATGGGGAGCACCGGGCCGAAGACCTCGCTCTGAACGACATCCATGTCGTTGGTAGCGTCTGTGAGCACGGTCGGCTCGAACCAGTAACCCCTCTCGAATTCCTCCCCCTGCGGACGGCCACCGCCGAGCGCGACGGACGCCCCCTGCCTCACGGCTTCCTCGACGAGGGACTCGACCTTAACCAGCTCAGCCTCGCTGACCTTCGGTCCCATTTGCACGTCCTCACGCATCGGGTCACCCATGCGCAGAGAGCGAGCCGTCTCCACGAAACGCTCGACGAACTCGTCGTAGAGGTCTCGGTGCACGTAGGTCCGCTCGTTGCAGGTGCAGACCTGGCCGCAGTTCCAGAAACGGGCGTTGACCGCGTTCTGCACCGCGGCGTCGAGGTCCGCGTCCTCGAGGACAATGAACGGCGCCTTGCCGCCCAATTCCAGCGAGACGGGGGTGATGTTCTCGGCGGCGGCCGCCAGGATCTCGCGCCCCGCCCGCACCGAGCCCGTGACGGTCACCATCTGGGTTAGGGGATGGCGCACCAGCGCGTCGCCGACTATTTGGCCGGCCCCGGTTACGACGTTGACGATGCCGGGCGGCGCCCCGACCTCCTGCATGATCCCGGCAAGCGCCAGGGCGGCAAGCGGCGTATTCTCGTGGGGTTTTAGGACTATGGCGTTGCCCGCCATGATGGCCGGGGCGACCTTGCGGGCGAAGATTGCCGCTGGGTAATTCCAAGGGGTAATCGCCGCAACGACGCCGTACGGGACGGACTTGATGAAGAGTTGCTCGCCGGTCTCCTCAGGGGCGAACATGCTGCCGACTTGGGCGCGCGCGAAAGAAGCATAGTAGTCGAAGAAGCCGGCCGCGGCCCCGATCTCGCCCCGCGCCTCGGTGATGGTCTTGCCCTGCTCGGCCACGACGAGTCGCGCCAGATCCTCGTGCCGCGCGCGGATGCCATCGGCCACGGCACCGAGAGCCGCGCCACGCTCGACGCCGCTCCTGCGCCCCCAAGACCGCTGCGCCTTTCGGGCGGCCTCCAGCGCCGCCTCGACATGGGAGGCGTCGCCCTCTGGGGCCTCAGCGACGGTCGATTCGTCGGCGGGGTTGATCACCAGCCGGGTCCCGTCTGTCTCTATCCAGGAGCCGCCGATGAGCATAGCGGGCTCGCGTTTCAGAACACTCTTGACGTCCATAAGTCCTTTCGGGGTTTCGGCGGTTTCTTCTGCGGGTCAGGTAAACCTGGATGATTACCACCACGATTTGGAAGGAGCTGCTCGCCACCTACTGCGTGTACTAGTTGAGGCTGCCTACCTGATCGATGAAGGTCTGGAGCACGCCTGGGATGAGCACGCCGACGAGCGAACCGCCAACCGTCCCCGCCTCCCCCGTCACTCGTCGTCGGAGACGAATACGTTGCGGGGCTCACGACGGGTCACTCCGTCTCAGCCAAGGTGGTTCCGCGGCGCGCGGACGCACCCGCTGCTCGGTAGGCGTGGACATTACACCCTTTGCTTACGGGCCAGGTAAGCCTGCGCCACGACCACGACGATAAGGAACGCGCCGCTCACCAGCTGCTGCGCGTAAGAGCCCAGGGTCCCGAGCTGGTTGATCAGGTTCTGGAGTATGCTAAGGAGTAATACTCCCGCCAGCGACCCACTTATTGAGCCGGCTCCCCCGGTCAGCAGCGTACCTCCAACAACAACCGCGGAGATGGCGTCCAGCTCCCACGCTAGACCGGCGTTAGGATCGCCGGCCGAGAGTCTGGCCGCGAGCAGGGCGCCGGCGAGGCCAGCCAGGGCGCCGCTCGTGGTATAGGCGATCATCTTGGTACGGTCCACGGGCAGTCCCATCAACCTCGCCGATTCTTCGCTCCCGCCGATGGCGAAGATGACCCGCCCGTAGCTGGTGCGAGCAAGGATCAGCCCACCTGCCGCGAAAGCGACGACCACGAGGACGATGGGCACGGCGACGCCAAGAATTTGACCCTGGCCGAACCAGGCGAACGGCGACCCTCCGTCGATGCCAATGGGCCTCTCGCCGGCGAGCGCAAGCGCCAGGCCTCGGATGCCGAGCAACCCCGCCAGGGTTACGATAAATGGGGCCATTTTGGCTTTGGCAATCAGAAGTCCGTTGCCGAAACCGATCAGGCCGCACAAAACGGGCGGCAAGATCAGCGCGAGCGGCCAGAAAACCTGCACGGTTTGCGCGGCGATCACACCACCCAAGGCCAGTATCGACCCGACCGACAGGTCGATGCCGCCGCTTATGATCACAAAGGTCATTCCGATCACGATCAGGCCGAGAAAGGCCCCCTGGAGCACGATGTTCTGGAGGTTCTGCGCTGTAAGGAAATTGTCGAACGCCAGGGCGGAGACGACGACGACCAGGACTAGAACGGCAATGGCCCCGCGCCGCTGGAGTGTCGTGAACAGACGATCTCGCCAGGCCAGATTCCCGCCGGTGGTCTCGGAGTCAGCGGACCACTTGGTCATCAAGTGGTACCCCTTCCCTTCTGCACGTAGACGGCGACGAGGATGATCCCAGCCGTGAGCACCTGAGCCCAGGTAAAGGGCAGATCGTTCGATATAAAGGTGTTGCTGATAAGTTGAATCAAGAGCGCCCCCATCACCGTACCCATTATCTTCACCCTGCCGCCGCTCAGAGGCGTTCCTCCAACCACCACCGCGGTGATGGCGGAGAGCTCGATCAAAAGGCCGATGTTGGACGGGTCGCTCGCCCCGAGACGCGCCGTGGCCACGATGCCCGCCAGGGCGGCCAGGAGGCCACTGATCACGTACACCGCCAGGAGCGTCCGGCGCACCGGGTGCCCCGACAAATAGCTCGCCGAGCGGTTACCACCGACGGCCACCACGTACCTGCCGAACGTGGTGCGCTTTACCAGAAATCCCACCACGAGCACCGCCACGACCGCCACGATCACCGGCGCCGGTACGCCGAAGAGGCGTCCCTGCCCCAGCCACAGGACCGCCGGATCGGTGATCGGCAACGACTGGCCGCCGGCGAAGATCTGTGCCAGTCCCCTCCCCCCTACTAGCAGGGCCAGCGTAGCGATGATCGGCTGAATCCCGACGAAGGCGACGAGGCTCCCGTTTACCAAGCCGGCAAGGGCGCCGACGAGGAGCACCACGAGCACTGCGACCGGCCAGCCGTACCCGAGGTACAGCGGGAGGAAGGCCGAGGCGAGGGCCATCACCGACCCGACCGAGAGGTCTATGCCTTCGGTCCCTATCGTTAGCGCCACACCCAAAGAGACCAGGATTATGGGCGAGACCGTGATCAGCAGGGTAGTGAGCGTCACCACCGAGGCGAAGTTAGGGGTGACGATAAGGTTAAAGATCACCAGCACCACGAAGGCGACGTAGACCCCACGGCCGCGTACCCAGGAGGTTACCGTGGCGACGTCAAAAGACTTTTCCGCAGTCGCCCCCCTAGCCATCCGTATCCTTTCTGTTCCCCTGGGCTCCGTTCTCTTGGGCTCCGTTGTCCTGGGCCCCATTACCCGAATCTCCGCCGTGGGCGAGCATCGCCATCAGGTTGCCCTCGGTGATCTCCTCCTCGGAGAGCATCCCGACCACGGCGCCATCCCTCAGGGCGACCACGCGATCGCTGCCCTCCGTGACTTCGTCCAGCTCCGAGGAGATAAGAATGACGCCAAGCCCCTTCACTGCGAGATCGTCGACGAGCTTCTGTATCTCCGCCTTCGCTCCAACGTCGATGCCGCGCGTGGGCTCGTCTAGGATGAGCACCTTCGGGTTCATGCACAACCAGCGGGCCAGAAGGACTTTCTGCTGGTTGCCGCCGGAGAGCTCCCTGACAGGCTGCTCGGGGCTCGAAGCCTTGATGCCGAGGCTCTGCATAAACTCCTCAACCAGCTCGTCCTGAGCCTTCTCTGAGACCATCCCCGCGCGGGCGAGCCTCGGCAAGGCGGCTGCGGCGATGTTCTCCTTCACCGAGAGGTCCGGGATGATGCCCTCGGATTTACGGTCCTCCGGTAAAAAGGCGATCCCGGCCTTTATCGCCGCTGCGGGAGAGCCCATCTTCACGTCCTCTCCCCCCATCTTGAGGGATCCTGAGTCTACCGGGTCGGCCCCGAAGATCGCCTTGGCCGTCTCGCTTCTGCCGGCACCGAGCAGACCGGCGAGGCCCACCACTTCGCCGGGACGAACGTCGAGGGAGATCTCGCGAAGACGGGGGTGTTGGGTGAGGTCCTGCGCCTGGAGGATGGGCTCTTCGGCCGCCTCGTGTTCTTCGCCGAAGCCGGTAGCGCCCTCCTTTCGGACCTCGTCGAGCTCCCGGCCGAGCATATGGGCGATGAGTTGCAGGCGGGAGAGCTCGGCGAGCTCTCCGGTGTGCGCCACCCGGCCGTCGCGCAGGACCGTTACGCGGTCGCAGATTTCGTAGAGCTCTTCGAGGCGGTGGCTGACGTAGATCACACCCACCCCCTCCTCGCGCAGCTGCCGGATCACCCCGAACAGCGTCTCCACCTCCCGTGCCTCCAGCGACGAGGTAGGCTCGTCCATAATGACCGCTCGCGCGTCCACCGAGATGGCCCGCGCGACAGCGACCATCTGCTGAACACCGAGGCTAAGGGAGCGCAGGGGGGCGGTGACGTCGGCCCTGATGCCGTAGCGTTCCAGGATCTCGGCCGCCTCCCGGTTCATGCGGTCGCGGTCGATGAGTCCTAGGCGCCCCCTGGGCTCGCGTCCGAGGAACACGTTCTGGGCCACGCTGAGGAGCGGGATCAGGTTGATCTCCTGGTAGATCGTGCTGATACCCGCCTCCTGCGATTCGCGCGGCTCGGAGAAAGAGACCTCTTCGCCTTTGAAGAGAATCTGGCCCTCGTCGGGGTGGTACACCCCGGTAATAACCTTGATCAGGGTGGACTTCCCTGCACCGTTCTCACCGACGAGGGCGTGCACCTCTCCGGGACGCAGTTCGAAAGAGATACCATCGAGAGCCAGGACGCCGGGGAACCGCTTGGTCACCCGGCGCACTTCAAGGACCGGGGCTTGCCGCTCCAACGTTCCGATCCTTCCCTTAGTAGGTCTCGTTCAGTTTCTCCTCGGCGTTCTTCGGGGTGTAGACGTCGTCCTGGACTATGATCTTCTGCGGTATGGGCTTTCCGGCCAGGAACTTCTCAATGGTGTCGAAAGCTAGCGGACCGAAGCGCGGGTTGGTCTCGATCACGGCGTTGATGTCGCCGGTGATTATCGCCTGCACGGCCTGCCGGGTGCCGTCGATGGAGACCACCTTGACGTCCTTCCCGGGGTCCTTCCCGGCGTCTTTGAGGGCCTGAATCGCCCCGAGTGCCATCTCGTCGTTCTCCGCGTAGACCGCGTCTATCTCGGGGTTAGACTGTATGAGCTGCTCCATGACCGTCTGACCCTTGGTCCTGAGAAATTCTCCGGTCTGGGAGGCGACGATCTCCATGTTCGGGTACTGTTTGAGCCCCTGCTCAAAGCCCTCGGTACGGTCAATGGTGACCGAGGCCCCGGGTGTTCCCTCGAGCACGGCGACCTTGGCCTTCTCGTTAGTGAGGCCGGCCATGATCTTGGCGGCCCGCTTTCCCTGCTCGAGAAAGTTCGAGCCCATGAAGGTTATGTAGTCCTCGCAGGGCGTTCCCGCCGTCTCGCGGTCGATTAGGAAGACCGGCACTTTGGCTTGCTTCGCGGCGTTGAGTGCGGGATCCAAACCCTCTTCCAGGAGCGGCGCAACGATAATAGCGTCCACGTCCTGAGCGATCATATCTCGTATGTCAGAGAGCTGCTTGGGCGCCTGCGACTGGGCGTTGGTGTAAATCAGCTTCTTGATACCCCGCTCTTTCGCCTCGCTCCTGATGGACTCGGTCTCCGCGATGCGGAACGGGTTGACCTCCTTCTCCGGCTGCGAGAACCCAACTACGGCGTCCTTGAGTTTAAGGTCCGGTGGGTTTACCTTGCAGACGTCCCCGCTCGCCTGCGCCACGTCTTGCTGGGCCTTCTCGCCTCCACCCCCCGAACCTTGACCCTCAGTCTGCGCACCCGGAGGTGCACAGGCCGCCAACATCACCAGCGCCGCCAACAACGCCAGCAGCAAAACCTGCACTCTGATCGTCTTCACCACCCTGTTCCTCCCGTCTTAGAGCTCTCGCTCGTTCCGTGACCGGCGCGGCCGCCGATCCGTTTTCTTCGCAGCGGGCGCTCCGGGGGAGCGCCCGCTGCGTGTCGACCGTCTCCTACCTCTCGGAACATCCTACCCTAAACGCTGGCTCCGCTCACGGGGACCTAGCGGGGCGGGAACGCGTAGCCCCGCATGACCTGTGCTGCCTCCATCACGATGAAGTCGCCGTGCGTACCGTAGCCTAGCAAGGACTCATAGTACTGGGTACCGTTGAAGGTGATCATGATGTACTTGGTGTTCCCAGTGCTGAACGGTATGGGCACGACCATCGGGTGCGGTATGTTGGTCGGGTGCGGGGCGTCGAGGTAGCCGTCGAATGCCATCTGGAGCGTGTACATCGGATACTTCCCCTGGAGCTCCGGCGGCTCGTCGTCGCCGCAGGAGGCTAGCACACGCCACTGGTTTCCCAGTTTCTGCATGATGGGGCCCTCCGTGGCCCTCTTTCCCTCGTCGGTGCCCATTAATGTGAGTTGCGTGTGGTCCGCGCCGCGAGCGCTCAGCGCAAGGGCCGGCTGAAAGTCCGTAAGGAGGTCGTTGGCGATGACATAGGCGAAATACCAGCGCTCACCGATGCGCGTGAGGCCCGGATCCCACTTGCCCTGGGTCGGGCGAGGGATGGCGTTCAACGGATGGTTCTTTCCCGCCAGAATGTGCACGCCCTTGAGGAGGTTCTCCGAGCTGGGCCGCTCATCGTACAGGATGTCTACGGGCGGATTGGAAAGGTCGTCTACCCCGTCTGCACCCCCGTCGCCCCCCTGCGGGCCGAAGTCGCCCCACGAGCTGACGACGACGATCCAGCGGCCTTTCGCCTCGTCGAGGACGATCTGCCCGGCGTGGTGCCCGAGCACCTTGGTGGAATCCCCATCGTTGCGCCAGAACACGTTGCCGACCTGCTCTATCTTGGTGTAGTCGGCGAGGTCCATCGTCCAGACCGCCCAGTGGGCCTTCTCGAAGAAGCCCAAGCCCGCGTTCGTAAGGGTGAAGTAGAGCTTATTTTCCTTTATATACGGTGTCCCGTCGGCGTACTGTATAACGTGCGGATCTCGCACCCCGCACTCGCCGTAGTACCCTGCCTCCACGCCGCAGAGCACTATCGTCCCCGAGATAGCTCGCGCCCCGAAGCCGTTTTTGTAGCTCTCGAGCACCGTCACGTCGCACAGGTCCAGGGCGTCAGCGGTTTCGACCTCTACGTCCCTCTTGATCAGCGGGCGGAAGCTGCCGATGGGGCTGGAGCGGTCGCCGACCAGCGCCGTAACCTCGTTCTCGTTGGCCACGAAGGCGAACCTTAACGGGGCGGCGAGCGTCTCATCCACGGTCGCGAGGGTCGTGACCGTCCCGTTCACGCAGGCGCCTAAACCGACCTTCTTCGTGGCGTTGTTGTAGAAGGCGGTGACGTAATTGGATTCGTCCTTGACCAGCCCGGCGAACACCGTGTTCTCCGCCCCGGTAGTATCGGAGAACCTCTCGACGTCCACGATCACCGTGGCGAACGGGGCATCTTGCGAGGTGGTCGACTTGAAGAGGGCAAAGTACGCGTCGCCGTTGACCCTCAGAACACCGCGTCTTATCGAGGCGTTGCCACCGTTGCTTTCGGGGGCGGGCGTAAGGACTGTGTAATCACCGCTAGTGTCCGAATCGAAGCCGTCGCGAAGCTGGACGAAGTTCTTCGCCAGAAGGTCGAACGGGCGGTACTGCTTCTTGATCGAGAACTTAAAATCCGTTGGACGGGGGTTGCTGACCAGTTTCTCCTGGGAGAGCGTTTCCTGGAGGAACACGTTGGACCCGACGGCGGCACCGACGCCCGCCGCCCCCAACACCTTGAGGAAATCGCCCCGGCTATGTAGCCGCGCAACTATCTCCTCACTCGCTATGTCGCTTGCTCTTTCCCCCATGCTCTCTGTTCTTCTCTTTTCGACACATAGTCCTTAGACGAGGTTGATCCTCTAATAGTCTGACCTAGGAACCGGTACTCAGATGTGCTACTGGTGAATTACCCCTCAACTTCTCGTAGCGCCAACCTCGCTAGACTTAGATCTCCCCCTTCAACTCTCCTACATCGGTCACTAAACCCGTTGCAACTGAACTCCGAAGACCGACCTCTACGACCTTCGGCAGGAGTCTGCGCAGAGACCCTCGTGGGGGCTCCGTATCCCAGAGAATCCACTTTTCATTTCCCCACTTCACCACATAATAACAAGCTCTTTGCAACCACTCAACCACACAAACCATCATGAGTCAACTGATTTGCATGTTCTTCATCTATTACGTTGTTCTGATGCAAAGGCTGAAGCCGAATCGTATAGAATGGCTGCGGTTTCCGGTCCGGGGAGGGCGCATGAACGTGTACGGCATAGACGTTGGAGGGTCAGGCATAAAGGGCGCGCCCGTGGACACACAGTCGGGCGAGCTCCTGACGGAGAGGGTTCGCATCAAGACGCCCAAGCCTGCGACACCGGATGCGATAACCCGGACGGCGGTCGAGGTTGTTGGCCAGTCGGGGTGGGATGGGCCCGTCGGGTGCGGGTTCCCGGCCGTCGTCAAGGACGGCGTGGTTCAGACGGCGGCGAACATCGATGAGGCGGCGATCGGCTTCGACTTCCAAGGTGCGTTGGAGAAGAAGCTCAACGGACCGGTGCGTGTGGTCAACGACGGCGACGCGGCGGGGCTCGCAGAGATGCGCTGGGGCGCGGGACGCGAAGCGGAGGGCGTGGTGCTCATGCTCACGCTGGGGACGGGTATCGGGACCTCGCTCTTCGTGGGCGGGAGGCTCGTGCCCAACACAGAGTTCGGGCACATCGAGGTCAGGGGAAAAGATGCTGAGCACCGCGCCGCGGACAGCGCCCGCAAGCGCGAGGATTTGAGCTGGAAGGAGTACGCCGAGCGTCTCGACGAGTACCTGCACAGGATCGAAAACCTCCTCTGGCCGGATCTGATCGTCATAGGCGGCGGCATCAGCAAAAAGTCCGAGAAGTTCTTCCCCCACCTCACGAACCGGACCGCGGTCGTGCGCGCGGAGATGCAGAACAACGCCGGCATCGCGGGCGCCGCACTCGCCGGTCTCCCCGAGAAGGCCACGGTCGAAGCGGCAAAGTAGCCTAGCCGGGAGCTAAGAGCGCGAAGGCATCCTCTGCGTTTTCCCTAGCGCCGCGATTCCCCCCGCTCGACCAGGGTAAGAACCTCCGCCCGCAGCGCGGGGTCCTCTTCGTAGACGCCCCTGGCCGCCGAGGTGACCGCGACGGTGCCGGGCCCCTGCGCGCCGCGCGCGACCATGCACAGTTGCGTCGCCTCCACCACGACGAAGGAGCCGCGCGAACCCAGGCCCTCGTAGAGGGCGTCAGCGATCTGGGCCGTTAGGCGCTCCTGCAGCTGGGGACGGCGCGCGTAGCCCTCAGTAAGGCGCACGATCTCCGAGAAACCTACTACCCGCTCGTTCGGGGAGTAACCGACGTGCGCTCTCCCTATCATCGGCAACAGATGATGCTCGCAGAAAGAGACGAGCGGTATGTCGCGCATCAGAACGGCGTCGCGGGTCTCCTCGGCGAAGGCAACCTCCAGTTGCCTAGTCGGATCCTTTTGCAGACCGGAGAAGAGGTGGGCGTAGGCTTCGGCGACCCGTCCAGGGGTCTCGACCAGACCCTCCCTCCTAGGGTTCTCACCGATGGCGAACAGGATCTCGCGCACCGCCCGCTCGATGCGCGGTTTGTCTATGTGTCTTGGCCCTTCCTCGGGCACCATCTCAACCCCGCACGATCTCTGGAAGTTCTCTTAGATCCGGGATAATGTAGGTCGCCCCGGATCCTTTCACCCCTCCGCGCCGGTCCACCAAGACCGTATCCAGTCCGGCTGTGGATGCGCCCTTGACGTCGGTCACGAGATCGTTGCCGACGTGCACGACGCGGTCGCGTTCGACCCCGCTCACGCGCAGCGCCTCCTCGAAGATCTCACCCTCAGGCTTCTCGACGCCGAGGACCGCCGAGACGACGACACCGTCGAAGTAGCCCGTCCAGCCGAGGCTATTCAGTACCCTGGTGAGTTGAATGTCCCAGTTGGAGACCGCGTAGAGCGGAAGTCCCATCGCGCGCAACTCCTGCATCACATCCTCGGACTCCGGATAGGGGTTGAAGGAGATCCTGCGCTCCGCCACCTCGGTGAGGATCTCCAAAGGCGCCTCTATCCCGAGCTCCGCGGCGGTGATTTCGGCGTTGCGGCGCTTGAAGCCGGCGAGATCCTTTTCCGTGCGGTGCTGTATGTTCTCCCTGATGTGCCGCCTGAGACTCTCCCACACCGGACCCGAGACCCTCTCGGCGCTCAGCTCGCCGTTGTTGGAGTACGGCGCGAGGTCCTCGACGTAGCCCTCGACATCGAGATCCACCCACAGCAATGTCCCGTCGATGTCCAGAAAGATCGCGTCGTAGCGCACTAAGCCCTCCGCGGCCGTAGCGTCTCGAAGATGCATTTACTCATCTCTCGTTCCTCTCACCCGGCGAGCACTACGCTCCGAGTATAAACCTCGCCGGCGCTGTCAATCGCGAACCTCTCCTCAAAAGGTGGCCCGGCGGCGGTATCATCCTACGCGCCGACGACGGCCCAGCAGCGGCCGTCGAACCTCACCCTGCAGGTGACGAGCCGCACGATCATCAGGCCGTTCTTCAGGGCCACCCACACGCCGACGACGCCGAGACCGACTCCACTAGGGGCGCGCAAGAGCTCGCAGACGATGGTTGCTCCATGCCATCTGGGCCAGCACCGTACCCCAGGCGGAGCCACTGATACCCCACCCGAACCCGTAGACGAAGAGCACCTCCAGCGCCACGTTCGCGGCGCTGGCTGCGACAAGGATCATGAACGGACGGCGGAGGCCCCCGATCCCGCACAGGAAGCCCTCGCGCAAGAAGCCCTGACTGGCCAGCGCGATCAGCCGAAAGACAACCCGAAGGCAGAGATCCTCAGGTACGCCACGGACATCTCCCCTACCTCACCGCTCCTTCTATGAGCGCGACGGCCGGCGGCGCTAGGAGCAGGGCTACAGTGAAGAGCTCCCCAGTGCCGTGCAGCCGCGCCACCTGCGCGGTCGTACCGTCGGTGAGCAGGTTGAAGAGTGTGAGGCCCGTGGAGAGGCGAGTGGCGGCGATGGCGAGCGCGGCGAGCTGCGGCGTCCCCAGGTGCCCGACGATGGCCGTCTCCACGAGCACGGACGTCGGCTCGGCTTCAAGCGCCCCCAGCGCGGGGAAGGGCGAGGTAGAGGCTCGTGCGGTCGTAGCGCCGGGCAGCCGGGTTTCGGGCCTTGCCTGCCCTCAGAGCACCTCGGCGTCGAAGCCGTGCTCCCCGCATAGTCCAAAGAGAGCGCGTTCTACCTCCTCCATCGCGTCGTCCGGGACAGAGAAGTAGGCGGTCTGGGGGAAGCGGTCCTCGTCCGGCTCGGAGCGCAGGTGCTCGTAATCCACGCCGAGTCGGTCGAGCACGTCGCGGACGCGCTCAAGCGCGGCCTCGTCCCCGACGTTTGCCACCCTCAGCATCGTCTCACCCGGCATCTCCCACCCCCGCCAGGTCGAACTCTAGGAAGCGGCCGTCCCTCTGGATGATCTCCCCGTCCGCATAGAGCTCGCCGCCCCCGCGCAGGTCGCAGACGAGGTCCGTGTGTACGCTGGAGTCGTTCTTGCCGCCGGTCTGTGCGTAGGAGCGGCCTATCGCCAGGTGCACCGTGCCGCCGAGCTTCTCGTCGAAGAGGACGTTGCCGCTCGCTCGCGGGATGCCGTAGTTGGTCCCGATGCCAAGCTCGCCGAGGTAACGCGCACCCGCGTCGGTGTCGAGGAGGCTCATCAGGTACTCCTCTCCCTTCTCCGCGCTCGCTGCGACAACCTCCCCCCCCTTGAAGCGCAGCCGCGCCCCCGCGACCTCGCGACCGCCGATGGCCGCCGGTATCCCGAAATACACCGTGCCATTGGCGGAGTCCTCGATGGGCCCGGTAAAGACCTCGCCGCAGGGCATATTGCGCCGGCCTGCGGAATTTACGAACTTGCGGCCTTCGACCGAGAGCGTCAGGTCCGTCTCCTTCCCGACGATCCTGATCTCACGGGCCCCCTCTAACCGCTCCTTGAGCCGCTCTTGCTCCGCGGACTTCTCGCGCCAGTACTGCACAGGGTCATCCTCGTTGATGCCCATGGCCTCAAAGGCGAACTCCTCGTAAGCCGCGAGGCCCATGTCGGCCTCTTGGGCCAGGGCCTCCGTCGGGAAGAGCGTGAGCATCCAGCGGTTCTTTTTCAGTACGATCTCGGAGAGGGGTTTGTTCAACTCGGCGAGGGCCCGTTGCTTGGCCGGATCCACGCCGGCGAGGGCGCGCGTATTGGAGGGCGCCATGATTGCGATCTGAGCGTCGGCCTCCTCGCTCGTGAAGCGCCTGATGGAAGGGATCTCCCGGTAGTGGACGTCGCGGGCGTGCTCGAAGAAGAGCTCCCGCATACCAGGTAGTTGGACCTCCACCACCGGGACCGCGCCCACGCGCAAGAGTCTCGCGTAAAGTTCTTTGATCAAAGGCTCAGCCGCCGCTCCGCCGAAGACCAGCACTTGATCCCCCTCCCCAGCCTCCACAGAGTAGTCCACCAGCACCCGCGCCAGCTTGCCGAGCCGCTCATCTCTCAATCGTCACGCTCCTTCTAAAAACGATGTCTGGAGAGCTTACCACCGACCCGCCACGATCCATCCCAAGAACGAGCCTGGCATTCAAAGTGCAACTCACCTGCCGCTTCCCGCCCGCGGACGGATGCCTCCGTCAACGACCCCCGAGCCCCTCGCTCGCGAACCGCAGCGCCGCCCGCATCCTCTCCAAGATGATCTCCGGATCAGGGGTGCCGAGCGGCCAGGGCTTGAGCTCGAGGCTCACGGCACCGGGATAGTCGTTCGCACCGAGCGCGGCCAAAAAAGGCTTCAGCGGCAGACGACCCTTGCCTGGGAGGCGGTGCTCGTCACCGCCCGCCTTTAGGTTCGAGTCGGATAGGTGGACGTGGCGAAGCTGCCCGCCGAGCACCGAGTGCGCCCGCAGGAGGTCCACCCTGCTCGCGCCGGCGTGGCTAGTATCGAGAGCAACATCACCCAAGTGTGCTAGGTGCTCGGGCAGGTAACAAGTCCGGCGCCAGACGCGTAGAAGACCCCCGCCTCGCTGCGGGGCATATTCTCGACCGCGACGGCGACGCCCTGCTCGCGGGCCTCGCGTAGGGGACCGGCCTTCCACCTTTCTAGCGGCCTGCCGGGTGGCGGCGGGTGGGCGACTATTACGGGTACCCCGATTTTCTGGGCCAGCCTGGCGACCCGCACCAGGCTCTCCTCCGGTCCGAGGCCCCAGGCGCCGCGGCGCAGCGGCGGGTGGAGCGCCAGGATGGGGACCCCGTGCTTCTCGACGAGATCTCGCAGGTAGAACTCCTGGTGGGTGTCCCAGCGTTCGTCCATCATGATCTCGACCCCGTCAAAGCCGGCCTCCGCAGCCCAGCCGTACACCCTCTCCAGGCCGAAGGGGTAGAGCGAGCCGGTGCTGAAGGCGACGGGAACCGCCATCAGCGCCCGACACGCCGGAGCTCCAGGAATGTCTCGAGCGTCGAGGGCGAGTGGTTCTGATAGTGGTTGTTGGCGTAGGCGAAGACGGTCTTTCCCTCCTCGAGAAAGCCGCCGGCCACGTCCGACCACCACGCGAGGTCGTCGTCCCGCTCCTTTTTGAGGTGGGTGTGCCCCGCCGGAAACTCGCGCCGGTCGCCGAGCCAGCGGATGTACGAGAAGTCCGCCGTCGCCTCGTGCATGCGCGGTAGCCGGGGGAAGTCTATGAGCGCGAGCGCGGCGCCGCGCTCGCGCAGCATCTCGGGCAGGTCCGAGCCGAGCCACCTCCGGTGCCGGACCTCGACAGCGTAGCGGAAGCCGTCGGGCAGACTCTTGAGAAAGTCTTCTAAAACACCCATCCCCTCGACGGTGAAGGAAGGCGGAAACTGCACGCGGAGCGGGCCGAGCCGGTCATCGAGGTCTGCCATCGTACGGACGAAGTCCTCGACCTCCTTCTCGCAGCCCACCAGGTTTCTCTCGTGCGTGATCTCCTGGGAGTTCAGCTCACCACCCGCAAACGCACTCACTTTAACCCTCGTTGCCATGAAACGGTGAGTATACTGCCGAGCTTATGCAGAGGCGGCGCAAGGCGCATGGTGTCCCAGTCCCCCGCCACCCGCTCGAAAAACTCCTTGACCTCCCTTGCGCTGCGGCTCATCCTTGCCCCCTTCTCGCGAAGATCTGGCCCGTTTTCCCCTGCGACGGCCGCGACTACCCTTCAATCGAGGCGCAAGACGAGCGGTTCGCGGTCGCAGGATGCCAAGAAGGCGCGGAACTGCGGTCAGGTCAGGCCGATGCTCTCGGTGTGGGTCATCGGGTGGAAGTTGAACTGCTCGGCGCCGAGGAGGGCTTCGTCGACGACGAGGATGACGGCGTTCTCGGTGTCGTTCATCAGCCCGAGCGGGGTCGCCGTCCCGGGATGGACGTGCAGCAGCTCGGCCATCGCGTCGGGGGAGGCGAACCCGAGCCGGCCTTGCGCACCGATCCTTGTGTGGAGGGCCTTCAGGGCGACGTCAGTGTCCTCGAAGGCGGTGACGAAGAACAGCCGGTCCTTCTTGTTCCTCAGCAGCAGGTTCTTGGTGAAAGTGCCGGGCAGGTCGCCGCGCAGCCGCTAGCCCTCCTCGATCGAAGAGTGCTCCGGGTAGGGCACGACCGGCGCGTCGATGCCTATGCGGGCGAGGTGGGCGATCAGCCGGTCCCGCTCTCTCCGCGCGGATCCGCACTGGGCGGTCACCGTCCGGCCCCGTTCGGCGCCTCGGTGCTCCCGAACGCGAAGGTCCTCGTGCTGCTGTGCGTCGGCGGGCGCGGGTCGCCGTGCGGGTCTTTCGGGCTCCTGCCGTGGGTTGCTCGAGAGGCCTTGCCGGCGTTCCGATCCGTTGTCAACTCGGCTCCCTTCTTCCGGGGTGGCGGGTGGTCGCTTCTTCGCGAACGTGCGGCGCCAAGCCGCGCGTTGGCGAGGGGCGCCGTGCCCAGAACAGGACGGGGATCAGCACGAGCGACAAGACGCCGCCCGCGAGGGACAGGGTCGCGTAGCTCGTTCCGGCCATGATCATGCCCGACATCGCGCCGCCGCCGGCGCCGCCGAGGGCGATCAACACGTCGATGCTTCCCTGGGTGCGGGCGCGAGTCTCCGGAACGGTCGCGTCGACCACGAGCGCGGTCCCCGCAATCAGCCCGAAGTTCCATCCCAGGCCCAGGAGCGCGAGGGCGAGCATGAGGACGCCCAACGAATCCGCGGGACCGAAGGCCGCCGTGACGCCGGCTAAGAGCAGGGTGACCCCCGAGGCGACTGCCATCGGCACGCGCCCGATCTTGTCGACCGCCACGCCGGTGGCCAGCGAAGGCAGGTACATCGCGCCGATATGGATGCCGATAACCAAGCCGACCTCGCCGAGGCCGTGGCCGTGGGCGCGCATGTGGACCGGCGTCATCGTCATGATCGCGACCATGGCGATCTGGGTCAGCACCATCACCGTCGCGCCGACCGCAACGCCCACGCCGGGCTTCGGCGCCGCCCCCGGCGCGACCACGCTCCGGTTCGGTTCCGGGGCGGCCTGCCTCAGGTGCCGGGCGACGAGGAACGGGTCCGGGCGCAGTAGCGTGAACAGCACGGCACCGGCGGCGAGGTAGGCGAGCGCGGCGAGCAGGAACGGTCCCGCAAGCGGCGGGATCCCGAGCGCTGCGGCAACGCGCCCCAACGGTTCGACCAGGTTCGGCCCGGCCACGGCGCCCAGCGTGGTGGAGACCATCGCGACGCTGACCGCGGTTCCCCGCCGCGTGGGAAGCGCGAGGTCGGTGCCGGCGTACCGGGCTTGCAGGTTCGTAGCGGTGCCGGCGCCGTAGACGAAGAGCGCGACGAACAGCAGCGGGACGCTGCCGGACGCCGCCGCGGCCACGACGCTGATCGCGCCGATCCCGCCGGCGGCGAACCCCAGGCCGAGCCCGCGGCGCCGTCCGGCGCGCTGGGTGATGCGGCCGACGAGGAATGCGGCGAACGCCGAACCGAGCGTGAACAGCGCGGCCGGCAGCCCGGCCAGGCCTTCGCCGCCGAGCATCTGCCGGGCCAACAGGGCGCCGACCGTGATCCCTGCCGCGAGCCCCGCCCCACCAAGGACTTGGCTGACGACTACGACGACAAGGGTACGCTTCTGCAGGGACCGGCGCGCGGCGTCGTCCCGAGCGATGCGCGCCGCGGTCTTGTCGGTATCAGGCGATGACATCGGGATTCGCCCTCCGAGGTCGCCTACCCTGCTCGCTTGCGTCGTTCTGCCCGGCGGTCCCCGAAGCGTCGGGGTTGGCGCCCGAGGTCATCAGCGGTAGATCGCCCGGCGGCCGGTGGCCCGAACCCGGACGATGGGCCGAGTCGTCCGCGGCGAACACCCGCTCGGAGAATAGCTTCGCTTCTCAGGCGGTCTCGTATATGCGGATCTCGGGTTCTGCCTTCAGCAGCGGCGAGAGTCCCCCGACGACGTCCTTGGTGAAGATCTCCGTCGAGAGGTAGGCCTGCGCGTTGTCGGTGGTGTCGAAGCCGTGGAGCACCTGCACGTCCTCGTCGCGCACGAGCAGTTCCTTGCTGGAAGCACCGGTGATGGTGTCGAGGAAGGGCCGCTTGTACTGCTGGTAGACGCCAGCGGCGGCCGGACGGTCGGCGTCGTCGATCTTCAGGGTGATCTCCAGGTAAGCCATGGTCGGTTCTCCTTCGTTCGTTCTTTCGACGGGCGATACGTTACCGCTCGGCTGCCCTGCCCGGTAGGCCGTCGCAACAAATGGGGAGATAACGAATGTTTATGACTTTGGAGCCGGGTTGCTGGCGTGCGTCAGGTCGTCGACGAGGGTTCGTAGGTCCGCTGCCAGGGCGGAGTTGGGGTCCCAGACCGCTTCGTAGAAGATCTCCACCTCCAAACCGTCCTCAGCGAGGGGGCGGTGCTTGGCGTCGGGGGCGGCCAGCTTCGACCTCGGAATCATCGCCGATCCGAGGCCGAGATTCGCCCATTCCTCCAAAACGCGGTAGCTCGAGGCCTCGCCCGGGTAGGCGCGCACGGGCAGGCCGTGCGACTGGAACAGGTCGCGGGTGAAGGTCGTCAGCCCGCACGTGTCCGGCACGAGGATCAGCTGTTTTCCGGTCATGTCGGCCAGTTCGACGGGACCGTCACCGCCGGGTCTGGACTCGACGACGACGACCGGTTCGGAGTCGACGATGCGATGCTCGTAGCGCGGCATGGGCGCAACCGACGGGATCAGGATGAGGTCGAGTTCGCCGGAGATCAGGCCCTCTCGGAGCTCGGCCACATTAGCCTCGCGCAGAACCAACTGACGGGGTCCCGGAGGGGCAGCCAGGCAGCACACGGCGCTGTAGGCGCTCGCGACGAGCTTCGGGTCGATCAGCGGGGAAACGCCCATGCGGATCGTCTCGTCCCGGGGCGCGTTCCACCTACTCGCCTCGGTGGCGATGCCATCCAACGCCGCCATCGCACGTTCGACCAGTGGCAGGATCTGGGCGCCGAACGCGGTCAGGGTCACCCCGCGCGGCGAGCGGTCGAACAACCGCTCGCCAAGCGTCCCTTCCACCTTCGCGATGCCATTGGACAGCGCGGGCTGCGTCACTCCATACGCGCGGGCGGCCGCGCTGAACGACCCGGTCTCCGCGACCGCCCGCACGTAGCGCAGTCCCTCCAGACTCAAGCGTTCCGACATACACGCATCTTATCACTCGCCGTCGCTTCGATATTTGCACTCGCGCTGAGGAACGCTCTCTCGGGTTTGCGCCGGTCGGCCGAGTCATAACCAGCGCTCATATCCCGGCGAGCACGGCCACGTTGCCGCACGACGACAACCTGCGAAACGTAAGGGACCTGGCTCTCGCGCCGCGGGGTACCGACCGGTGAGCTGGAGAACGCCGCAGTAGGCATAGCCGGTCCTTATACCCAGGTTCATGCCAGGCCCCTACCACGCGACCGGCCCAGCTCCTAGACTACCCGAGGACTGAAACCGGCTTATAGCCCGCCCGTGTGTGGCTGAGAGACTGGAGTAATGGCATGACGAGACCTGTGGTGATGCGCGTCAACACCGAAGATGGCCCGCTCGTCCCGGAGCGTGTTGATGTGAGCGCGCCGCCACGCGGTTGGGTGCGTGTCGAGGTGACTGCGAGCGGGGTGTGCGGCGCCGACATCTCCACGGCCAAGGCCAAGGGGGCGCGGACTCCGGTCACTCCCGGCCACGAGATCGCCGGCGTCGTCGCCGAGCTCGGCGAGGGCGTGGACGGTTGGACGGTCGGTGACCGGGTAGAGGTCGGGTGGTTCGGAGGCAGCTGCGGGCACTGCGATTTCTGTCGCCGCGGTGATGTCGTGCACTGCACAGAACGGGCGGTTCCCGGCCTGTCGTATCAGGGGGGATGGGCCGAGTCGGTGACCGTCCCGGCCGACGCGCTGGCTCGCATTCCTGAGGGGTTGGACTTCTTCGACGCCGCCCCGATGGGCTGCGCCGGGGTGACTACCTTCAACGCGGTCCGCCAGGCGAAGCTTCCGGCGGGGGCTCGGGTGGCGGTGTTCGGGCTGGGAGGGCTGGGGCACCTCGCCGTGCAGTTCGCGGCGAAGATGGGCTACGAGGTCATCGCGATCGCGCGCGGTCCCGAGCGGGAAGAGCTCGCCCGCCGGCTCAGCGCGCACCACTACATCGACGGCGCCGCAGCCGCGCCGGGCGCCGCGCTGAGAGAACTGGGCGGCGCGGACCTGATTCTGTCAACCGCGCCGACGACCGAGCCCGTCCCCGAACTCATCGACGGTCTTCGCGTGTATGGCCGCCTGACGATGATCGGGATCGACGGCGGAACAGTCGAGGTACCCGCCGCGCAGCTGGTGAGGAACTCCCAGATCCTCACTGGTCACCTCACCGGCAGCGCCCTGGACACCGAGGAGACGATGCGGTTCGCCGTGGTCAACGACGTGCGGCCGATGATCGAACGCATGCCTCTGGAACGGGCGGGGGAAGCGGTCGCGCGCCTGGCCGCCGGCAAGCCTCGCTTCCGGATCGTCCTGGACGCGACCAACAGCCGCGAACCGCAGCCGTGAACAACGTGAAGCTTGCGCATTTCGGTGTGGTCGTCGTCGGGGCGGGCATCGCGGGTCTGAGCGCGGCGGACGCGCTGTATCGCGCCGGCATGACCGTCATGGTCCACGAAGCCCGCAATCGGGTCGGCGGCCGGGCTCGCAGCCTGCCCGCCGGCACCGGGGCAGTGGAGATGGGCGCGACCTGGTTCTGGCCGAACGAACCACTGACCCGCTCCTACGTCGACCAGCTCGGCATCGAGACATTCCCACAACACCTCCACGGCGACGCCGTCTTCGAAGCCGACCGCCACGGCGTGCATCGTCTGGACGGCAACCCCATCGATGTCGCCTCGTCTCGGTTCACCGCGGGGGCGCAGTCGCTCGCCCAGCGACTGTCCGATCGGCTCGCCAGCGGCACCCTGCGCCTGGACGATCCTGTCACCTCCCTAACCGCGACCGAGGACGGCGTGACGGTCGTCGCTCGCAGCGGCGCCTTGCGGGCCGATCACGTCATCGTGGCCGTACCTCCGGCCTTGGCCGCCGAGCAGATCTCTTTCACCCCTGCGCTGCCGGACCCCGTGAAGGCGGCGGCAGAAGCGACCGCCGTGTGGATGGGAGCAACGGTGAAGGCCGTGGCCGTCTACGATCACCCGTTCTGGCGCGCGGAGGGTCTGTCCGGGTCCGCGATCAGCCACACCGGGCCCTTCCTGGAATTTCACGACCACAGCGGCCCCGACGCGGCTCCCGCCGCGCTGTTCGCCTTCGGCCTCGCCGACCGGTTCTCCGGGCTGGACGCCGAAGCGATCGGTGCGGCCTTCCGCGGGCAACTGACGCGCCTGTACGGGCGACATGCTTCTCGTCCGCGTGAGCTCCACATTACGGACTGGAGCCGCGAACGTTTCACCATGCCGAGGCTGGTCGCGCCCCGCGCCGCGACCACGACCTATGGGGCGGCCGTGTTCCAGGATGCTGTTCACGACCGCATCCGCTGGGCCTCGACGGAAACCGCAACAGCGTATGCCGGTCACATCGAGGGAGCACTCCGCGCCGGCCTGGCCGCCGCTCGTGCCGTCGTCAGCACCCAACACCCCGCCACGGTCACCCGGTTCGACGCCATCGCGCGCTCGGCGCTCCGGGGATAGGGGGTGGCGTAAGGGAAGCACGCCAAACACGAGCGGCGGCTATTATTTTTCGTCGTCGTCTACCTACTAGCAGATCGAAAAACTGATATCGAGGAGGATCGGCATGGGGTTCAGCGGCAAGGTGGCGCTCATCACGGGCGGCGCGACGGGCATCGGCAAGGACGCGGCGAGGGGCTTCCTGGAGAGGGATGTCGCGGGCGTGGTGCTCAACGGCCGGCGCGAGGGGGCGCTGAAGGAGGCGGCCCACGAGCTTGACCCGTCCGGGGAGAGGGTCGCCACGGTGGCGGGAGACGTCGGGAAGGCCGAGACCGCCGGGCGGCTCGTGGCGACGGCCGTCGAGCGCTTCGGCGGGGTGGACGTGCTCGTGAACAACGCCGGGATCTTCGCGCCCAAGCCGTTCTTGGAGCACACCGAGGAGGACTTCGACGCCTACGTGGACACGATCCTGAGGGGGACCTTCCTGGCCTCCCAGGCCGCAATCCCCGAGATGCTCGGAAGGGGCGGGGGCGCAATCGTGAACACGGGGTCGCTGTGGGCGCTGCAGGCGGTGGGGGCGACGCCGTCGAGCGCGTACTCGGCTGCGATGGCCGGCCGCCACGCTCTAACGCGCAACCTCGCCATCGAGTTTGCCGACAAGGGCATCCGGGTGAACGCCGTGGCGCCGGCGGTCGTGGAGACACCGATCTACGGGAGCTTCATGACGCCCGAGGAGGTCCGCGAGGTGCTACCGACCTTCGACGCCTTCCACCCGATCGGGCGCAACGGGCAACCGAGGGACGTAGCGGAGGCCATCCTGTTCCTAGCGAGCGACGAGGCTGGGTGGATCACGGGGGCCGTGCTGCCCGTGGACGGCGGCGTGATGGCCGGGCGCCAGGCCGCGTGACGGGCCGAGCGAGGGCGCGCAGGGACGCACTCGCGAGAGACGGCGCCACCGTCATGGTGTTCGAGGCACGTGATCGTGTCGGCGGACGAGCCGACGAGCGGCCCTCCTGAGGGGGGCGTTCCGTGTCGTTGGCCGCCCCGCTCCTCATCGCGTTCCTCGCGGCGCTGCTGTCGGGGTGCGTCGCCGGGCTGACGGGGTTCGGCTTCTCCCTCGTGTGCGCCCCGCTCCTGCTCTTCTCCTACGGCCCGGAGACGGTCGTCGTGCTCACGGCCGTCCTCTCGGTCTTCGTCAGCGCGGACGTGGTCAGGGACTCGTGGCGCGAGGCCGATGGGCGGTTGGTGGCGGCGCTGCTGGCGCCCGCGCTCGTCGGAAGCGTCGCGGGGGCGTGGGTCCTGCGGGCGGCGGACCCGGAGTACCTGGAGCTCGCGGTCGGGGCGGCGGTGGCGCTCTCGGCGCTGGTGCTCCTCTGTGATGTTCGGCTCCCCGGGGCAGAAACGGGGTGGGCCACGGTCCTGGCGGGCTCTGCGAGCGGGGCACTCTCCACCTCGACGGCCCTCGCCGGTCCCCCGATAGTCCTGCTGCTCGCCTCCCGCGGCGTCCCCAAGCGCCCCTTCAGGGCGACCAGCGCCCTGTACTTCCTCGTCGCGGGCGTCGTGGCCTTCGTCGTACTCGCCTTCGGGGGGTCGGTGGACGGCGGCATGCTGCCGCTCGCGGCGGTACTGGTCCCGGCGGCCGTCGCGGGGAAGGTCCTGGGCGCATCGTTCGTGGGGCGGATCTCCGAGCGGGCCTTCCGGGCGGCGAGCCTCGCCACCGTCGTCCTCACCGGGGCCCTTGGCGTCGCGACCGCCCTGCTGGCCTTGGGCTAGCCCGCGGCTACCGCTCCACCCGGCACCCACCGTCCCGACCGGTAGGAACAGGCCACGCCAGACCGTTCGGGAAGGGCGCTTCCTTTATGCACCCACCTTCGGGTAAGGCCTATTCTCGGAAGCTCATAAACCAGATTCTGCATAGCTCCGACTCTAACGGGCCAGGACCAATGTACCGCCTCGCCGATGTTAGAACGTGACTCTCTACATGCTGTGGTGCTGCATTTATATGCAGTTACAAGAAGCGTGGTATCTAAGAGAGCCTCCGAAAAACGAAAGGCGTCGGCGAAGACGTCATCGCCTTCCCTCTCGGTTCAAGGAGTGCTCTTCTTCAGATCGGCTTGGGCGGCTCACCCATCGCCTCGCCTCAACTCCAGGAACCGCTCGAGCGTGGAGGGCGAGTGGTTCTGGTAGTGGTTGTTGGCGTAGAGAAAGACGGTCCTGCCTTCTTCGAGGAACCCTCCGACGAGGCCCGACCACCACCGCAAATCCTCGTCGCGCTCCTTCTTCGGGTGGGTGTGCCCCGAAGGGAACTCCCGCCGGTCGCCGAGCAGGCGCACGTAGGAGAAGCCGGCCGTCGCCTCCTCCATCCTCGGCATCCTGGGGTAGTCGATGAGAGTGAGCGCCACGCCATGCTCGCGCAGCATCTTGGGGAGGTCGGAGCCCAGCCAGCTCCGGTGGCGCACCTCTACGGCGTAACGGAAGCCGCCGGGCAGGCGTTTCAAGAAGTCTTCGAGGACACCCATGCCCTCGACCCCGAAGGAAGGCGGGAGCTGCAAGAGGAGCGGGCCGAGCTTGTCGCCGAGATCGGCCATCGTGCGCACGAATCTCTCCGCCTCTGCCTCCGAGCCGACGAGGTTGGTCTCATGCGTTACCGCTTGCGGGAACTTAGCAGCGAAGAGGAAGCCTCGCGGCGCGACAGTACGCCACCGCTCGACGGTTCTCCTCGTGGGAGCGCCGTAGAAGGTTGAATCTATCTCCACCGTCGCGAAGTGCTTGACGTATTCGGCTAGCCTAGAGGCGGGAGTAGTCCCCGGGGGGTAGACCGTACCCTCCCAGTCCGCGTACGACCAGCCGGAGGTCCCGAGATACAGGCGCTCTTCTGGCGGCTCGATGCTGCCGGGGGTCTCCGCGAAGAGCTGTTGTTGTGCTGAATCGTCCATGCCTCTACAAAGAGGCGATGCTACCACAGCGTTCTAGGCGGTTTTATGAAAGCTCTTCCTACCCGCCCCCGCCGCGTGTACTACATTGGTAGGGTGAACAGGAGAGGGACAAAGCCGTGAAAGTTTTCTACAGCGACCATTTCGTGCTGCCCTTGCCCGAGGGACACCGCTTCCCGATGGTCAAGTACTCGATGCTGCGCGAGCGGGTGGCTGAGTCCGACATTTGCGGCCCGGGCGAGCTGCGCGTGGCGGAACCGGTCTCGGATGAGGAGATACTGCGCGCCCACCACCCAGACTACCTGAAGCGCGTAGTATCCGGCGTGCTCACGGACAAGGAGGTCCGCCGCATCGGCTTCCCGTGGTCGCCCAGCATGGTCGAGCGCTCCCGACGCGCCTCGGGGGGCACTTTGGGCGCGTGTCTCGCCGCGCTAGAGGACGGACTCGCCGCGAACCTCGCCGGCGGGACGCACCACGCCTTCGCCGACCGGGGCGAGGGGTACTGCGTATTCAACGACTCCGCCATCGCGGCCCGCGCCGTCCAAGCCGCAGGGCTCGTCGAACGGGTGCTCGTCATCGACACCGACGTACATCAGGGCAACGGAACAGCGGCCATAATGCAGGGCGATCCAACGATCTTCACGTTCTCGATCCACGGCGCGAAGAACTTTCCTTTCCACAAGGAGGAGAGCGACCTTGACGCGCCGCTTCCCGACTGCGCAGACGACGCTGAGTTCCTTTCTGCCCTCGAAGGGGGGTTGGAGGCCGCGCTGGACGCGGCGGAGGCTCAGCTCGTGATCTACTTGGCTGGAGCTGACCCGTTCGAGGACGACCGCCTCGGCCGGCTAGCCGTGACGAAGAGAGGCCTCGCCGGGCGCGACTGCCTGGTCCTTGGAGCCTGTCGAGACCGCGGCATCCCGGTCGCCCTGACGATGGCCGGTGGCTATGCTCGCAGGGTCGAGGATACAGTGGACGTACACTTACAAAGCATCCGACGGGCGGCTGACGCACTCGAGCTGGAGAGAGGATCAGAACATGGATCAACCCAGAGAAGCGTGTAGAACGTGACCGCCGGCGCGAACACCTGCATCGTCGTCGGGGCGGGCATCTCGGGTCTGCTCGCCGCCCACGAGTTACAGAGTGAAGGGTGGCGCGTAACGGTGCTGGACAAGGGCCGCGGCGTCGGCGGCCGGATGGCGACCCGACGCCTCGGCGAGGGCAACTTCGATCACGGTGCCCAGTTCTTCACTGTTCGGGGCGATCGCTTCGCCAGTCTCGTCAAAGGCTGGCTCGCGGCGGGCGCAGCCAAGGAATGGGCCCGCGGCTTCGCAGAGGCCGCGGGCGAGCGTGCCGAGGACGGCCACCCCCGCTACCGGGGCTCGGAGGGCATGACCTCCATTCCCAAACACCTCGCCCGTGGCCTCGACGTACAGACCGGCGAAAGGGTCGTTCGCGTGGAGCCCGGCGGCGGCGGTTGGGAGGTCGCGTGCGAGTCCGGTTTGCGCGTAGCGGGAGCCGCACTGCTCCTGACGGCGCCGGTCCCGCAGTCTCTATGCATGGTTGAGTCGGGCGGCTACGCGCTCCCGGATAGCGCGCGCCGACGGCTCCGAGAGATCTCTTACGACCCGTGCCTCGCGCTGATGGCTCTGCTCGACGGACCCACCGGCGTGCCCGAGCCGGGCGGGATGCAGATCAAGGGCGAGCCGCTGGACTGGATCGGGGACAACCGCCGCAAGGGTATCTCGCAGGCGCCGGCCGTCACCATCCACGCGGGCCCGCGGTGGAGTCGCGCCCACTTCGAAGATGACGAGGCGGAGATCACGCGCTCTCTTCTCGCACTTGCCGGAGACCAACTCGGCACCGACCTCGAACCTATAACCACGGATACCTCCCTCGCCAGGTGGCGCTACAGCTGGGTCACAGAGACCCATCCCGAGTCCTGCCTCATCACCTCAGCTAGCCCGCCGCTCTTGTTCTGCGGCGACGCTTTCGGGCAGGCGAAGGTCGAGGGCGCGGCGCTCTCGGGCCTCGCCGCCGCTGACGTTCTCCTCGGCAGGGATGTCTGATCCCGTTGGAACTGGTGCTCCTCGTCCACCTCGCGGTGACCTCCGTCATGGTAGGCATCATCTGGTTCGTCCAGATCGTGCATTACCCCCTCTTCGCCCGCGTCGGGGCCGGAGGCTTCCCCGCTTACTCCGGGGCCCACTCGCATCTCACGGGCCTCGTGGTCGGGCCGCCGATGCTCGCGGAGGCCGCGACCGCCGTCGCCCTCGTTCTTGGTCCTCCACAAGGGGTTCCCTTGTGGCTCGCGGTCACCGGGCTCGCCCTCCTCGCGGTGGTGTGGCTCTCGACGGCCGTGCTGCAGTCGCCGCGCCACCGCGAGCTCGGGGGCGGCTTCGATTCCGCCTCCCACCGCTCCCTGGTGGCGTCCAATTGGTTGCGCACAGTCTGCTGGAGCGCCCGAGGCCTCGTCGTGCTCGGGATGGCTGCGAGGGCCGCAGGCTGATTGCGGCTCCTAGGCTTTCCCGAGCAGAAGTGTCTTAACATATATGGCGTCGAGTAACAAAAAGTGGTACATATGACCTATAAAACTGGACCGCTCAGAGGAGAAGGGGCCTTGGGAAATAGAAGGGTGGCACTAAAGCCGCACGCGTCCAAGATCCGGCGCTGGGTCGAGAAGGGGCGGGGGGATGAGTGGATTGCCCAGGAGTTGAACACCACGCCGTCGAGCGTGCAGAGCTTCAGGTCGCGGAACTCGATCTACCGCCGCGATCCCGTCAGGCGGGGCCAGCTCTCCGAGCACCCGGCCGTGCTGGACGAGACCGAAGAGGGAATAGTACTCAAAACCGACGCCAAGGACTCGGAGGTCTTCGACCGGGAGTGGCGCGGCTACCTGCGCGGATCGCCAGCGAACCTGCAGGTGGTAATAACCCAGGACCGCATCTACCTGGAGAAGATCCGCTAGTTTGCCAGATAGCAAAGTAGTCGAGCTACGCCTCTCCCTGGGCGAGGCCAAGGCACTGCACACACTTCTGGAGGGCCTGCTCGAAGGCGGGGAAGAGGATCCGCACCTCGAGCGCACTTATCGCCTGCTGGCCTGGCGCATACTCGCCGCGAAGGGCGGCACCGGCCTCACGGGACGCATCGCCGGGCTGGCGAGCGACGCCCAAAACCTCGAAGACTACGAGACCGCGCGCGACCAGGCGCTCGGCCCCATCCTGGACGGTCTCGAGCGGGGCGAGAACAGGGATCCTTAAATACAGGCATCGGCCGCTCCGCAGGACGGCGTCCCGTAGTAGTAGCGAAGAGGACCATCCTTAAGGTTATCCGCATTCGAAGCGAGCGCTAGCCGAAACCGGAGCAAAAAGTTGACCGCTGATACTGAAAGCTGACGGCTAACTTGTTACCTGGTTGTTGCCTGCAAGTAGCGGCAATGTAACCTTGATCCCTTATATTTCCGATCACTGGGCTTATTCCCCTTCCTAGCCCAGCGAGATGCGCCCGGGTCGCGGATCATGCGCGGCCCGGTTTTTGTCTGTGTTACGCTCTGGGTAGTCTTATGGAGAACCTACTCAGCTCTCTCTCGGTTACAGTCTTCGTGGGCATCCTGGCTATCCTCGCGCAGTGGTCGAGGAGGAGCCGGCGAGCGGAGATCTCGCTTTGGATTGTGCTCGTGTTCGTGTCGTTGCTCGCCCTGGCTACGGGGGGTCTCTTGGGAGCGGTCTCTCTCACCGGACAGGTGCCCGCCGGCGTCTACCCGCCCAGACTTCTGGCGGTCACGGCCGTCGCGGTGGCGGCAGCGGGCCTGATCGGACTGGTCCTCTGCGTTCCGACGCTGCGCAAGATCCTCGGCCGCCGACCCAACGAGGGTTTCTGGTCGGACCCACCGATCTTCCTCGCCTTGTGGCTGTTCGTGACGGTGTTGCTGGCGAACAACCTGGTCGGCATCCTCGGGTTCGAGCAGCTGGAGCGAATCGGCGCCTTCGCGCTCGGGACGGGGGGTAGGGCCTCGCCGGGGGCGATCCTGGCGAGCCAGCTCCCCTTCCT
>DASQVA010000026.1:0-4126 GCA_035641035.1 Rubrobacter sp. | reverse complement strand
GAAACCGGTACGGCACCGACTCCAAGCTTGCGCTACTCTTCGCCACTAGGGCTTACTAACCGGATCAAAGCGGATATTACTATTCTGGTTCAGCCGGAGGTGCAGCGGTGGAGGCGATGGATGAGCGACGGCGAGTTCGAGGGGGCACCTAAAGACGGGCGCTCCGGCTCGGGTGGCGAGATGAGTCTGCTCCCCCGGTTCCGACGCTACTCCCCGGAACCGGGGGAGGATCGTGAGGTAGCCTCTGTACGTGAGATTTTGTTCGTGGAGCTGCTCGGTGGGCTTGGGGATGTCCTAATCTCGCTGGGCGCCATCCAGGCCCTCGCCCGCTCGCACCCTGAAGCGCGACTTACCGTGCTGACCTTCCCGCCCGGCGGCGCGTTGCTGGAGGATGACCCCCTGATCCACGAGGTGGTGTACGCTCCCAACCCCGCTCCCACTCGCCCGCACAGCGCCCGAGAGGTGGTGGAGGAGATGCTCACACGAAAGGACTGGGACCTCGTGGTCTCGGACACGTCCTACGATGGCATAGACGACCTGATCCGTAACTGCGGCGCGCCGATCACGGTGGACAATCTGTGGCGGTCGCCACCTCCCGAAGAGCGTGTTGATGGGCGTTTCTTGCGCATTCTCTCAGAGGAGGGCCTGATACGGTCGGAGGCTATCTCTCCTGCCCGGTTGCACCTCACCCCCGAAGAACGCTCCGTCGCCGCCGAAGAGCTCACCGGGCTGCGTCGGCCGCTCGTCTTCCTCCTACCAGATGCGGGAATGGAGGTGAAGCGCTGGCCGGAGGAGAGCTGGGGTTCTCTGGGCCGGGCTCTCTGCGAGCGCCACGGTGCGGACATTGTGGTGCCGGTCGGCTCAGATCCGGATCAGGCGGAGCGCGTCTTCCGGCTCGTCGGGGAGCGGGCGTGTGTGTGGCAGCGCGGGGCGCTCCGCGAGCTCGCCGCCGCCCTCTCGTTCGCCGACATTGCCGTGGGGGCGGACACGGGCCCCGCGCGCATCGCCGCCGCTCTTGGCGTGCCGACGGTGACGCTCTTCGGCCCCTCCTGGCACGGCCGCTACGGCCAGCCGCCTCCGCACGTAGACCTCCAAGGGTACCCTGACTGTCCTCAGCGCAACGTCTCGGACTTTACCCAACAGCCCTGCTGGTACGCGGGAGAGTGCACGCTGAACGAGCGCCCGTGGCACACCTGTCTGGAAGATGTCTCCGCGGAGGACGTGCTGTCCGCGGTCGCTCCCTTTCTCGAGGGCCGCTTCGATGCGGGGCCCGCTATGGGCGAAGAGGAATCTCTCGGGGAGGCGCGATGAAGGGGGCTTTGGCGGGGCCGTGGGGGGAGGTTCGCCGGCTCTTGGTAGTGCGCCTAGACAACATCGGGGACGTAGTTATGACGGGCCCCGTTTTGCGCGCCCTCAAAGAGAACCTGCCCTCCTCACACATCACGCTGATGGCGAGCCCTGGGGGGAGCAAGGCCGCGCCGCTCCTGCCGTGGGTGGACGAGGTGCTCGCCTGGCGCGTCCTCTGGCAGGATCTAGGGCACCTCTACCTTGACCCGGCGCGGGAGATGGAGCTGATCGAGACCCTTCGGAGAGGCTCCTACGATGCGGCGATCATACTCACCTCCTTTAAACAGACGCCGCACGCCGCCGGCTATGCCTGCTACCTCGCGGGTATCCCCCTGAGGCTGGGCGAGTCTAAGGAGTGGGGGGGAAGTGTACTCTCGGACGAGGCGCCCTCCCTCCCCGACGAGCTGCACCAGGTGGAGCGGAACCTGCGCCTGATCGAGCACCTGGGCTTCTGGGTCGAGGACTGTACTCTGAGCATCAGCGTGCCCAAAGAGGCCCGTGAGACCGCCGCACAACTGCTGGAGGCGCGGGGTGTGGCCCCGGGCACGCCGTACCTCTTGCTCAACCCCTGGGCGAGCGCCCAGGCCCGCACCTACCCTACCGACCGCTTCGCCCGCGCCGCGGGCTATCTCTCTGAGGAGACGGGATGGCCGGTTGTGGTGACCGGAACCGGGAAGGACCGGGAGAGCGCCAGCGGGCTGTTCGAGGCTCTGGGAGATCGGGCCATGGACCTCATCGGAGAGACCGGCGTCCCGGAGCTCGCGGCGCTCGTCGAGGGCGCGCGGCTCGTGCTGACGAACAACACCTCCACTATGCACCTCCTCGACGCCCTACGCGTGCCGGGCGTGGTGCTCTTCTCGGGGACCGAGCTCGAGGAGCAGTGGCGGCCCCGCAGTGCCCGCCACCGGCTGCTCAGGCGCGAGACCTGGTGCAGCCCGTGCTACGCCTTCGAGTGTCCGTATAACCTACAATGCCTCGACATACCGCCCGAAGAGGTGGCCCAGGCGGGCCTCTCGCTGCTCGCCGAAGCAGGCGACAGGACCGCGAAACCCCCCCGTCGTAAGGAGTCGCGGGCTTGACGCAGGTGGCGATGGTTGCGGGTACGTACCGGCCGGAGCGTTGCGGGGTGGCACACTACACCGAGCGTCTCCGCTCCGCACTCGGCGCACGCGGCGTCTCCTCCCTCGTGCTTACCACCAAAGAAGCGGCCCGGGCTTCCAAAGACCCGGACGTGAGGGGCGTGGTGCGCGGTTGGGAGCTGCCTGATCTGCCGGGGCTGGCGTGGGCCGTGCGTGGGGCGGTGCGCGACGAGGGGATAGACGTGGTCCACGTCCAGCATGCCGCGGGTACCTACGACTTCAAGCGCGCCATTTTCTTCTTGCCGCCGCTTCTGCGCGCTGCCGGGTGCCATGCTCCCCTGGTGACGACGGTGCACGAGTATGGCTGGTGGGAGTGGAAACCACGCGGCGTCCCGAAGCAGCTAGTCGAGATACTCAAGACGTGCGGGCAGCGGCGAGGCTATTGGGACCGCGAGGACGGCTTCTTGCTCACCGGGAGCGATGCCCTGATCACGACGAACTACTACGCCGAAACCACCATTACCGAACGACTGCCGTGGCTGGTACCTCGTTTGCGCCGCATCCCACTCGTGGCCAACGTGGACGTCGCCCCGGTAAATCGCGCCGAGGCCAGAGAAGAGTTGCGTTCACGATACGGCTGGCCTCGCGAGGCGGAGATTATCGCCTACTTCGGCTTTCTGCACCCGGTCAAGGGCATAGAGAACCTGCTTAAGGCGTACCGGGGGGTGCTTAAAGGAAGATCCCAGGCACGCCTGCTGCTCGTCGGCGGCGTCGAGAGCCTGGCCCTGGGGGACGAGGCCAACTGGTACTGGAACAAGCTTCGAGCCCTTGTCGGGGAGCTCGGGCTCGATGGCTCCGTGGGTATGACGGGCTATGTGTCGGAGAAAGAGGCGTCCCGGCTACTCTCGGGCGTCGACGTAGGGGCGCTGCCGTTCAACGACGGCGTCACTCTCAAGAGCGGCACCCTGCTCACGCTCTTCGCACACGGCCTGCCTGTGGTCGCGACCCGCCCAGATCCTCCCGAGCCGGATCTGGTAGATGGCCAACTCGTCCGGCTCGTGGGGCAGCGGGACGCCGCCGGGCTCTCCACCGTACTCTCGGACCTGCTGGGAGATTCCTCGATGCGCACCCGCCTGGGAGCAGCGGGGCGCGCCTACGCCGGGAACCTCTCCTGGCCCGCGACCGCAGAGCGCCACTTGGAGGTCTATAGGTCGGTCCTGAAGGGGGTCACAGCCCCCACGGGTGGTACACCAACGGCTACCAGACCTGCGTCCCGGAGCCGCGGATAAGGGATGAGCTACCAAAATAGGGGAAAGAGGCTCACAGGTTCGAGAATCAGCCAACGCATTCTCGAGTAGTTACCCTGGTTGGAGGGCACTGCGAAGGAGCTGCAGCCGAAGGTGCAGCAGGCTATAGATAGGGGCGGTGTCGGGCTTCGCAACGTCCTGGACGGCGTGTGGTTCGAGGCGCCGCGGGTAGAATCGGTGAGCGTCGGCGACGTCTCGGAGAAGCTGGCAACCGAACCTCCGAGCGTCCCGAGCGTCTAAAGGAACTCTCTATGCCTTTTCGAGGCTCTTCAGGGCCTCTTCGGCTGCGTGTCTGAGGCGGCGGTTGGAGTCCACCCTGTAGACAGTCTTGAGGTCGTCGCGGGCCTTCTCGCGCTCGCCCGTAGCCACAAGGGCGGAGGCGCGGTTGTAGTA
>DASQVA010000025.1:0-12036 GCA_035641035.1 Rubrobacter sp. | reverse complement strand
CCGCCGGCGTCCCCGAGGCCGAGGCGGGCCTGGCCTCAGGCCTCGTGAACACCTCCCAGCAGAAGGGCGGGGCCCTGGGCCTCGCGGCACTCGCTGCCGTCGCGGCTGCTTACACGGCGAGTCTCGAAGGTTTCCAGCCCGCCGCCCTCAACTCCGGCTACCACGCAGCCTTCCTCTTGGGCGCGGGCTGCGTTGTCCTCGGCGCCCTCATCGCCGCCACCCTGCTCCGTCCGCCCATAGACAGGGACGCCGACCCGGAATGATCCAACGCGCGGCGTCGCAAGACCGGGCGAGGAGGTGCCGCGGGAGGAGGACAAAGAAGGACGAAGATGCACGGCCATCCCGATAGGTTATGCGTGAGAGAAGGATCGGAGAAGCGAGAGATGATGGACCTGGAGCTGTGGAAGCAGCGTCGCGAAGAGCTGATGCACGAGGCAAAGCAGAACCGTCTAGCAAGAGCGTTGCGTGACCCCCGCAAGCGGCGCGGTGCGGGCCTGGCATCGTCCCTGGCGTGGGAGCTCAGGAGGGGCGCAGGCCTTCTTCGCAAATTCGTGAGATCCCTGACGAAAACCGATAGCGAAAGGAAAGAAGATGTCTGGTGAGTGATGCTTCGCGGAGCGAAGCGACGAGATGAGGCGGGTACCTCTCCGGTCTGCGGGAAGCACCTGGCGCCTCTGTCAGCCGTTGCCCTGGGCGATAACCGCGGCCCGCGTAGGCCCGTGATGTTCCGTGCACGATGATCTCCACCTCTAGGTTCCACCTTTCGGGGGATGCCTCTCCACCCGGTCTCTTGGTACGTTTCTCGGTAGAAGCTTCCGGAGTCGGGCGTGGTTGTGCGCTCCGGTGTCCGGAGTTGAGAAGCGAAGGAAAAAAGGGAACACCGAGATGATTTGCGTGACTGTCGAGATCCGTGAGGGCGCACTCACTTACCGGGCGCGTGTCACTACCTCTTCCATCGAGCGTGCGCTGAAGATCGTTGGAGGAGGGAAACCCGGCCGCAGGGTGCGACTCATCTTCCCTATCGACCCCGAGGCTTTCTTCGCCCCCGCAGGCACCGGCACGAGGGAGGCGGCCTGAGATGGAGCGCGTAGATGGCCACCGTACGAAAGAGGCGAGCCTTCCCGGGGGAGACGAAGCAGCGTACCCCGGGCGCTCCTCGTTCGCGAGCCAGAGCCGCGGTGAAGAGGCGCCGGAGCTTCTGACCGGATACCTGGGGCGCATAGGCAGGGGCAGGCTCCTCACACAAGAGGAGGAGCTGGACCTCGGCCGGCGGGCCAGGAGCGGGGACGCCCGCGCGAGGGAGCGCCTGATCGAGAAGAACCTCCGTCTGGTGGTATCCGTGGCCAAGAAGTACCGCGGCTACGGGCTGCCCTTCGAGGACCTCATCCAGGAGGGCAACATAGGCCTGATGAAGGCCGCAGAGAGGTTCGATCCCGAGCTGGGTAACCGCTTTTCTACCTACGCCACCTGGTGGATCAGGCAGGCGATAGGGCGGGCGATCGAAGACAAGGGTCGCGCCATACGGCTGCCGGCGCACGCGCAGGATAAGGTCCGCAAAGCAGCGCGCACCCGCAACGAACTCTCGGCCACGCTCGGACGTGAGCCTGCCGACGAGGAGGTCGCCATGAAGCTCGGGTGGACCGTCCGGGAGGTACGCGCCTTCGCCGGGCTGCTTGTGGACGTGTTCAGTCTCGATCGACCCGTGAGGGGTGAGGACGACTCAACGGAGCTCGACGATTTCGTCGAGGACGAGCAAGCCTCGGAGGTAGCCGAGGCGGTGATCCGGGATATGGAGAACACCCGACTCAAGGAGTCGATGGGAGAGATGTCGGCCCGTGAGCGGTACGTCTTGGTGCGCAGGTACGGGCTGGACGACCGGGAGCCGGCTACCCTGGCCGAGGTCGGCAACGAGCTAGGTGTTACGCGAGAGCGGGTGCGCCAAGTCCAGCACAACGCAGAGCGGCATCTTAGAGGACAACTCGTGTCCGAACGATGCCGCAGGGACAAGTCATGGCAAAGGATCGGCTACTAACCAAGGAACCGGCAGTGAAAGCTCTATCGCAAGCTTCTGTGCCACACGACATCCTGTGCCCGGGTTGCGGATCTGGAGAACTTGGCGATGGGTGCGAGCTTCGCTAGGACGAAGATGGCTTGCCGCGTACGACTGGACCTCCTCTTCGCCGCGGCCCACGTCTACTAGGCGTTCGGCGGCTGGAAGAGCGGTTCATCTGCCGCACCCGGAGACACCGAGGTGAGCGCTCGTTTCGACGGGCCGCGTAGTCCTCGCCTTGCTGGCGGCGCTGTTCGGGGTCGCCAGCACGGGAGCATTCCTTGGTGCGGCCACGGTCACGGACCGGCTGCCCCTGTTCCTGCTAGCCGGTCTAGCCGCCTTCTGCGCGGCCTATCCCCTCGGCCTGCTGCTCGTCACGCGGAGGGCCGGGCCAGATCAGCGTCGGCGTGTCCCCGCGGTGTGGTTCTGCGCCGGCACCGCCCTGGTCGCGGGCGCCTTCGCGTGGACGGCCCTGCTCCCGATGGAAGACCCACGTCTGCCTCCCGCCCCCACGGCTGGGCAACGGTTCTGGGAGCTTCTTACCGGCTCGCGCGTCGCCTACGTCCGTGTCCCCGCCGAGGTCCGTGCCCGTCCGACGCCCATCATCTTCCTGTGTGGCGGCCCGGGCATCCCCGGTATGAAGGGGGACTCGGAATACTTCGGAGAGCTCGCCCGGGAGGGCTTCCACGTCTACGTCTACGATATGGTGGGCTGCGGGAGGTCCGCCAGGCTCGCTGACCCGCGAGACTACACCCTGGAGCGCGACGTCTCGGAGCTGGAGGCGATCCGCAAGGATATCGGGACCTAGAGGGTGGTCCTGATCGGTCACTCCTACGGGGGTACGCTTGCAGCCGCAGCCTACGCGGCCTCCCACCCGGAGCGCGTGGAGAAGATGGTGCTCTCCTCTCCGGGAGATCCCTCGCCTTCGGCGGGCGGTGCAAGCATGACGTTCCGCCTGACCACCGAAGAGACACTCGGCGTCTACGCCCTCCTCTTGCCCCCCGACCGATGCTCGCCTACACCCTATTGCAGGTAAACCCGGAAGTGGCCCACGCCTTTGCCGGCGACAAAGAACTCGACGTCCGCTTCGACCTTGTCTACAATCGCACCCGGCCAGCACTCCACTGCCGGAACAAGCCCTTGGGGCCGAGGCTCCACGGTCTCGGCTTTTACGCCCACTACTACCGGCAGTCCGCGACCAGCCCTCCGCACGAGAACTTCCTGCTAGCTCTCGCCGAGCAGGAGCCCCCCGCCCTGATCATCAAGGGACGCTGCGACTACCTCTCGTGGTCCTCCGCCGTGGAGTACCTGGGGGCGATGCCCGACGCAGGGCTTGTCTACCTGCAGGAGTCGGGGCACAACGCCTACCAGGACGAGCCGGAGCGCTTCATGGCCGGGGTGCGGGCGTTCCTGTCGAGGCGATCTCTGCCCGGGCTTCCGTACGAGGGTTCCGGTCTGCCCGAGGGCTACCAAGGGCCACCATGAGCACGAACGTGATCAGGGAACCTCGCCAGCCTCGACCGGCAAGTCTTCGGAGGGTACCTCTCCGGGCTGCGGGAAGCGGGATGGGATGGCGGCGACTGCGCGGTGCGGCCAGGGATGTGCGCCTCGACCGTCAAGTACGAGTGGCTCGCTCCCCTGAGCTCCAGAGGGCCTCGAGAGTCAGCCAGCTGGGTCACGGAGGGCGGGAGACCGCGAAGGAAAACCTCCTCTACGCGGAGGAGTGCGCACGAGCCCCGGCTTCTCTCGTGTCGTGGGCCGAGAAGACGAGGGCGTTGGCCGAAGGACCCGTTTTAAAAGGGGGCATGTACGGCCCCGACTGCCTCTTGGAATCGTGGTCTGTGGTATTTTACGAGTATGGGAAATGGATCTCCTAATTTCGTCTTCATGAGGCTTCGCGGCTACTAAGCTGGGCGCTTCTCCACTAGGCGAAGAACGCCCTGCCGAGGGGGCTTCGGCCCCCGAGCAGGGATCCTTCTTCCGTTAAGCCCTTGTCAAGCCATGGCTGTACAAGGCTGTCTGCCTAAAAAATCTCGGATTGTAGCGTCGTTCTAGAAGTCGCCCGGCTTCCCCATGCCACGTGTCGAGTAAGCGCATGCTGAAGACGAAGGGTGGTTCTGGAGTTGTCGCGAAGAGGCGAAAGATCCGCGAAGCGCGATGCCTATCCCGGTCGCAAGAAATGGAGTGACAAGGAACGAAAGAGTCGGCGCGAGCTGAACCAGAACTTTCTCAAGGACAAGCGGTTCGCCAAGCGCATAGTCACCGAGTCCGGCGTGGGGAAGGGCGACCTCGTGGTGGAGCTCGGGGCTGGAGGAGGGATGCTCACCCGCCAGCTGGCGAAAGTGGCCCGGGAGGTGGTTGCCGTAGAGCACGATCCGTGCTGGGCTACGCGATTGGAGGAGCGCTTCCTCGGTGACGGCAACGTCCGGGTTGTGCAGGGAGACGCCCTTGGCGCGAGGCTCCCGGATGAACCCTTCGTGGTCGTCGCGAACATACCCTTCAATATCACCACCTCCATCCTGCATCGCCTCCTGGACGATCCGACCGCTCCTCTGCAGTCAGCCCACCTGCTGGTGCAGAAGCAGGTTGCCCTGAAGCACGCGCGTTCGACCCCCACGACCTTGAAGACCCTGAGCTGGAGCCCTTGGTACGGGTTCTCCGCGGGCTTGGAGCTGCCGGCTAATACCTTCCATCCGAAGCCGGAGGTCGACGCCTGCCTTATGGTGGCTGCCAAGCGCGGCCCGCCGCTCGTAGCCCCCGGGCATCGGCACATCTTCCGAGCGTTCGTAAGCCGGGCGTTCGACGGGCACGGAAACAGCGTGGGTAAAACCCTCAGGCCATTCTTCACCAAGGCTCAACTCCGCAGGCTCGCAAAAGATAATGGGTTCTCTTTGCATTACCCACCTTCCATGCTCACGGTGCATCAGTGGGTGAGGCTTTTCCACTTCATGATGCTGATGGCCCCACGGAATCGTCGGCCCACGCCAAGGCGAAACGCCAAGAGAGAATGCTGGCGATCGGCGGTAGAATAGGCAACGGAGGTGAGCTGGGTGCCCCTTACGTCTGACTCGCTCGTATCGACCAAGCTCCGACCCTCCCAGGCGCGCCCGAAGCTGGTCGCGCGACCGCGGCTGACCGATAGGCTCGAGCGAGAAGCCGCTCGCAAGCTGACGCTGATCTCCGCTCCGGCGGGCTTCGGCAAGACCACCCTGCTCGTTGAGTGGCTGAGGGAGCGAGCGGGCAACGAGGGGTCGGTCGCCTGGCTCTCACTCGATGAAGGAGACAATGATCCGACGCGTTTTCTCTCCTACCTGGTGGCCGCGCTTCGGTCCGTCGAGGGGGAGATCGGGGAGGGGGTTCTCTCCGCGCTGCGTTCGCCCGAGCCGCCGCACATCGAGGCCATAACGGCTGCCCTGATCAACGAGCTGGCTGCCCTGCCCGAAGAGCTCATCCTCATCCTGGACGACTACCATCTGATCGACTCCGGACCCGTCCACGGGATCGTCTCGTTCCTGCTTGAACACCTACCGCCCAATGTGCACCTGGTGATCTCGAGTCGCATCGACCCGCCCCTGCCGCTCTCGAGGCTGCGCGCCCGGAACCAGATGATGGAACTGGACGCCGCTGAGCTGTCCTTCACCCCGGAGGAGGCGGTGATCTTCCTAAACAGCGTGATGGGGCTCGGCCTCTCGGCCGAGGACGTCGCCGCACTGGAGGAGCGCACCGAAGGCTGGATCGCGGGGTTGCAGCTAGCCGCGCTCTCCATGCGAGACCGCGAGGACGTCTCGGGCTTTGTCAAAGCCTTCTCCGGCAGCCACCGCGACGTCCTCGACTATTTGGCCGAAGAGGTCCTCGAACGCCAACCCGGGCGCGTGCGAGAGTTTCTACTCCAAACCTCCGTCGCCGATCAGCTGAGTGGTGCGCTCTGCGACGCGCTCACCGGTAGCTCGGATGGTCAAGAGATGCTGGAGGAGCTGGAGAGGGAGAACCTCTTCGTCATCGCGCTGGACGACGATAGGCGCTGGTATCGCTACCACCACCTGTTTGCCGACTTCCTGCGCGGTCGCCTCGGACGCGAGCGTCCCCGGCGCATCAAAGAGCTGCATTGTCGAGCGGCGGAGTGGTACGAACGGAACGGGTGGACAACTGAGGCAGTCGAGCATGCGCTGGCCGCCGGAGACATCCAGCGGGCCGCTCACCTCGTCGAGTACAACGCCCTGGCGCTCGTCCTGCGCAGCGAGGGCGCGACAATGGACCGGTGGCTGTCAGCACTGCCCCCTGGGCTGGTCCGTGCGCGGCCCCGGCTGTCTCTGGCTCGGGCGATCTGGGCGCTCATCAGCGGCCGCTTGGACGAGGTCGAGCCGCTGCTCACCGACGCCGAGCGTGCGCTCGGCAGCGCCGACCAACCGCACGAGCCGCCGGTCGTCAAGGCGACCGGCGGTCTGGCGAATGTTCCCGGGACGGTTGCGCAGCTGCGTGCCGAGCTCGCTCGTCAACGCGGCGACGCCGAACGCGCGATACAGTTCGCACAGCGGGCCCTTGCCTACGCGAGTGAGGGCGACCGATACCTACGCTACCTCTCCCGCTGGAATCTCGCGGTCGCGACGCTGATGCAAGGCCGGGTCGGCGAAGCCGAAGATGCGCTCGTTGATCTGGTTCACGACCCGTGGGCAACCGGGCCCAACCACTACTTCGCCGTGCGCGCCTCCTACACCCTTGGCCAGGCGCAGCGGGGGCAAGGCCGTCTCGGCGCCGCGCTGCAGACCTACCGGCAGGGGCTCGAGCTTACCGCCGAGGCTGGCCGACCGCAGCTGCCGACTGCGGGCGTAGCGCACGTGGGCCTAGCCGAAATCCTGCGCGAGCGAAACGAGCTGGATGCCGCCCTAGAGCACGCCACCGAGGGCGTTATGCTTTGCCGACATCTCGGATACGCGCAGCAGTTGGTCACGAGCCTGACCGTACTTACCTGGATCCGACAGGCGCGGGGTGATGTGGCTGGCGCCCTGGAGGCGCTCGAGGAGGCCGAGCGGCTCGTGCCGAACCCGAACCTGCTGGTCGACATCAACTTCCCAGTGGCGGTGCAGCGAGCGCGGCTACTGCTCGCCCAGGGCAAGGTGGACGCTGCCGCCCGCTGGACCGCCGAGCGCGGGCTGAGTGTAGAAGATAAGCCGAGCTACCTCCGAGAGCGCGAGCACCTTGTTCTGGCGCGTGTGCTGCTCGCCCAAGACAACCTCGACCAGGCGCTGAGGCTGCTCAAGGGGCTGCGTGAGGAAGCGCAGGCGATGGGACGGAGCGGCAGCGTGATAGAGATCCTTGCGCTCCAGTCGCTGGCCCTGCGGAAAAAAGGCGAGAAAGTACGGGCGGTGAGTACCCTTGCGCAGGCCCTGTCGCTTGCCGAACCGGAGGTTTATGTGCGTACCTTCGCCGATGAAGGTCCTCGGATGGCTGCTCTCCTATCCGAGGTACTCGAAACACAGCGAAGGGGACGCCTCGCGCCCGACGTCCCGGCTTACTACCTCAGGAAGCTCTCGGCGGCACTCGACCGCGACGCTTCCCGTACCGCGACGCTCGGTTCCGAACTTCCTGAGCCGTTGAGCGAGCGCGAACGTGAGGTTCTTATGCTCGTCGCCGCCGGTAAGACCAACCAGGAGATCGCCAAAGAGCTGTTTGTCGCCTTGAGCACCGTCAAGACCCACATCAAAAACATCTACGGCAAGCTGGACGCGCGCAACCGCACGCAGGCGCTAGCGCGTGCCAGGGAACTGAGACTGCTCTAACCGGACCGCCGGGTTCCGAAGAATGCCCCGGCGTTTCCGTGATTCGTCGTCTCGGGCGGCAACCGTGGGCTGCGCGAGACGTTGATGAGCCATCTGCGGCGATCTCCTCCCCCTAATCCCCCGAAAGGGGGATGCCGCTCCGCCCGGTCGGGCGGTACGTTTCTTCTGCAAGCCCCCGGTGCCAGGAAGTAGACCGAGTAAAGGATTTCGTCAATGATCGGACACATCAGCCTTGCCGAAAAGGTAGACGCGGACTTCTCCCACGCCCTCCGGAAGGCACTGCTTCGGCGGGTGGGGGCGCGCTTGCGGAGAGATGTCGCTTCGGATAGGTTGCTCTGCTTCGACGAGGTCAGAATGTTTCACGGGGCTGCAGTGGGGCGAGTTTATCGAAGCATAAGGGCGGTGCCAGTAGAACAGATAGGAGGCAGGTCGGTCGCTGTTCTGCATTCGATAGAGACTTCATGGCCGACCGTGTGGGCGGCAAGTACATCCTGATAGGTGGGCTCGTATTGTTCGCTACCGGTATGGGCTACGTCGACTGGATCGCCGAGGTGAACTCGGGTCGCTGGAGCTTTTTGCCCGGGCTGATCGTGGCCGGGGTAGGATTGGGCTTCACCTGGACCCCGCTCTACAACATCGCCATGCGCGATGTGCAACCCCGGGTGGCTGGGATTGCCGCCGGCGTGGGAGCTCTCTTGCAGGGCCGGCTCGCAGCCGCCATCCAAGATGAGGCGACCCGGCGGGCCGGCCAGCTGCCATCCGAATTCTGCGACTGGTTTCTGGATGGCCTTAGGCAGGGGACCAGGGATGGCCTTGAGTTTGGGACGAACCAGGCCGGGGGCGGTGTGCAGGCTACACCGGGCATACCTGCGCGGGTAGCGGAGCAGCTAGAGCAGCTCGCCGAGGAGGTCTTCAAGAATGCCTTCGTGGAAGCGATGCACCTGACCCTGATCCTCCCGATCGCGGTCGTGTTGCTGGCCGTCATAAGCTGCTTCGCCGTCAGGCAAGGCAAGGTCAAGACGCGACCAGAGAGCATGGAGCAGGTCGAGGACGCCGCATGAGGCAGCAACATCAGGTGAGCGCCAGCTTGTAAATGCCAGGAGAGTAGTGAAAGGAGAAGTCGAATGAGCAAGGTCATCGTCGACATGGGTATGTCCCTAGACGGCTTCATCGCCGGGCCGAACGCCGGGCCCCACAACAACCTGGGCTACGGGGGCACGCGAATACACCGGTGGGTCTACGACCTCGAAACCTGGCGCGAGAGCCAAGGCCTCCGAGGCGGTAAGACCAACACAGACGACGAACTCGTCAAGGAGGCGTACGCCCGCGTGGGGGCCTACGTGATGGGCAGGCGCATGTTCGACGAGGGGGAGGTGGGCTGGCCGGACCCCCCACCATTCGGCGCGCCGGTGTTTGTCCTCACCCACCATGGGAGGGAACCCTGGGTTAGGCAAGGAGGTACGACCTTCACGTTCGTCACCGACGGCATCGAGAGTGTCCTGGAGCAGGCGAGGGATGCCGCGGACGGCAAGGACGTCAGGGTCGCGGGCGGCGCGAAAGTGGTCCAACAGTGCGTCAGGGCCGGGCTTGTAGACGAGTTGCAAATCCATCTCGCCCCCGTGCTGCTCGGCGCCGGGGTGCGTTTGTTCGACCACACTGACCCGAAGCACGTCGAGCTGGAGAGCACGCGGATGATCGAATCCTCAAGGGTCACTCATCTGAGGTACCGCTTCGTAAAGGAGAAGACCGAATGAACAACGACCACGGAAACCATCCAGCAACCCGTCCGGAAAGGACCACGACCATGCACGAAAAAAAGACCACCGTGAACCGCGCCGCCGACGAATCTGCCGTCCGCGACCTGTATCGGGAGCTGATGGACGGCTGGAACCGGGGCAGTGGCGAGGCCTTCGCCGCGGTCTTTACGGAGGACGGGGATCTCATCGGGTTCGACGGCACCCATTTCGAGGGGAGAGCGGAGATCACCACATTCCACCAAGAACTCTTCGACAAGTGGTTGAAGGGCACGCGGCTCGTGGGACGGGTCAAGGACGTACGGTTCCTGAGCCCCGACGTCGCCCTGATGCACGCGGTGGGCTCGACGGTGATGCGGGGCAAATCGCGGCCTTCGCCGGAGCGCGACTCGATCCAGACCCTCGTCGCCACGCGCCAGAGCGGGGAATGGCGCCTCGCCGCGTTCCAGAACACCCGGCTTCGCATCATGCGAAACGGGACCACGTTTCTTGTCTCGACGTTCTCGGATCTGTTGTGGAAGGTCTTCGGCCTGAACAAGAGAACATCGTATGAGTAACGCGATCGCGAAGTAACGCGGTCACGACCGCGGCTGGCGCAGGCGCCAGCCGCGGTGGGTTTCTTTACGCAATTACATGCGCGGGTTCTTCCGCCGGTGAGAGACAAAGGCGAGAAAGAGAGAGCAACATGAACGGGACAGCGGCCAACGACCCGAGGAATAGAGACTTCGCGGCCCCGCGCGGTTCACTGGCGAGCGGGCGCCTACGATTCGTGCGTGGAGCGTCCGACGTCATAATTCGCGCGGATTCCTCGACGGGTGACCTCTACCACGCCCGCTTCGATGGAGCGGTGCCGGAGGTTTGGACAGAAGGTGGCGTTGTGAATCTCCGGTACCCGCGCTTCTTCCACCCCTTCGGCCGGCGGGGGCGCACCGGCAAGGTCGTGCTCAACGCCGCGATCCCCTGGCACATCGAGGTCCGCGACGGCGCATCGAAGCTCACCGCCGACCTGAGCCAGCTGAAGCTAGACTCGTTCGAGGTGAGCGGCGGCGCCAGCAAGGTGGAGTTGACGCTTCCCCGAGTTTCGGGTCTCGCCCCCGTTCGCATCCTCGGGGGCGCCAGCAACGTCGTCATTCACCGTCCCGAGGGCGTTGCCACGCGGGTCCGCATCGTCGGCGGTTCCACTAACCTGACCTTCGAAGACCAGCACTTCGGTGCGGTAGGGGGCGAGGTGAGCCTGCAGAGCCCGAACTACGAGGGCACCCCGGAGCGGTACGACATCACCATCACCGGCGGCGCCAGCAACGTGGCGATAGACACCCGATGAACGTCGGGAGGGCTGTCGAAGAAGGATCTCAACTGAAGATCTCGCGCGAGATCCTCCTGAAGAGGGGGCGATGGTGTGCGTGGAGAGAGCGTGACGTTGTTAATGGGCAAGAGGCCGGTCCACCTCGACTCGGTCTTCCCCCTGACTGCTATCTACCGAAGCTGGTAGCAGGGGTTTTCGCGAGCTTCGGTGAGGAGGCACCTCGAAATTCGGGGACAGCAGGAGGTAACATGCTGCGGACAATGGCTCGGATGCGCAGAGAAGTCAGGGGGTCCTTCCGTGAACGCTACCCTCAAGACGCTTTACTTCCTCGGCGTGCTGGCGGAGGTGCTCATCCGCATCCCGCACGAGCGCCGGCGTAGGAGATCCCGGATGGCGGTCGAGCGCGTGGACGCCTTGGAGCGAGCGCTGGTAGGCCTGTTGTCTGTGGGCCTAATCTTCGCCCCGGCCATCTACGCTTCGACCTCGTGGCTGGAGCGGGTGGACTATCGCTTGCCACCGGAGGCCCAGAGAAGTGCCGGCGGGGTCGGCGCGGCGCTGATGACCCTCGCGGTGTGGTTATTCTGGCGCTCGCACGCCGACCTCGGGCGCAACTGGTCGCCCTCGCTCCAGATACGCGAGGGGCACGCGCTCGTCACGCAAGGCGTATATCGGCACGTCCGGCACCCGATGTACGCCTCCGAGTGGCTGTGGGGCATAGCGCAAGTGTTGCTGCTGCAAAACTGGGTGGCCGGCTGGGCGGGTTTGGCGTTGTTTGCGCCCTTGTACGTTTTGCGGGTGCCGCGTGAGGAGCGGATGATGCTCGATCGGTTTGGAGAGGAGTACCGCGCCTACATGGACCGGACGGGCCGCGTGGTTCCTCGCATCCCGTAGGGGTCGAGGCACCCGCTCTAACAAGTTCGGGCCGGATCCACGGCGTAGTAGAGGCGAGGACTGCTCGACACCCACGTTCAAGACTCGGGATCTGCCCGAGCATAGCATGTTGCACGCGCGTACCTCGCCGTAATGTCCGCAGCGGGTGGGCCGCCGGAAGCACCGACGGGAGAAGTGCCGACCACCGGGTGTTCTCCCGAGAACTCGCGTCCGGTGACGGAGCGCGCTCTTAGACACGATCCCGTACCGCAGCCGCAT
>DASQVA010000024.1:0-2744 GCA_035641035.1 Rubrobacter sp. | reverse complement strand
CTCAAGCTCGAGGAGTACGCTTCCCGGAGGCCTCGGCGAAAGCAAGCCCTGCAAGGGGTGCTGTTCCCTTACCCCGACGCGCTCAGTAGCCCCCCGTAGGAGCTCGCACTAAGTCCGGGTACGAACCTGCTCGTGAAGCGCGCGACTCGCCGGTGCACCGAGGGTGGAAGAAAGGTATGTCGTCCAAGCCCCGCCGTTGTTCGTGTTGGCCCATATTAGGCGCTCCTGCTACCGTGTGGGGCATGTTGGTGGCACGCTCGCAGCTCGCTCGGGACCTGGAGAACCTCGGGTTGGGGCCGGACGGGGTGACGATGGTCCATTGTGGTATGTCGGCCCTCGGTTGGGTGGTCGGCGGCGCGGAGACCCTCGTGCGCGCCCTGCTCGACGTTTTGGGGCCTGGCGGGACGCTCATGGCGTACACTGGCTGGCAGGACGAGCCGCCCGACGACCTCGACGCGCTGGACGACGAGGCGAGGAGGGTCTACCTCGAAGAGCACCCTGCGTACGACCCGCGCGTCGCGCTCTCCCGCCGCGACCACGGAAGGGTCCCCGAAGCCTTGAGGACCTGGCCGGGGGCGCGCCACAGCGGGCATCCGGAGGCGGGTGTGGCGGCCATCGGACCGCTCGCTGAAGCCCTCATCGCCGAGCACCCTTACGACGACGCCTACGGCGCCGGCACGCCCTACGCCCGGCTGGTCGAGCTCGGCGGCCAGGTCGCGGTTCTGGGCGCGCCGTTGGACACCGTGACGCTCGTGCACCACGCGGAGGCCATCGCAGAGGTCCCCGACAAACGCCGCGTGAGCTACGGCTCGCCCGTGATCGTGGGCGGTGAGCGCCTCTGGCGGACGTTCTCGGACATCAACACTGCAGAGGGGGCCTTGCCCTACGAACGCGTCCTCGGCGAGGAGCCGTACGTCGAGCACATCGCGCGTTCGGCGCTCGTGGCCGGTGTCGGGAGGAGCGGGCTGGTCGGAGAGGGCACGGCCTACCTGTTCGACGCGCGGGGTCTGGTCGAGCATTCGGTCGGCTGGATCGAGCGCAACTACGCGTCCGGGTACCTCGGTGGACTGTAAGCAACAGCGGATCCTACCTGCCGCTCGGGCTCCTGGTATACGCCAGGCATTCTATGATGAGGTTTGCCGAGCCGTCTGGTAAGGATTGGGCGTAACCTTGGGATTCGTCGGCCGGTGTCGCCGGGAGCGGTGGCCGGGGCCTTCCGCTTGCGGGCGGGATGCGACTTCGGGCGCTCAATCGACAAGGAGCGCGATGATGAGCGTGGCCGCCGCAGCGAGGAACGCGACGGCCTGTATATGGTTCCACGCGGTTCAGCCCGAAAGGTAGCGGTCCCCATGGCTCTTAGCGTCAGCGCGACGAGGAACCCTTCCATCATCCCGCAGCCTTAGTGGCGTGCCGGCAGCTGCTGCACGGACCAACCGTTGCCGTCCGGATCGCTGAAGAAGACGAAGGACCCCCAGGGGAACTCCTCGACTCCGCTGACCTCCACGCCCCGCTCGAGGAGCTCCGCACGCGCGGCGTTTATGTCCGAGACGACCAGCTGTAGACCCTGAACGGAGCCGGGAGGCGTATCGACGATCCCCATCCCGATGGCGATCGAGCAGGCCGACCCGGGAGGCGTCAGCTGGACGAAGCGGATCTCGTCGCTGACCCTGTGGTCGTGGTCGAGGTTGAAGCCGGCGTTCTCGGTGTAGAAGGCCTTCGCGCGGTCCACGTCGGAGACGGGAACCGCCACCAGTTCGAGCTTCCAATCCATGGTGCACCTTCCTTATGTGTGGTGGTTATCGGGCACCTTGCGGCGGATCTCTCCCGTAGCCTCTATGACGTCCATCACAGGCATCAGGAGGTCCATCAGGACTGCGTCGGGCTTAAGGCTGCGAGCCAACTGCACAGCCTCTTCGCCGTTCGAGGCCTCTCCCACGACCTCGAGAGCCGGATCCAGCTCCAGAAACCCGCGCAGCTCCTGGCGGACTACCTTAGGGTCGTCGGTGATCAAGACCTGTATCGCCATTCCATCCTTGCCTCTCAACCTTTCGATGGAGATCCCGCTCCACCAAAGGTTCCCCACGATATTCGATCGTTCGACCGATGCCGGCAACCGCTCCCGGGGCTTTACTTTCTACAAAAGATTCTACTGAAGATACATAGCCACCAAAGGGCTCTTTTGCCAAGGCTGGACGGAAAGAAAGGCTAGCGGCCGGCAATGGCACACGGAGATCTGACACGACTAACGGGTCGGTAGAACAGCACAGGAGAAGTGGCACGTGATGCAGGTCGGAAGAAGGAGATTACAGACCGAGGCGGAACTGGCCCTAAAGCTCTGGCCGCGGCAGGACCCTGGCAGCGACGTCTTTCGCTACGTCCCGGCTGGCGTCTGCTATTCAAGATCTGGGGGAGGTGGCGCGGTGTAGTAGGCAAGGGGGAGCGGGCTCGGCTGCCCGCGGAAGGTTTTTGGTTATGCAACGTTCATCTAAAGGAAGCGAGAAAACAGATGACAAAGAAGAAGTTGGTGGCGGCCGCGGCGACGGCGCTGGCGATGATGCTGGCGACCAGCGCACCGGCCATGGCGCAGGAGGTCGACTTCGACGTGGACGACAATGGGCTCGACTACGAGGTCTCCTACGACGACCTCGATGAGGCCGAACTGCTGTACCTTGGCTACCCGCACCTCGGCTACTACCCGTTCGGCTACGAGGTCGACTACGACTTCGACGGGATCGACTTCGACG
>DASQVA010000023.1:0-2016 GCA_035641035.1 Rubrobacter sp. | reverse complement strand
ATAACCCTCGTATCAGTGCTCGTAGCGGCGGAGACATTCCGGGGGGGAGAGTTCGCGTCCGAGCGGCCCGCTGGGGGCCGGACCGTCGCCGAGCAGGGCTAACGGTGCCGGGCAGCGCATGAGCGAGACGCGACTCGGGGTGGATGTCGGCGGCACGTTCACCGACCTGGTGGCCCTATCAGAAGGCAGGCTGGTGACGGCGAAGGTCCCCTCTACTCCGCAAGACCAGTCCGCGGGCGTGATGAACTCCATAGAGACCTCGGAGATAGAGCCAGGCGTGGTGGACGCTCTGGCCCACGGTATGACGGTGGCTACGAACGCCCTGCTCGAACGCCGCGGCGCCCGTACGGCGCTCGTGACGACGGAAGGGTTCAGGGACGTTATAGAGATAGCGCGCCAGAGCCGCCCCTCCCTCTACGACCTCAGCCAGGATCGCCCTCCTCCTCTCGTCCCACGCGAGCTGCGCTTTACCGTGAAGGAGAGGATGGGTCCGGAGGCCGAGATAACAGGGCTGGATGAGGAAAGCCTGAACGAAATCGTCTCCTCCATCAAGGAGTCGGAGGTCGAGGCAGTCGCGGTCTGCCTCCTCTTCGCGTTTATGCACCCGGAGCACGAAGAAAGGGTCGGGGAGGCGCTGCGGAAGGAGTTGCCGGAGGTGCACGTCTCGCTCTCCAGCGAGGTGTTACCAGAGTTCAGGGAATACGAGCGGTTCTCGACGACCGCGGCCGACGCGTACCTGGCCCCGAGGCTCGCAGCTTACCTCAAGAACTTGGCCGGAAAGGCCGAAGAAGTTGGGGTGCCGAGCCCTTTGATCATGCAATCCTCCGGCGGCGTGGTGGGGATAGACGATGCCATCGGTGACGCGGCGGGCTGCCTCCTCTCGGGACCGGCGGGCGGAGTCGTGGGGGCGGCGTACGTCGGGGACCTAGGGGGATACCAAAACCTCCTGACCTTCGATATGGGCGGGACGAGCACGGACGTGGCGACCATCATTGACGGCGAGGCGCAGACGACCACGGAGACAATGGTGGCGGGGCTCCCGATCAAGCTCCCCATGGTCGATATCCACACGGTGAGCGCCGGGGGCGGCTCCATCGCCTGGGCGGACGCGGGCGGGGCCCTGCGCGTCGGCCCCCACTCCGCTGGCGCCGAGCCGGGCCCCGCCGCCTACGACCAGGGCGGCGAGGAGCCTACCGTCACGGACGCGAACCTGTTCCTGGGGTATCTCGCGGACGAGGCCACCCTGGGCGGCGAGGTGATGCTGCAGCGCGAGCTCTCGGAGAAGTCTCTCGCTTCTTTGGGCGAGAAGCTGGGACTCGACGCTCAGGAAGCGGCCCTGGGGATCGTGCGGGTCGCGAACGCCGAGATGGTGCGCGCCCTGCGAGTGATCAGCGTCGAGCGCGGCTTGGACCCCAGGGCGTTCGCTCTCCTAGCCTTCGGCGGTGCGGGCGGGATGCACGCCTGCTCCCTCGCCGAAGAGCTCGGCATGGAGACCGTGCTCGTCCCCCGCGCGGGCGGCGTTTTGAGCGCCCTGGGCCTCGCCATCTCCGACCTCAGGCACGACTACGTGAACCCTTACCTAGTTAGCTTCGAAAACGTGGCCGAAGAGGAGTTCGAGAAGAAATTCGAGAACATGGAGAGCTCCGCTGCCGAAGACCTAGAAGACCCGGAGTACGATCGCCGGGCGGACCTGCGCTACCGGGGCCAGTCCTTCGAGCTCACCGTGGAGGCAGATTCTCTGGAGAAGCTCGAAGAGGGCTTCCACGCCGCCCACGAGCAGCGCTATGGCTACCGGATGGACGACGAGTCGGTCGAGCTGGTGAACCTACGCCTCATCGCCACCGTGCCCGTCGAGAAGCCAGAGCTCGACGAGCCCACGCCGGAGGGCGAGGAGGCAGAGTCCGGAACCCGGCAGGCGAACTTCGACGGCGAGTGGCAGGAGGTGCCGGTCCTGGACCGGGAGAGAATGGGCAAGGGTTCCGAGGTATCAGGCCCGGCGATAGTGGAGTTCAAGGA
>DASQVA010000022.1:0-30019 GCA_035641035.1 Rubrobacter sp. | reverse complement strand
TTCGAGCGTCGACCTCTTCGCGCGGCTGACGCCGGGGCTTGCCATCGTACCGGCCGTGGTCAGCGGCGTGATCTCGCCCGCCGCGCTGCGTAACCCCCTCACCCGCCTGCGCCGACGCCGGCGCGACCGCGAGTGGCTGGCAGCCACCTTGCAAATGCTCACACCAACCTTGCGCGACGTATCCGTGCGGGTCGAGTTCGGCAGCCCCGTCCAGGCTGGGCCGGACGCCGGTGACACGGTGCGGGCGGAGATGCGGCGGCTATTGGAGCGCCGGGAAGCGAGGTAGGGATGGGCGACGGCTCGCGTGGCGCGACTCTCCGACCTTGTTCCTGTTCGTCAAGGTTTTCGTGGCCATGATCGGGCACGGTATCGTGATACCCTTGCTGCCTCTCTACGCGCGAAAGTACACTACGGGCGCCTTGCTGGTCGGCCTACCCGGCTTTCTCTACGCCGCGATAGAATTGTCGGCGGCCTGTCTCTCGAGGACCTGTCCTCCGACCGCTACGGACAGCGCCCGAGCCTCCTGAGGTGCCTGCTTGGAGCCTCGCCTATCTGACCCTGGGGCTCGCGCAGACCCTCGCAAGCTCGTCCTCGTAGCCGTCCTCGCTTGCGGCGCGAGCGGCACCCCGGCGACCGCACAGGCGTATATAGCCGACAGCACGAACCCTCACCTGAGCCGCATTTTTGCATCCGACAACTGTCCGAGGGACTTCTAGAGGTGAACGTGTTGCCAGCGTAGCTGATACTCGATTTCAGTTGCGTACTAAAGGGCTCAGGAAGAGGGGCATTACCCCGCGCATCGCCCGGCGGGGCATCGAATTTAGCGAGAGGCTGGTAGGGCACAGGTGGGTGGTAGAAAGGACGCTGTGTCGTGGCTTAACCGCTTTTTTAGGCGGTTGAAGACGCGCTACGAGCGGCGCGACGACGTCCATCAGGCGTGTTCTCGACCTCGGGTGAGCGCTGATCTGTTGGCGTTACGTCCAACGATTTTGTTAGGCGCATTTGGAGGTTCCTACGGTTAGCTGTGACTGGAAGCGCCGTCTGTCCAAAGAATGGTACGGTAAAGAATAGTGGACGATCTTCCTCGCACTACTTGGCCGACGCGGCGCACTCCTAGCCTGACTCTGCTCGGCGCAAACGCGATCTCCGAGACCGGGAACGTCGTGACGTTTGTGGCCATCCCATGGTTTGTCTTGCAGACTACGGGCAGTGCCGCCAAGACCGGACTCACCGGTGGAGCCTTTTTGCTTGCGGCCGTCGGGGCGGGCGTCGTCGGACCGGTCGTGGACCGCCTGGGCTTCAAGCGGGCCAGCATTGTTGCCGACTTCGCGGGTGCAGTGACAGTGGCGCTGATACCTTTGATCTACCACACGATCGGGCTGATTTTCTGGCAGCTCCTCGTGCTGGTCTTCCTCGGTGATTTTTTGACGCACCGGGCCACACGGCCCGTCAGAGCCTCGTCCCTGACCTCGCTAGGAGGGCCAGGATGCGGATCGAACGGGCTAACTCGGCCTTCCAGGGTATCCAGCACGCCTCTTTCTTGCTTGGTCCGCTGCTTGCAGGCGTTCTGATAGCCGTGTTTACGCCGAGCAACGTGCTGTGGTTAGACGCGGCGACGTTCGTCATCTCGGCGGCCTTGGTCGCCGCGCTGGTTCCTTCGGTCGCCCCGCGGGCCGGCACAGCCGCTGCGGAACTCCGACCTGCTGGCGGGTACCTCGCCGAACTCGCGGAGGGCATAACGTTCATCCGCCGCGACCGGCTCGTCTTCTGGATGTTCGGCATCGGGGTCGTCGCCAACTTTCTCATCCTGCCCCTCTTCGCTGTGGTATTGCCCGTCTACGCCAAACAGACCTACGGCAGCGCGGTGAATCTCGGACTGATGCTCGGGAGCTTCGGTAGCGGGGCCTTGGCGGGCACCGTCTTCTACGGGGCTGTCGGTCACCTCCTGCCGCGCCGAGCGACGCCGGTGTCAGCCATCGTGGACATAGGTCTACCGTTCTGGGTCTTGGTCACGACCCCCTCACTGGTAGTCACCATGGGAGCCCTCTTCGTCGCGGGTTTGCGCTCGGGCCGCCCAACCCGCTGACATATAGCGTGCTGCAAGAGCGTACGCCGCCGCAGATGCTCGGTCGGGTGCTCGGCGCGGGCGTATCGCTCTCGATGGTGGGCGTCCTGACGGGGATGGTGCTGTGCGGGTACGTGCTGGAGATCGTCGGCTTGCGCCTGCCCCTTGCGGGCATCTCCGCCTGCTATCTGGCAGTTGGGCTTCTATTGTTTCTCACCCCGGCCCTGCGCGAATTGGAGAAGCCTCACGGGTAGCCGACGGCGCGTCCGCCGAGGACGTTATCGGCTGACCAGCGCTACGTTCAGGCGACTCTCCATGCCGAAGGACTCTCCGTGTCGAAGATCACCTATTTGGAGGATAGCCGGGCTTGATTCAGGAGGTGTGATACTTGCGGCACATAACATTCCGGTACCTAACAACAAGGGTGGGGGACGTAGTGTGTCTGCGGAAGAGAACAAGGCCGTCTCTCATAGGGTCGCCGGAGCGATCGGTAGGGGGGATTTCCACGCCCTTGATGAGCTCATGGCCCCCGATCTCGCCCAGGAGTTCAAAAGGGACATAGCCGAGACGCGCCAGGCCTTCCCGGACTAGCACGGCACCAACGAGATCCAGGTAGCAGAAGGCGACTGGTGGCTAACCGGTTCGTGTTTTCGGCAGGCACCGCGGAGAGTTCATGGGCATAGCTTCGACCGGCGGGGAAGTGACCTTCGAGGGGCTGACCATAGACAGGGTGGTTGAGGGCAATATCATGGGGCTCTGGTTCGGAGGGGAACCGGAGGTGGTTATGGAACAGATCGGTACCGTCCTTCGGTCCAAGCCGGCGGAGTGAGCCTATCTGATATAAGCATCGCTCAGTACCCACGGTTTGTCCTTGACTTATAATCGGACGTTACAGAGATCGCGAAGGAGGTCGTGCGTTGGCCAAGGTGTTGTTGTTCAGCACGTCCACGTGCTCCTGGTGTCGCAGGGCCAAGCGTTACTTCAAGGAACAGCGGGTGCCGTTCAAGGAGGTAAACATAGAGCGCGACCCGGACGCAGCGCGAGAGATCGTGCGCAAGACGGGGCAGACGGGTGTGCCGGTGATCAAGATCGGGAGCAGCTGGATCGTGGGATTCGATAAGGAGCGCATCGAAAAGGAGTTGGCCCGTAAGGCTTCGTAGATCCCGATCCGTCGACAACGTAGGAAGTCGTATCCCTTGTCGGTGTGCAGCTTCTTCGGACGCTTGCGTGGACGGCCACGACGAGGCCTGCGGATCGGCTCGATGGTACCCACGACCACTTCCAAGGCCTTCGAGTCGTGGACGTTTGCCGCCGAGTGGATCACCGCGAGCGGAATGCCCTGTCGGTCGACCACAATAACGGCGCTTGGAGCCCCGTTTACCTTTATCCGTCGGGGGGCCGGTCTTTTGGCCCCCCGACGGCGGCAACGCTCGCCGGGTCCAGGGACGCCCTCTCCCAGTCGATCTCATCGGCTTGGCCGAGGCGGTCGAGCATCCTCCATCCTCTCGTGGAGCCGGTCCCACACCCCCGCCGCCTGGTGCCATTCCTTGAGCCGTCGCCAGCAGCAGGTCATGCCAGAGGCGCACCCCATCTCCTCTGGGGGAGCATCTCCCAGGGGATAGCGCTCTTGAGGACGAACAGGATGCCGGTGAGGGCGGCGCGCTCGTCGATACGGGGCCTGCCACCTTTAGGTTTGGGCGGCTTCTCGGGCAACAGTGGCTCGAGACCTTCCCACAGTTTGTCGGCCACGAGTTTCTTAGTCATGCCTTCACCCTACCCACCATACGGTTTTGTTAGGCGTTCTAAGCTAAAGCCGAGGCCAGGATATTATTGATCCCTCACCTTTAAGAAAGAGAAAACCACCGAGCGCGAGCGAGCCGCCTAACAAAAACCGCGAACCCGGTTGTCGTCGCGGAATCTGGCGACGGTCCACTCCAAAAGGCTACGGTGCTGCGGGAGTCGGTTCAGGGCAGTCAGGCTATCCACATGATCTAGGCGACCCAGCGCCAGGTGGTAAACAGCGCGGTGAGCACGATACCAAGGCCACCACCGACCACTAGCCAGAGGACGAGGATCACCCTACCGCGCGAGAGCAGGTAGCCGAGCACGAGGAAGACCGGGAACGCCCCAAGGACGAAGCGGGGCATGCTCATAAGCGGGAACCTCGGCGCTGGAGTGAGCACCGGCAACAGCACGATGGCGAAGGTGTAAAGGGAGAGCCCGGGCGGCAGCAAGACGAAACCCACTACCGCGACGACGAGGAAAAAGACCAGGAACGCCAGGTTCAAAGCGTTAGAGGCGTCAAGCGCCGGCGTGGCTGAGGCGTCGAGAAAGAGCGTCGAGGGGTCGAGCAAGTACTTCGCGCCCTCCCCGCCGGCCCGCCAGGCTTCTCCCGCCGTCGTGAGAGGGTTGGTGAGCTCGCGCTCCCAGTAATCCTCTTGCTGCCGGGCGAAGAGGAGCGGCTCCCCGAACCGCTTCCACAAAAAAAGCGCGTACCCGGCGAGGCCGAGCGGTACCAGCGAGATCCCCACGAGACCGCGCGTCCCGAACTCGCGCCGGTGCGTGAGCCACTCGAAGAGGAGGGGGATCAACAGTAGCACTCCGACGTTCCGGGTGGCCGCCGCCAAAGCACCGAACACGCCGGCGAGCAGGAGGTCGCGGCGCACACTGGCCGCCCATACGCAGCCCGCGGTGAGCGCGAGGAAGAGCGCCTCGGTGTAGACGGCGTTCAGGTAAAAGGCCGTCGGGAAGAAGGCGAGGGCCAGCGTGGCGGCCCGGGCTGCCCGCCCGGCGTAGAACTCCTCCGCGACGCGAAAGACGAAAAAGAGCCCGAGGGCGGAGCATAGGAGCGAGATGACGACCCCCCACAACGCCGGTCCACCCAGGAGGCTGCTCCCGAACCTCACTAGCATCGGGTATAGGGGGAAGAAAGCTGTGGATTCCGGGGCGCGCTCCCCATACCCCTCGGTGGCGATCTGCGAGTACCAGGCCCCGTCCCAGTGGGTCCAGTAGCTCAAGGAGCCCGATGGCCCCAGCGGATCCCCCGCCGGATCAGCCTGCGGCAAGTAAGCAGCCGCCAGCACACCCGCACCCATAAACACCAGCCTCGACGCGGCGAAGACGACCAAGACAAAGACCCAGACCCACGGGGTCGGGGTCCTCATGGTACCGAAGATACAGGTCAAACCTCTCTCCGTCAGAAGCCGTGGCTCCCCGGTTCGCACGCCATCCTCAGACAACCCCGAACCACGACGCTTCACCTCGATACCAGCGCGATGCCAACCCGGAAAACTAACGTGCGCACGTGCCGGATTGTAACGAAATCCAGTGCGTTCGGCGGCGTTTTCTAGGAGTGGCCACTGCTCGACGGCGACCGACGGAAATAAGGACTACGGCGGCGCGGCCGGGGACACCTACTCCCTCATGGGCCAGGCGCTGATGACCGGGTCGGCACGACCGAGAAGGCCCGCTGATTCCCACACGCCGTCACCTTGCGGACCAGTCCCGGCCGAAGTTAGGGTCGAGGCCCGTCGTGTTCGTGAAGCGGATTCGTGATGGGCTAGCCGGTGGGCTATCCTTCTTCGGGTCGGCGCGCCGTGGCGGTCTGCTGCGAAGGGGTGACCCACAGCGTTACCCGCTCGGTCTTGATCTGGTCCGGCGGGTACGGCTCTGCGTTGTACTTCTAGAACGACTCGTCTATGCGATCCCTGGCTTCCAGCCAAAGTACCAAATCAGAAGGGCCCGTCCCCCTACGAGACGCACCATTAGGATGCGCCGCTCGGCCAGTGCGCTGTCGCTAGTAGCGAAGGTTCGGGCCGCGGCTTATGGCCCACCAGGCGCCGCCGAAACAGAAGGTGGAGATCAGGAAGACCATCCCCAGCGTCGGGTAGGGGTTCAGGTCCGAGACGCCGAGCGTCGCGTAGCGGGAGGCATCGACGGTGTAGAAGATCGGGTTGAAGAGCGTCGCCACCTTCAACACGTCCGGGAGCATCCCGACAGAGTAGAACACGCCGCCAAGGAAGGCCAGAGGCTGGATCACGATGCTGGTCAGAAACGAGATGTGCTCTATACGGGTCGCGATCGCGCCAACCATGGTCCCCAGAGAAGAGAACGCGAAGGAGGCGAAAAGTCCGATCACCACGAGCAAGAGCGGGTGCTCGACGCGGATTCCCACGAACGGCACCCCGACTACGAACACCCCGGCCCCCATAACCACGCCGCGCAGCATTCCACCCAAAGAGTAGGCCAGCGCGATCTGCAAATCGCTCATCGGGCTGATCAGGACCTCGTCTATGTAGCGTTCGCGCTTGGCGTCGAAGACCGACCAGGAAGAGTTCATCTGCGAGTTGGTGATCAAGCTCATCAGGGCAATGCCGGGCAGAATGTACTCGAGATAAGGGATGCCCTCTATCTGCTTTATGCGACCTCCGAGCGCGATGCCGAAGACCACCAGGTAAAGAAGCGAGGTGAGAAGCTGGGGCACGATGGTCTGCATCCAGACCCGCGTGAAGCGCAGGACCTCGCGCGAGAGGAGCGTTCTGAAGGTCCTATCCGTTAAGATCATGACCTACTACCTTCATGTAGATTTCCTCAACGTTCCTTGCCTCGTAGCGCTCTTTGAGGTCCCCGCTGCTCCCCTGGGCGGCGATCCTACCACCGTCTATCAGCGCGATCTCCTCGCACAGCGCCTCGGCCTCCTCCAGGTAGTGCGTCGTGAGTAGGATGGTCATCCCCCCACGGTTCAGCTCCCGAATGTAGCCCCACAGCTTGTAGCGCAGCTCAACGTCAACCCCGGCCGTCGGCTCGTCCAGAAAGAGCACCTTCGGGTCATGCATCAGCGCCCGCGCGAAGAGCACCCGCCGCTTCATCCCACCCGAAAGCGTGTTCGTCCGCTGGGTGCGCTTGCCCGTAAGCTCGAAGCGCTCCAGTAGCTCCTCGGTCCTCTCGCTAGCCTTCTTTTTGGGGACGCCGTAGTAGCCGGCATGGAAGTTGAGGGTCTCCTCGACGTTCAAGAACTTGTCCAGGTTCACCTCTTGGGGAGAGACCCCGATCATGCGCCGCGCCTCCCTGTACTCCCTAAAAGCGTCTTTTCCGAACACCTCAACCGACCCAGAGTCCGGCCGCGCCAAACTGACGACGCTGTTTATGAGCGTCGTCTTCCCGGCTCCGTTAGGCCCGAGCAACCCGAAGAACTTGCCGGCCCCCACCTCCAGCGAGACCGAGTCGAGCGCCCGTAACCCGTTCTTGTAGGTTTTCTTGAGTTTCTCAATCTTGAGCGCCGGAGCCCCGTTCACGCCACCACCGCCCCTGCAGCCCTCTCACCCGAGAGCATCGAGCCGTTTATGGAGGAGTCCTCGGTGTACTCGCCGGCGAGCACGAGTCCCGGCATCGCGGTCTGGTTCTCAGGCAATCGCTCGTGTATCCCTGGCGGCTGGGCGAACTGGCCGTAGGGGATACGACGGAGCGCCAGCGGCCTGAAATCGGCCCTAGGGTACCACCGGCCGACGTCCTCTATACCCTGGCGGTACAGGACCTCGTCCGGCAGGTCGAGGCCGGTTAGCGCCACTGCGTAGAGCAGGTGGCGGCCCGGCGGGGCGTACTCTTCGGAGACGTTGCTGATCTCCACGGCATTGTTCACGAAGGCTCCGTCCTCGGCATTCAGCAGGATCTTTTTTCCACTACCCAGCCCGCTCGTCTCGTAGTACAGGCAGACCTCCCCCACGCTCCCCTCAGGCACCGCCTCGCCCGTGAGCCTGCCCGCGGTGGGCGCGTCGGTAGCCACGACGACCGCGTCAGCCTCGTGCTCCTCCCCGCTGGCCCTTATCCCCGTCACCCGCTCCCCGTCGCGCAAGAGGGCGTCTACCGGATTATTCAGGCGGACTGCACCCCTCGGCAGCCGTAACGCGAGCTGGCGCGGTATCTGCCCCATCCCGCTTGCAGGGACGACCGTGCGGCCAGTGGCAAGCATCCTGAGGGTGAATCGCAGGACGCGGGCGCTCGTCGTCAGCTCGCGGTTCAGCAAGACCCCGCCGTAGAACGGCCTGAAGAACGAGTCGATGTAGCGCTCGGAGAGGCCTGAAGCCCTAAGGTACTCCAGCGTCGTGGTGTCGGGTTCGCCGTCCTCCTTGCCCGCGCTCGTAGCCCCTACGAACGTCTTCGCCACGACCTCCAGGGTGCGCAGCTTGTCCCCAAAGGTAGCGGCGTCCGAGAGTAGCGTCGGGACGAGCGCCTTGGGATCTCGTAGGGGGTCGGAGAGCACGGTCCGCTCGCGGCCCCGGTGGACGATCGCCCCGGGGTCGAAGACCTGGAAGTCCAACGCCCCGTGATCTAGGTGCCTCTTCGAGACCGGGTAGGAAGTGAAGTACACCTGGAAACCTCGGTCGAGCAAGAACCCGTCCCGCTCGTCCGTGCGCACGCGCCCGCCAACGCCGTCGGACGCCTCGAAGACGGCCACCTCGGCGCCACTCTCGCTCAACACCTTTGCGCAGGTCAGGCCGGCCAGACCGGCCCCGACGATGATAGTTTTCATACCCGCGAGAGTGTAGCGCACAGATCGGAGGAAACAGTTAACGCTTTGACGCCCCATTGCGACGCTCCAACGAGTGGGTGTGCGCCGGAGGTCGGGACGCTTACAGGGCCGTCGTCCTGCGGTGACCCACGAAGGCTTCCGTCAAGGTGCTCTCGTTACTCGAGGTCGTAGTCGAGCGTAAAAGAGTGTCCGCCTCCGGGCTCCACGCAGATCCTCGCCTCGCCGCGCAGGCCGCGCAGCTCGCCTGTGCCGGGTTCGGCCACCACATCCAGGCTAACCTTTCCTCGCCGCGCTCCATTGCCGCGTTGTGCCAGAGTACGAAGCTGCCGAACCGGCTGTGGACGCGGCCCGTCACGCGCTCGAGGCCCACATAGGCGGCGGAGCCTTCCTCGGAGCCGTAGGCCATCAGGAGCTCGGCGATACTCTCGCCCTCGACATCGCCGCTAAAGGTCTTTGTCAGGCGCGTGCGGGTCAGGAGTGTCCCCTCCCGCATCTCGTAGGGCTTCTCGTCCCAGCTCTCGATCTCGAAAGTACCCGCCGCGTGCGTGCTCATCACCGCCGCCCCCTCGCCCTCGTCGCGTCCTTATTTACCAAGAGTCTACGGGTGGGGCATCCACTTCCAAGTAGGGGATGAGTGGCTTGGCGCACCACGGGGTCGTGGATTTGGTAGAGAGATTCTCCCTCTTCGAGAAACATCCGGCGGTACCAGCCTACTTGCGGCCGTTCTCGAACTCCAGGCGCACCCGGTGTTCGGGGTCCAGCTTGAGGGCGGCGGCGTAGGGTTTTCCGGCCTTGCTCTTGAAGCCCTTTATCTGCGCGGTGCGGCCCCTGGTGAGGAGTTGCTTCGCCTGGGCTTCGCTCAGGCGCTTACCGGATATCTGTTTCCAGATCGCAAAGTCGCAGCCGGTCTGCTTCCACGTCGAGCACCCGTAGGCCTTCTTCGTCTCGACCACCGGGGATCCACACTTCGGGCACGCGCCTAGGGGTTGGCGGCTGCGCGAAGGCGCCGCGAGCTTCTCGTCTTCCATCCCGCGGACCCCCTCAACCAGTGCGGTCGTGAAGCTGCTTATGTCGGCCATGAAGTCGGGACGGCGCTCGGCGCCTTTCTCCATCTTCGCGAGCCGCTCCTCCCAACGGGCGGTGAGCTCGGGGGAGGAGAGTGAGCTCTCCCCGATCAGTCCGACTAGCGACCTTCCCTTCTCCGTCGGCACGAGGGCCTTCTTCTCGCGCTCGACGTAGCCGACCTTGATCAGCCGCTCGATCGTGGCCGCCCGCGTGGCCGGCGTCCCCAGCCCCAAATCCTTCATCTGCTGCCGAAGCTCCTCGTCCTCGACAAGCTTCCCCGCCGTCTCCATCGCCCCCAAGAGCGCCGACTCGGAGTAGCGCGGTGGCGGCTTGGTCTCTCCCTCCTTGACCCCGACCTTGACGACCGCCCACTCCTGTCCCACTTCTATCGGCGGCAAGACCGGCGGCTCCTTCTCCTTGCGCCCGCCGACCCCGTCCGGATAGAGGGCGCGCCACCCCGCCTCAAGCACCACCCTTCCCCTGCTGAGAAACGTCTCCCCCCTGACCTCGGTGACCACGGTGGTGTTCTCGAAGCGAGCCGCCGGAAAGAACACGGCGAGGAACCGCCGCGCTACCAGATCGTAGACCTTCGCCTCGTCGGACGGCAGACCGCCTGGGGACTTCTTGTTCGTCGAGACGATGGCGTGGTGGTCGGTGACCTTCGAGTCGTCCACGATGCGCTTGGTGACCGGGAGCTTCGGAAGAGTGAGCAGCTCTTGGGCGAAATGCGAGAGCTCTGGGAGAGCTGAGATCGCCTCGATGCGTTTCTTCAGGCCATCGATCATGTCTTTGGAGAGGTAGCGGCTGGAGGTACGGGGGTAGGTGATCAGCTTCCGCTCCTCGTACAGGGCCTGCGCAGCCCGCAGCGTCCGCTCGGCGGTGAAGCCGTAACGAGCGTTGGCGTTGCGCTGCAGCTCGGTCAAATCGTAGAGGAGCGGCGGCTTCTCGGTGGCGGTCTTCTTCTCCACCTTGCGGGCGATCCCGGCCCCGCCACGCACCTTCGCCGCTATCTGGGCCGCGGCCTCCCTCTCTTTCAGGCGGTTCTGCTTGTTTTTGAACCAGACGCCGTCGTAGGTGTGGGCTTCGCCTCTGTCGCGGCGGAAGCGGGCGTGGACGGTCCAGAACTTCTCGGGCTTGAAGTCTTCGATCTCCCGCTCGCGGTCCACGAGAAGCTTGAGGGTGGGGGTCTGGACGCGGCCGACGGAGAGGACGTTGCCGGGGCGGCCGAAGCGGACGGAGTAGGCGCGGGTGGCGTTCATGCCGACGATCCAGTCGGCCTCGCCGCGGCTGCGGGCGGCGTCTTCGAGCGGCTTCATCGCGCGGCCGTCGCGCAGAGAGTCGAAGCCCTGGCGGATCGCCTCCTGGGTGAGCGAGGAGATCCAGAGCCTCCTGACCGGCTTCTTGCAACCCGAGAGGCTGTACAGGTAGGCGAAGATGAGCTCGCCCTCCCGCCCGGCGTCGCAGGCGTTCACAACCTCCGTCACGGACGAATCCCGCAAGAGCCCCTTCACCAACGAGAACTGCTCGCGGGTTTTTGGACTCACCTGGACCTTGAACCGCTCCGGCAGGATCGGCAGGCACTCCAGCCGCCACCTCTTGTACTCCTCGCCGTAGGCGTCGGGTGGCGCCAGCTCCGCCAGGTGCCCCAAGGCCCACGTCACCGTCCAGCCGTCCCCGGCCAGAGAACCCTTCTCCCGACGATGCTTGCCCAGTGCACCCGCAATGTCCCGCCCGACGGACGGCTTCTCGGCGACGATGAGCCTCATGATCGCAGTATACGAGAGGGGAGCTAGAAAACAGCGGCCAACCCGTTATGAGAAACGGCCGGCGAGACCGGTTGTATGGGGTTTCGTCTGTCGGTAGCGCTAGTGTAGGCTGGGCGGAGAATCGCGAAGAGGAGGTTTATGACGGCCAGGGTGGTAGAGCTACGCTCGAAAGTAGAGCTGAAGGAGGCATTTTCCGTCGTCCGTCAACTGCACCACGAGTTGGAAGAACGCACGTACGTGGACCTGCTATCCGAGATGGTACCCAACGGGTACCGGATGTTCGCCGTCCGGGAGCCTTCCGGCAAGGTAGCCGCCGTGCTCGGAGTGCAGGTGCTCACGAATCTCTACTACGAGCGCCACGCCTACATCTACGACCTCGTGGTAGCGGAGGACACTAGGTCGAAAGGGTACGGCGGAGCGTTACTGGACCGTGCGGAAGAGTTCGCTCGCAACGAGGGGTGCCGGTACGTCGCCCTCGCTTGCGGGAGGGAGAGGGAGGAGGCGCTGCGCTTCTACGAGAGCAGGGGGTACGAGAGGCCGGGGTACTCCATGCGCAAGGCTCTACGCTGATGCCCCGTGTTTGGCCGCGCTCTCAGAGTCGGCGAAGTTCGCCGCTGAGGACGACTCTGGCGTCGTCCATGCGTGGTTCGGCGGGAAATCTCTCGCGGGTGATCCCGACCCGCTGGTAGTCGCCGATGGTCTCGGCCGGCACCGTCATGTAGCAGGTGACCCGGCCCTCGTCGTTTACGGTGAAGGTACCCGCGCTGACGCGCCCGTTATCCTTGCCGAACCACAGCTCGTAGTACTCTCCCTCCCCTAGCGGCGGCAAGTCCCACGCTTCGAGCTCGGCCTGCGTGTTGGCCGAAGAGCTCTCGATCCTCAGCTCCCCACCTGCCCCTGGCGCGAGCTCTGTCGGCCGTAGGGTGGTGGCGGTCTCCGGCGCGAAGAGGCCAGAGACTCCCGAAGCAAAGACCACGCCGAGCAGGGCGAGGACGCAGAGGGCCGCGGCGACAGCGGCCCACGGCGGAACTCGCCGCCGCGGCTCGCGGTAGGGCATCCCATGAGGCATCCCGGCCACGACCCGGTCTTTGAGCCCCGGCGGCGGCGTCTCGGTGGCGTACGCGAGATCCGTCAGGCGCTCGTGGACGAGGCGGAGGTCTTGCGCCTCTTCCCTGCAGCCCGCGCACCCGTCAAGGTGCTCCTCGACTATCCGCTCTTCCTGCGCCCCGAGTGCGCCCATCACGTATGGGCCGAGGAGGTTTCGTGTCCCCGGATGTTCACTCATCGTCGGAGCCCCGATCCTCGTCCAGGTCCTCGCGCAGGGCGCGCAGCGCCGCCGTGGTCCGGCTCTTTACGGTACCTAAGGGCGTGCCGGTGCGGCGCGAGATCTCGCTCTGCGAGAGGCCCTCGAAATACGCGAGGATGATCACCTCCCGGTGAACCAGGGAGAGCCGGGAGAGCGCGGAGGCCACGTCGAAGCTCCGCGAGAGCTCGCCCGAGGGATCATCCCCCCCGGTCTCGAATAGCAGGTCGCCGCCCACGGTCCGGATGCGCGCCTTGCGGCGGCGGATCAGGTCGGTGGCCTGGTTGCGCGTGATACGGTACACCCACGTCGAGAAGCTCGCGCGCGCGGGGTCGAAGCCCGCCGCGTTCCTCCACACGGAGGTGAAGACGTCCTGCACGAGGTCCTCAGCGAGCCCCCGGTCCCCAAGGTAGCGCACCCCGCTCCCGAAGATCAGCCCCGCGTAGCGGTCGTAGAGGGCGGAGAGGGCGCGCTCGTCCCCCGAGGCCACCCGCCGCACCAGAACCTGATCCTCCATGCCGTCCATACCGAGCCTCTCCGAGCCGGCGGGGAGAACCGTCTCCCGGCGCCCCGCCATCCAATGCAGATGATAGCCCGTCCGTGACCGGGGCGCCCGTTATCCGGCGGAAGGCGGACGGCGCTTCCCGATCCTCTCTCTTCCATGCAAAGGTCTATACGATAGTCTGGCCCCACCGGATTATCCTCGCGTGCTCTCCCGCGGCGAAAAATTGCGTTTAAAATAAGGCTAGTTACGAGAAGGGAGGTATGGTCCGGTGGAGCCTGAGACGGCTAAATCGGAGCTTCGGGGGGTCGCGCGGCGACCGGCGCAGGGGTCGCTGAAAAATTTCTTCGGGGATCTGCGAGACCTGATGCGTTTTCAGACGCTCAAGGCGACCGTGCTGGAGTGCGTCCGGGACGACGCTCTGGGACTCGCGGCGCAACTGGCATTCTACCTGATCCTGGCTATCTTCCCGTTCATCCTCTTTCTCGTGGCAGTCGTGGACACCTTCTCGAGTCCCGAGCTCATAAGAAGCGTCTTCGCCTATCTGCGACAGGTCCTGCCGGCGCAGGTCTTCGACCTCATACGGACCTACACGGAGAACACCCTGCGCAACCGGGACACGGCGCCGGGTCTGCTCTCGGTCGGCATAATCGGCACGATCTGGGCGACCTCCGGTGCCTTCTCCGCCCTAATAAACGCCCTCAACCGCGCCTACGACGTGCAGGAGACGCGACCCTTCTGGAAGGTCAAGGGCATCGCCATTTTGATGACGTTCGGGCTCTCCGCGCTCGTCGCGGCGGGCGCGCTGCTGCTAGTCGCAGGTCCTTCCATCGGCGAGACCGTCGCGGAGGTCTTCACGCTCGGCGAGGAGTTCTTGTTCGTGTGGAACATCGTGCGCTGGCCAGCGGCGCTCTTGTTCATGATCGCGACGGTAGCGCTACTCTACTACTTCGCCCCCGACGCCGGGCAGCCGTTTCGCTGGATCACGCCCGGCGGGTTTATCGGGGTGATTCTCTGGGTCCTGGCGAGCCTCGCCTTCAACCTCTACGCGAGCAGCGATTTCAACACCTACAACGAGACCTACGGCTCCATCGGCACAGTCATCATCCTGCTTCTCTACCTCTACATCTCCTCGCTGACCATCCTCTTCGGCGCTACCCTGAACGCCACCCTCGTCAGGATAAAAGAGGAGGTCTCCGGACAGCAGATCCTAGACGCCAAACCCGCCAACGAGAAGCCCGATATCATCGACACAGAGACCGTCGAGGAGATACAGAACAAAGGCCCATAAACACACCGCACACCGTGCGAGACCACCACCCGAACGCGTCGAACACCCACCACGTCTTTGTTATACTGCTCTCGCCCGGAGGAGTGGCCGAGTGGTTGAAGGCGGCACCCTGCTAAGGTGTTATACCTCTCAACGGGGTATCGAGGGTTCGAATCCCTCCTCCTCCGCTCTAGAATTGGTCTATTTGCAGGACAAACTTGGAAGTGAAACAAAGGGCCGGGAGAAGTCCCGGCCCTTGCTACGCCAACCACGACACCAACCCGCATCATGGCCGTGTAGGTGGAGCGGCAGTCCGACGTTGTCCGTCGCATCGTTTAGGAAGCTGGTGCAGCAGGCTATGTGCCCCTCAAGCGGGCAGCATGCGTTCAATCCGGGCACGTTACCGCTGTAGCATGGGCTCGTTCCCGGCGAGCAAGTCGCGCACTGGCAGGTGGAGGAGTCGAAAGCCTGCCCTTCGGGACAGAGATTGGGCACGCACGCGCCGTCGCGCTCTATGGTTCCACTCAGGTAGACGCACTCACAGGTAACATCGTCAAGTACCTCACTAGAGGGGCACCCAGGGCAGTTTGGACCAACGCCAAGGCCCGGGGTACAAGCGTAGCATGGGTCCCCACCATGCGCCCCCTGGCTTCGGTAGTCCCGCCGCGACACCGCACCTGGATGCATACGGACATCACCAGGGAGCACTCGGTTGGCGTTAGGCGGTGATCCAATCACGTTCGCCAGCGTAACTTCTTAAGACATCCTCGTCCGGTTCGACACCGAGGCCGGGGCCGTCGGGTACGGTGACCGGTACTCGGCTGCGGGGAGCTCGTCCGGTCGCTGCTGCGCGACGGGCTGCTCGACGAGCTCACGCTCATGGTCCATCCCGTGGTCCTGGGGGTCGGGAAGCGCCTCTTCAAGGACGGGGGAGACAGGAGGAGCCTGGAGTTGGTCGACTCCAAGACCTTCGGCACGGGCGTCGTCTCTCTCGCCTACCGGCCCTCGCACATGGGGTGAGGGCGGCCTTGTCGCGCCCGAAGGTAAAACACGACCGCACCGGCACCGGAAGGACGGTGTCGGGAGGCGTCCCCAGAAGACCATCACCTAACCGGGACGTTCCCGCCGGGCTCCTTCGGCCGCGATGACCTCGATGCCCCTAACGAGGATGTCGAGGCCGACCTCGAAACCGGCGTCGAAGTCGTACCGTGCGCCTTCTTCCCCTAGCGCCTCGAAGACCCGGCGCAGCGCCGGAACATTGTCTGCCGGCTGCGTTTCAATGCGTGCTAGCAATTCCGAGCCGATGTCGAACCCCCCGGAAGGGTTCGACGCCTCGCCAAGCGAGAACCCTTGAACGAAGTCGACCAACGAGTCCGCGGCCCGCACGATCGTTTTGGGAGGGAGCCCCGTCTCCTCCAACGCCCCGTAGAGCGGCTCGGCGCCCGAGAGCACGGCTTCCGAGACCGCAGCGGCGTTGGAGACGATCTGCAACGCGAGGTTGGGGTGCGAACGTACGATACCCCGGTGAGCGTGGGCGTAGGCGCGCACGCGCTCTTGCCAGGGCAGGCCCTCGGAGGGCAGCATCCGCATCCCGGAGAAGACGACCCCGACCAGCCCCGAGACCACGGCGTCCTTGCCAGGCAGATGGTGGTAGATCGACATCGGGTTCACCCCGAGATCTGCGGCCAGACGCCGCATGCTCAAGGCTCCCATCCCCTCCCCGTCCACGATCCGCAACGCCGCATCAAGGATCCTCTCGCGCGTCAGCGGTTCCTGCCCCGCCCTCGGGCGACCGGCCCCTCGTCTCCGTGCCTCCCCTTTCCCGTTCCCCATCGCCCGAACCTCCTTGATTAATTGTACATCGTATGTATAATTCCGATTAATCATACAAAGTATGATTTTGAGCGATTGGAAGGAGTCTCGTATGGCGCTGCGTTTGGAAGGGAAGGTGGCCCTGGTGGCCGGGGCGACGCGCGGGGCCGGGCGCGGGATAGCGGTCGAGCTCGGCGCGGCCGGGGCCACGGTCTACGTGACCGGCCGGACCACGAGCGAGCGACGCTCTGAGTACGACCGCCCCGAGACGATCGAGGAGACGGCCGCCCTCGTGGACGAGGCCGGCGGGCGCGGCATCTCCGTTCGGGTCGACCACCTGGAGCCGGACCGGGTGCGAGCCCTGGTGGGACGCATCGAGGACGAGCAGGGCCGCCTGGATGTGCTCGTCAACGACGTGTGGGGGGGCGAGCACTTGGCCGAGTGGAACGTGCCGGTGTGGGAGCACTCCCTGGAGAAGGGGCTCCGGATGCTGAGGCTCGCGATCGACACGCACATCATAACCAGCCACTTCGCGCTGCCCCTCCTGATCAAGAACGCGGGCGGGTTGGTCGTCGAGATGACTGACGGCACCGCGGAATACAACGGCGAAAACTACAGGCTGTCGCTGTTCTACGACCTGGCCAAGACGTCCGTTATCCGCATGGCGTGGGCCCAAGCTAAAGAGCTCGCGCCCCACCGCTGTGCGGCGGTCGCTCTCACGCCCGGCTGGCTGCGCTCGGAGATGATGCTCGACATCTACGGTGTGGGCGAATCCAACTGGCACGACGCGACCGCTGTGCAACCGCACTTCGCCATCTCTGAGACGCCGCGCTACGTTGGCCGGGCCGTGGCCCACCTCGCGGCGGACCCGGAGGTCGCGCGGTGGAATGGTAGCTCGCTCTCGAGCGGCGCTCTCGCGAAGGTCTACGGCTTCACGGACCTCGACGGTTCACAACCCGATGCCTGGCGCTACCTCGTCGAGGTCCAGGACGCCGGCCTGCCAGCGGATACCACGGGCTACCGGTGATGACGGGGGCCAGAAACGTCCCGACGATACCGGACACGAACAGGAAGCACGCCCATCGCATGCATACTCCGGCGGCCCGCCTCGCGACCGTAGAGGGCGGGTGATGGCCAGACCGGTCTAGGCTTCGCGGCCACGGATGCTGACGTCTCCGTTGGAGCTCGTGTTCGCCTCTCGCCAGCAGCGTGCCGTAGATTGGCTCGCTCATGAGGCTTTTCGCTCAGTCTCGCAGGTGCGATTCCACGAAGCTTTGCTGCAACGCGCTGCAACCGAAACTTCTCTACGAACAACTTCGAGGACTCAACGTGACCCTAATTCAGCATAGACAGGCGGATCTCTTCCCTTAGGGGCACCAACAGGCACTTAGCGATTCGGCCTACGAATCGGAAGGTCAGAGGTTCTGGTCCTGCCGAGTACCCGCAACGGCGTGTAAAAACCTGACGATACAGCGAAATGGCGGTAGGTTTCTACTACGTACATGAATAGCAGCGCATCCTGAAATACATCAACCTGTACACCGACCCGCCACAAAAAAGGGTGAACAGCCAGTGACAGCCTTTCCGGGAAGTAATCTTAGGTAAGAGAGGAATCAAACAATTAGGAACAGTCATTAGCGAGTCGCCCGTAATACCTCTCAACGGGGTATCGAGGGATCGAATCCCTTCTCCTCCGCTTCAAAGTCCGCCCGTTTGCAGGATAAACGCTGCGGCAACGAAAAGGGTCAGCACTCCTCCCGGCCCTTTGTAGACTAACGCTCTCCGCAAGGGCCCTTCCAGAAAGTAAGGTAACCTCCATCGCGGCGGGGGTCTGCTTCCCCATTCCGGGCAGCACGTGCGAGTAGCGGTGCAGTGTCATGACCACCGAGGCTTGGCTTAGTAGCTCTTGCACGAGCCGGGGATGGTGGCCCCGCGAGAGCAACAGGGCAGTGCATGAGTTACGTACATCGTGAAAGCTGATGTACGACAGGTCTGAAGCTCCAAGCTGCGCCGAAGGCGCGGGAGCCGTGCTACTCACTTGACGGGAGGTTGCTGTTGTGATGATTATTGGGGTAAGCACCCCTTTGGGTACGGCTGACCGCGGAGGCCCGCAGAACAGCACAGAGAGGAGCGTAAGGACGGATTCTGGGTCTACATGGAGCACGTTGCGAGCCAGCTTCTCCACGATTCGAGCGTAGAAGGCATCGTGGTCGACGGACGCGACGTGACCGAGCGCAAGGAGACCGAAGAGGCACTCCGCCAGAGCGAAGCACGTTACCGCGCGGTGCTCGAGCAGACTACGGAGAACATCTACTTGGTAGACGTCAGCACCAAACGCATCCTCGAAGCCAACGCAGCGGCACTCGACACGCTCGGGTACGCTGCCGAGGAACTGGAGCGGTTGACCCTCTACGACGTAGTCGACCACGATCGCGAGTGGGTGGACCAGACCATCCGGCGCGTGATGGAGGAGAAACGTAGCCGCATTGGTGAGCAAAGGTACCGTCGCAAGGACGGCTCGCTGGTGGACGCCGAGGTGTACGCTGGAGCCGTACACTGCCGCGGCAAGCAGGTCCTGTGTGTCGTCGCCAGTGACATTACGCGGCGCAAACGAACGGAGGAGAGCCTCCGGCGCAGCCTCGGCGTGCTGCTCGCCCTGCGAGAGGCCGGACAGATTCTTGGCTCAACTCTGGAGACTGAAGAGATAGTCATCAGGCTGCTAAAGATAATGCGCGGCGCCTCCGGGCTGACCGCCGCGGTCATAAGCGTGGAGGACGAGCTGGGGCAGCTCCACGTTTGGCGTGAGGTCGGGCTCGAGGGGCTGTGGCGCCACGCCCGCTACGCCCACGAGGCTGAGGAGGCGCGAAGGGCGGTCCTGGAGAAAGGTGAACACCGGCTGTTCCGGTTGCGGGGTCCGAGCGAGGAGGTCGAAGATCTCGTTGGGCTCTACCTGCCCTTGCGAATGAAAGGGAGGATCGCTGGTGTGTTGGAGGCCTACGGACCCGAGTCCCTCGCGGAGGACGACGCGGTGGAGATACTGCGCAGCTTGGCAGCCCAGGCCGCAAGCGCGTTGGAGAACGCCAGGCTCTACGGAGAGCTCGCCGAACGCGAGAGGCGGCTGGCCGATCTCGTCGGGCAGCTCTTCAGCGCACAGGAAGAAGAGCGCCGGCGCGTCGCCTACGAGGTGCATGACGGTCTCGCGCAGGTAGCCGCCGCAGCCCACCAGCATCTCCAGGGCTTTGCACGTTTCTACCCCCCGGCCTCCGAGGAAGGCCAGAGCGTATTGACCCAAGCTTTGGAACTGGTCCAGCGGACGGTGGGGGAGGCGCGCCGGGTCATCGCCGACCTGCGGCCCACGGCCCTCGACGACTTCGGGCTTACAACCGCGCTCCGCTTGGAAGCAGATGGGCTGCGTAGGGACAACTGGGAAGTGGGTTTCGAGAGCAACATGGCAGACGACGAGCGGCTCCCGAACGCTGTCGAGACGGCGCTCTTCCGGATAGCACAGGAGGCGCTGACCAACATCCGCAGGCACGCGGACACTAGGCGGGTGCGCGTGACCCTCGACAGATTGGAGGGACGTGTGCGACTCTGCATCAGGGACTGGGGCCAGGGTTTCGATCCCTCGACGCCCCGCAATGGGGGACCGGGCGAGAGGGTGGGGCTCCGCAGCATGCAGGAACGGGTATCTCTCCTCGGTGGCCGGTTTCAGATTCAAAGCCGACCCGGCGTCGGCGCTCTGATAATAGCCGAGGTCCCGTTGCCGGGGAACAACCCTGATAAGGGAAGGGTTCCCATCGGTCTCCAAGAGGGTGCCCTGACTCGTGGGGGTATCGGAGAGGAGTGACGACGGAGGGGGTACCGGCGACGAGACCAGAGGGGGGGGGAGGCCCAGCGCGGCTCGTGATCGTAGACGACCATGATTTCGTGAGGTCGGGCATAAGGGTCATGCTCTCCGGCGAACCAGACCTCAAGATCGTTGGCGAGGCGGCAGATGGACAAGAGGCGCTGGAGCTGTGTCGCCGCGAGCGGCCGGACCTCGTGCTCATGGACGTGCGGATGCCGCGCATGGACGGGCTCGCTGCAACCCGATCGATAAACCGTCGTTTCCCTCGGGTGAGCGTACTCATACTGACCATGCACGAAAACGAGGACTACTTGCTAGAGGCCATAAAGGCGGGAGCCGCCGGCTACGTGCTCAAGGACGCCTCGCAAAACGAGCTGGTTACCGCCATCCGCGAGGTGCTGGAAGGCGAGACTACCCTGAACCGGAGGCTCGCCACCGGGCTTCTACGGCGCCTGGCCAGCGAGTCGGGGAGACCGACGGGGTCCCGGCCCGGAACCCGACGTGAGGAACTCGCCCACCCGCTCACGCCACGCGAGCTCGAGGTGCTGCAGCTAGTGGCCCTTGGGCGGACCAACCGCGAGGTAGCGGAGGGCTTCGTGATCAGCGTGGGGACTGTCAAGAACCATGTCGAGCACATAATCGCCAAGCTCGGGGCCTCAGACAGGACCCAGGCGGTAGTGCGCGCCCTGGAATTGGGATTAATCGACTTCCCCCAGCCGTAAGCGGTCGGTGAGTGGCCTTCTAAGGACTGGCTCGGGCGAGCGCCGAAGGCAAATATATGCCATCTGACCGATGACACAAAGTGCTTCCTTCACACATTATTCTGACACATGAGTTCTGACACATGAGAACGGAGAAAAAGCGCCTTGCTGGCTCGGATAGATGGGGTGACCGCGGCTCAGAGGTCAGACTCCTGTTGCTCGCGCCCGGACTGGACCCGAAAGTGCGTGAAACCGTACTTTCGGTAGCCGGCACCGGGCTGGACACCTCGGACCTCTTCGTCGTGGAACTGGTCCCTACGAGCCAAGCGTTGAGGGTCGGAGCGCGCTGGTTCCTCTCTCCCTGGCCTCATCGGACGGAGGACCTCGAACGACAGATAAGGGCAGCCTTGATCACCGGTGGCGACCGGAAACGGGCGAGCCAGGGGCACGGCTAGCGAGGAGGGTGAAGGATATGATCAAGGTTACCATTCGGGTCGAGGCCCGAGCCCCCTTCAGCGTGACGGTTCTGGCCGAGAGCATCCAGGACGCGGTAGATATCGTGCGAGCTCGCCACCCCGAGGTGGAGGCCAAGGTTGCGTATCCCATCGATCCGGCGGCTTTCTTCGCCGGAGATCCTGTGGCAGCGGTTGGTCCGGATGATCTCGGAGCTCCGGGGGAGGAGGCGGATCCATGGACCAGCAAGGGCCGGCTAAGCGTACCCCAAAAGGGAGTCGACCGTGACCCGTGGGCGGCCCGCGACTCGGTATCTCGACCAGGGGTCGAGGCGTTTAACCGGGCGTGATAGATCTCCCGCTCTCTTCGGCCTGCTGATCGGTTTCTTTGTAGGCACCTCACGGGGGCCGGGGGCGGCTCGTTTATGACGCCGTTTCTGGTCCGTGATGGGCGTTGCGGCCCCACGTTCGTCCCCCACGGTCGTCGGGACCGGCCTCACCCTTCGCCACTTCACGAGTGCTGTGTGGGGGTAGTCAGCTGACAGATTGTCGCTTAGCCGAGACATCGCCAACGAACGGCCGTCACCGCTGCAGGCGTTTTCGCGATTCCTTGCAGCAATAATGCGTTGCTAAAGTTGAAGAAAACCCCGCTCAGTAAGCTCCCTTACCGAGCACGACGGTCTTCGTCGTGCGAGCCAGGAGGACAAGGTCCAACCATACGGACCAGTCCCGCACGTAGCAAGCGTCCATCTGAACCCTCTCATCGAAGGAGGCTTGATTGCGCCCGGTGACCTGCCACGGTCCGGTTATCCCGGGGGGCACGCGCAGGATTTCACTCTGTGTGATTCCGATCTCTTTGGATTCGCGGGGCAGGTAGGGTCTGGGACCGACGAGGCTCATCTCTCCGCGTAGGACGTTCCAAAGCTGCGGTAGCTCATCCAGGCTGGTCTTACGCAAAAATCGGCCGACGCGGGTAACACGGGGGTCGTCACGCAGCTTGTGGTACCTAGAGTATTCTTCCCGCAACTCAGGCTCAGTTTCGATCATCCGCTGCAGCAGGGCTTCCGCATCGGGAACCATAGTGCTGAATTTTACGCACGAAAATAGACTGCCATCTCGGCCCATCCGGCGATCTTTGTAGAAAATGGGTCCTCCCGATTCCGCGAAAACGAGAAGGGCGAGCACGAGGATAAGCGGAAGTATCAAAACTCCCCCGATTGCAGTGGATACAACGTCTGCTATTCGCTTCGCTCGCAGCGCCCACGGGTTCAGAAGGTTGTACTTGATCTCCACCGCCAAGGTGCCCGCGAGATCTCTAGCCACCACCGCCGAGTTCGTGACGCCGTTGAGGTTGGGTATGATCAAGACGTGTCGGAACCTAATGCTCGCTACTCCGACGATCTCTGCCACTTGCTCGCGACGGGTATGGGGCATGGCGAAAATGGCGGTGTCCACGCCTTGCCTGTGTGCCAGATCTGCCGCATTAGCCAAAATCTGCAACCCGGGCGAACCCTCCTGCGGTCGCGCGAACCGGGTCGGATGAGTCGGAGCCAGACGAGGTAGCTGACAGTTGAGCACAGCGACAGGGTTGTACCCTAGATCCCACTTTTCCTGCAATAGCCTTGCTACGTTCCTCCTAACCCTCCCCTCGTTCTGCCCGGAGCCGAAGATCATCACCGGCTTGCCCCACAGCCCGGCCTTTTTCAGCCCCCGCTTTACGAGGTGTTGGGCCAAAGGAGCCAAGACCAAGAGGCTCAGGAAGAAAAAGAACAACAGTAGGCGTGAGAGCGATCCTCCGGTCTTGAACCCTAAGGCAAAGACCGCCAGCATGGCCACGGTAGCGAAGACGGCGTAAGTGTGCCTCCGCAACGTCTCCACCGAGTCCAAGCCATATCCCGGGTACAATCCCAACAAGGCGCGCAAACCCAACCACACCGCTACCACAGGTACGACGCTGGCAACTGCTACCACCGACAATGGCCCCCTACCCCATTCGCCCTGAAGTAACGATGCCACCCCCCAAACCGAGAGCGCGAGCACCAGGTCCGATAGAACCAACGTGGCGACAACTAGCCGCTGCCTCCATGCTTGCCTCCAACGCTGCGTCTTTCCGATGCCCGAACCCTCATAGTTACAGGGGACCAGCGTTTCCTCTGGCTGTTGTAGTATCTCTGGCTGCTGCAGTCTTTGTTCCATAGCGCTCCCCTAGAGAGTGAGTGCCAAACTAGCGACCGTGAATGACTCCGTTGAAACTGTTTAATCTCTGAGAATTCTAGGATTCACCAAAGTTCGTTACATCGGCCATCTGGCACATCTCGTCGCATACACCTGGACGAAGTTGCTGCATTTTTTCTGTCGCTTGGGGTTTACACCGAGAAATATGGGGTCCTCGGCAAGAGCCCGAGAGCGCTTGAAGGGCCAAGACGCCGCTGACAAACAGGTTTCCGCAGATTGAGGACCCTACGACGAAAGCCTCATCTTAGCGGAGGGTCTCGACGAGGAAACACCCCATCGAATAGAGGCATATGTAAAGCAGGAACACGGCGCCGCCTTTCACACGCTCGCAGAAGCGGCGGGCGATCCCGGGCGAGGCTAGTAGGCACATCACCGCGTCCCACAGTGACTCGTAGAGGAAGGTGGGGTAGAAAGAGGTGACGTCGGCGAACTCCGTGGGCCCGTCCTCGGGCGCTGTGCGTATGGCCCACGCTAGGTCGGAGGGCCGCCCGAAGAACTCCTCGTCAAAGTAGGTACCCCATCGGCCTACAGCCTGGCCCAGTACGAGGCCCGGGGCGGCTGCGTGGGCGAAGGTCGGCGCCGGTCGCGACGTCGATGGCCGCCACGTTGGTCACGGAGCGGCTAACGCCAGGTACCTCGGGTGAGTTCTCATGCACCCTGGTGAATTCGCCCCTTATGTAGAGTAGAGGATCTCACGGTTCTCCGAGAGCACCGTGGCGAACAGTTTCTCCGTTCGTCGTTTACGTATCGTCCGGGGTCGTAGTCAGGGCCCGAGCGGGGGAGGCGCCGACGATGTCCTGCAGCACTACCACCACGGCCATCGCCGAAAGGGTCAAGATGAGCCGTCTTTTCAGCGTTTTCGCGGACAAACTCAGTCGTCCGTCCATGGTCTTGCGCCCTACCTGCCTGTCTTCGAAGATCTAGTGGCCTCCGCAATACCTGCACAATACGTGTAGATACAGCTCTTAACGACAAATCAAGGACTAAGTGTCATCAAAGCTCAGCACACCGGCCACTTGGCACATTTTGTCATAGATGCCGCTTCCAGTGTCGCAAAAAGTGTGGACAGCAGCTAAACTGCTGAAGCAGCACGAGCCGTCAGCACACAGTATTTATGAAAGCGCCAGGGGTGTAGAGCCGTGTACGACGCGAGACATAACGGAGATGGGCGTGCGATGCCACCGAGTGATGCCCAAGCATCGGCCGCGTTCATTAGGGGGGGAACCGAGGGTGAGTTCGCCCTCTCCCTGAGGGATGTTACGCAAGTCGTCTTGAGGCGGCTTTGGATCGTTCTCCTGGTGGTGCTTATTTTCGTCGGTGCAACTGTAGCTGCGAGCCTCTGGCAAACGCCCCAGTACGAGGCTTCTGCCAAAGTGTTTGTGGGCCAAAAGCCGGCGACTGGAGAGGGGAACCTGGCGGGGAATGTCGAGGGGCTTCAAAGCCTCACCCAGACGATGATAATAGCCATCGATAGCCGCCCCGTAGCCAGCGAGGCCATCCAACGGCTAGGACTAGGGATGGAACCCGACGCGCTCTTGGGGAACCTGGACATCGAGCAGGTCGAGAGCTCTACGTTTATTCAACTGACCTACACAGATACCGATCCACAGAGGGCTCAACGGGTCGTCAACACCGTTGGCGAAGTGTCCTCAGAGCGAATCGCTCAAATCAGCGCAGCCGCCAGCCCTATAACGGCAGCGGTGTGGGAACCTGCGATAGTCCCCAACACCCCGGTAAGGCCTGATCCCGTAAGAAACGGTATTCTAGCGGCCGGGTTGGGGCTTATGCTCGGGATAGGCTTAGCCTTTCTGATGGAGTACTTGGACGACACTTGGCGTTCGCCGGAAGAGGTGGAGCGGGTTTCGGGCGTACCCACTTTCGCTACTGTACCGGAGTTTGATTTGGCGAAGAACGCGAAGAAAAAAGGACGCTAGCATGACCGATCCGATGAGAAAGGCCGCCCGTAGTTCATTGCAGGAGAACGGGCAGGGTAACGATTCTTTTGAAGATTTGGTGACCCTACACGACCCTACCGGTGCCGCTTCCGAAGCTTACCGCATGCTGCGCACCAGCCTCTTCTACGCGGTGGTAGATACACCTCCCAAGGTTATCGTGCTAACGAGCCCGAGTCCCGGTGAAGGCAAGAGCACCACCACTGCCAACTTGGGGGTGACGCTAGCACAGGTCGGCAAAAGCGTCTTGACCTTGGACTGTGATCTTCGCAGACCGCGTCTGCACAGCATGTTTGACGTACACAACGAAACAGGTCTGGCAGACATCCTGACAGGCGGCCACAAGATGGAAGAGGTGTGGCGAGAGCCGATACCCGGATTGAAGCTTATATGCGCCGGTCCCCCGCCTCCTAACCCGGCGGAGCTTCTGAGCTCCCAGCGTTTTGCGGAGTTTCTTAGCGAGATGCGGCGGAAGTTCGACTACGTGCTGGTGGATACGCCACCCGTAGGAAGGGCAGATGCCGCGGTGCTGGCGGCCAGCGCGGACGGGGTTCTGCTAATTTTGGATTCTCAGCGTACGCGCAAAGGGTCTCTGCGACAAGCTCTACGCGGCTTGCGAGGCGTCGGAGCTAATGTGCTGGGAACGGTCATGAATAACTTTGAGGTTTCCAGAAGCGGAAACACCCCGTATAACTACCCCTACTAGACGTGGAAGTACATTAGCCTCGGTAGCAGCTCGTACAGCCCTCAGCAGAACCGGTGATTGAGCGGCAAGGGTGCACACTGGAATCTACCGTAGTTGATCGCTTCAGCGGTTCGTCGCTCAGACGCCGCTACTTTCCGACAGCACCCGGGCTCTCGGGGGAAGATCGGGACGGCCACGATCGGAGTCGTCGCCAACGGCCTGCTAGCGCACATGCTCTCTCCGCGAGATTTCGGTGCCTACTTTTGGCGTTCAGCATAGTCTCGGTTGGCACGGTGATAAGGTCTTTGGGACTGCCCAAGACGGTGTTACGGTTCGTCGCCGAGGGCATGACGCGCAACCAGCCCGGACGCGCACGGAGGGCGCCTGCTTGGCGCTATTGTGGACGACGAGCGGAGAATATCAGAGGGGAGAGGGAGGCCCAACTATCCCGCATACGTGCCTCTTCAGCCTGCAAGGCCTTGGTGAAGCTAGTTAGGGGTTCACGACCGACCTGTACGCAGCGTAAAAATTCGAGTACGCCCTCTCTAGCAGAGTGCGCAGGATGGCGATGAGTTTAGGTCGGGTATAGAGCATTTTATGAGGCCAGGGGCTTTAGAAGTGTACAGGTACGAGGCGGAAGCCTCACCTATGGCTTTCTCGTCAGAGACCCCTTCAGACAACGCCCGGTAATCGCCGAGGTTGGTTACCGGGGTGCTCCTGCGACCCGGCCTGCGAAAAGTCGAGTGCATAATTTCAAAGAAGTGTGGCTCCTTGCGGGGACTCATGTAGGCCTGCGGATGCTACTTCAGGTAGTAGGAAGGCGAAGTCGTCCTCGCCTTCTGCACGCCTACCATGACGAGGTTGGGCATCATCTGACCACCTCACCCGCCACCCACTGCATGCATGCTTCGTCTGGATCTCGGTACCATCCAGAAATATGGCCGAGCTAGGATGCCGCCCTCCTTGAGTGCTGTAAAGAATGCCGTACAGTTCGCGCGTGCTAAGGGAGCGTGAGATACATAACTTCGCATACCTGACGGTTAGCCCGAAAGGAAACGCTCATCGTGCTGTTCTGCCTAGCGGACGATACCTACGCCCAGCTCGATTCAAAGGGCCGCCGATACAAGTCCGTGTAGCGGCTTTCGGGCTTGGAGGTCATGACCCTCGTTCTGTTAAGACGGTCGCGAGGCAGCAAGAGTCAACTCTCCTTCTTGCGCGCCGCCAAGGGATACCTTTACACCTTTTCCCGGCCATGGCCGGGTTCGCTCCACCCTTGTTGTCATGTTCGCAAGCTGCCTGGCAGAGGAGTTTTACCCTCGGGTCGAGCGGAACTGGCGGTGTACTACAACCTCCCATCCGGTCTCCGGCCACTCTTACGAGAGCTTCTCTATGAAAATCGCTCGCAGCTTGGCAGTGAAGAGCGAGTTCGTCTGCAGGCCGGTCTACGGCATGGGCCAACCGAGTGAGGATCGAGCTCTCCGCTTCAGCGTCAACGGCTATCAGGCCGGCTACCGGACATCGAAACGCTACGGCGATAGGAGGTAGAAGCGTGGCGCAGAGAGCGCGACCGACTCGACGGTAGCGCGGGACTTTGCGCTGAGCAACGTCGCCGCGTGAGTAGTGGTGAGGGGTATGTTAGGGTGAGCACGTTGAGGTACCCCACGGCGTCTCGACCGGGCTCGGCGAGACGTTTGTGGGATATCGTGAGATCGTAGATGGGAGCTGGGTCGCAGCATGAACGGCAATAACGGAGATTGGCCGAAGATATCGGTGGTGACACCTTCGTTTAACCAGGGTCTGTACATCGAGGCGACGATCAGGAGTGTGCTCGAGCAAGGATACCCCAACCTAGAGTACATCATTATGGACGGTGGCTCGACCGACGACACCGTAGAGATCATCGAGAAGTACTCGAAGCAACTGACTTACTGGGTAAGCGAGCCCGATGGAGGGCAGACCGACGCGCTGATAAAGGGGTTCGACCGGGCGAGCGGCGATATCCTGTGCTGGTTGTGCTCCGACGACCTCTTTGAAGCCCGTACCTTGCAGGAAGTGGCCGAGATCTTTGTCCAGCACTCCGATTGGGCGGTGGTCTACGGTGACAGCTTCTGGATAGACGCGGATGGCCGTCCTATTCGCTTCAAAAGGGAGATCCCCTACTACCGCTTCATCTGGATGTACGACCACAATTACCTACCGCAGCCCTCCACGTTCTGGCGTCGCGGTATCTATGAGAAGGTGGGAGGTTTGGATGCCCGGATGGAACTGAGCATGGACGCCGACCTGTGGGCCCGCTTCGCCGAACACACCACTCTTCATCACGTCCCCCGGGCCTGGTCGCGAATGCGCTACTACCCGGAGCAGAAGAACCGGCGCCTACGCAACAAGAGCAACGAGGAGGATGGCTTGATCCGAAGCCGCTATCTGCCCGACGAAAGCCGGTGGCTCCGCCAATCGAAATGGTTTTTCGCCAAAGGACTGCGGGTTGCGCTGAAGGTGTCCCGAGGAGCCTACTGGTAACCTACTTGAACACCCGTCGTTCTGCGGATGTGATCATCGAACCAGTACACCGCCGCCGGCGGGGGAGGGAGAGCCTTAGATGGTAGGTTTCGTTTTCGTGGGCGTGGACAGATCCTTGCGGCTGTCCTTGATCGGGCCCACCGACAGCATGATCGGGCCCACCGACAGCAAGCAGAAACAGCCGCCTCATGCTTAGTCAGGGCAATAGGTCTACAACACGCCTATCGTACGAGCGTACGAGGTGTCTGCGCCTCCCACGAGGGCGCCGTAGAACGGTCTCTCCCGAAGAGCGGGGTACATAAGAGTTGAGCGAGCGGCCGTCCTCGGGGACGATCAAGCAATCAAGGGTACGCTACTCAACGCACACAAATATGCCACCTGGGGGATAGGAATGCGCCCCACCGACCCTGATACTTGAAGCGGTGTAACAAGCCGGGTTGGGGGGTCGTGCTCTTCTTCCACGCTACCAAGGAAGGATGACGGGGATGCGAAGGACCGGTCTACTGCTAGCTTCGATGGCTCTAGCGATGCTCTTAGCGAGTGGGGTGGCCCTGGCCTTGCCCTCTGAGACGCCCGACGACACCCCGATGGTCGACGGGCGCGTTAGGGCTATCGAACAGGTCGGCACCAACATCTGGCTGGGCGGCCGCTTCTCCAAGGTCGAGCAGCGCGACGGCCAGCAGCTGGCCAGCGTCTCAAACGTGGCGGTCTTTGACTCAAAGACCAATGAGTACCTGCCCATCGCGCCTAAGCTTGGCGCCACCGACTCTGAGGTCTCGGACATGACCCTCTACGGCGACGACGTGCTCATAGCGGGCAAGTTCCCAGGGCCGAGCAGCAAGGAGAACAACCTGGTCTTGGTCGATGGCAAAACCGGAGAGGTGATCAAGTGGTTTGACGCGTCTGCGCTGAAGTCGGTTCTGGCAGCCCCCAACCTGGGCAGGGTCTACGGCGGGGGACAAAGCCTCTCGGCCTTTGAGTTCGCCAAGGGCAAGAAGCGCCCACTTTGGACCCGGGCGAAGACCACCGTGGACAAGAGCCAGCACGAGCGTGACGACAAGGCGTCCTACCACGATCTGGAGCTCGACACCGACGGCAAGACGATCTGGGCGGCGTGCATCTGCGACGCGGTGGACGACGAGCCGGCCAAGGCGCTGGTCAAGCTGAGCACCGAGGGGGTCCACGACGCCTCTTGGGTAGCTGATGCGGGGGAGGGGGCCTTCGGCCACTCTGTGGTCGATCATGGTCGCAAGCTCTACCTGGCGGCTGGGGGCAGCGACTTTTTGGCCGAGTTCGACAAGGGAGCCGGCGGCCA
>DASQVA010000021.1:0-2665 GCA_035641035.1 Rubrobacter sp. | reverse complement strand
CGGAGGTGGAGATGAAGTACGTCCTGATCTCAGACGTCCACGGCAACCTGCCCGCCTTGGAGGCGGTGCTCGCCGACATCGACGCGAGGGGAGACGCGGAAGCGATCTACCACCTAGGAGACCTTGTGGGCTACGCTCCCTGGCCCAACGAGGTGGCCGCCCTCATCAGGGAGCGGGGGATCACGGGCATAGCGGGCAACTACGACTTCACCGTGGCCACCGACTACGAGCACTGCGGCTGCAAGGCCGACAGCCTGCGCGGTGAAGAGCTGGCTCACCTCTCCTACGAGTGGACCAGGTCACACGTCACCGCCGAGACCAAGCGGTTCCTCGGGGCGCTGCCCTTCAGGCTGGACCTCAGGCCCCGGGGCGGCCACAAGAGCCGCCCGCAGCTGATCCTCGTGCACGGAGCTCCGACCCTCAACACCCTCTACTGGACCGAGGACAGATCGGACTCCTTTGCCTCCAAGATGATGAGGTCGGCGGGGGCCAAGCAAGGCGACCTGATCGCCTTCGGCCACACCCACAAGCCTAGGCACCGCCTGGTCGAGGGCGTTCACCTCGTGAACACTGGCTCGGTCGGCAAGCCCAAGGACGGGGACTGGCGCGCGGGATACGCGCTGGTCGAGGTCGACGAGGAAGTTGGTGCGGTGGAGTTCGTCAGGGTCGAGTACGACTTGGAGCTGGCGGTGGAGGGCGTCTTGCAGAGCAACCTGCCCGACGAGTTCGCGGAGCTCCTGCGCACGGGCGGAACCGCGCGGCCGGTAGAGGTAGCGTAGCGACGAAACGAGGATCGTGGAACGGAAGCAGAAGGTGCTGTTCTTGCGCACCCAGAACTCCGCGAGGAGCCAGATGGCCGAGGCCCTCTTGAGGCACCGCTAGGGACCGCTTCGAGGCCTACAGCGCCGGGTGCGAGGCCGCAGACGAGATCCACCCCTACGTTCGAGAGGTCATGGACGAGGTTGGCATCGACACCTCCGAGCAACACTCCAAGGGCCTTAAGGCCTGCATGGGTAAGGTCGGCTTCAGCTACTCGATAGTCGTGTGCGCACGGGCGGAGAAGAACTGCCCCAAGACCTTCCCCGGAGTGGGCACGAGGCTTGTGTGGGCCTTCGAAGACCCGAGGGGGGAGGACATCCCCGAGGAGGAGCGGCCCGTTCCCGGTGAAACGTTAACCGTCCCGCACCTCGCTCGACCGCTAGTAGGGGTCTCCTGATCCAGCGTCTCCGGACCCGTGTGACGGGTCCGCGGATGCGGGCTTGAGGAGCTGCGCCGCCGAGTTCCTCGGCACCTTCCTGCTGGTGTTCGCCGAACCGGGGGCCGTCATCTGTTCGGCGTAGCTCTCCATATACTCAACTCAGATAAATGGTATCGCAGCTGCGCATGACGCGGTCGATGAGATCCACGCTAGCTACGTCCTTGCCGGAACCGCCTCCCACGTACTCTCGCTCGCCGTCTTTGGCCTCGATGAAGTCCTCCCCCCAGCCTAAGACTTAGTTAGGGGTCGAGACCGAACTTCTCGTCCGGCTCGGCGCCTCCAGCGTAGACCTCCTCCACGTACTCGTAGCGGTAAGAGTGCACTGCGACACGTTAGTTAACCTGTGCCTCCTGCTGCTGTTTCATCACGAGATGTTTCTGTCCCAGATGTACCAGGACCTCGCTAACGAGCTCTTCCTCATCCCAGGCTTCCAAGTGGCACTCACAAAGCAGTGCACGCCGCATCTAACCCTCCTCCCGGACCTTAAGAAGCGCCTGAGCACGTACTTCAACCATGCGTAGTAATGTTCATCGTATTCCTCGTCGGGCGCCTCCTCACCTTCGAGCGCCGCTAGTAGGTAGTCTTTTACCAACGAGGAGTGGACATAGCTCCCGTCCGGTTCGCCGCCTGAGCCGTCTGTCATGGCTTGTCTCGCGGTCAACTCGAACCAGGTATCAAGCCCCCTACTACCGACCTCCTGCCAGGGTGTCAAAGGTCCTTCGGCCTCTTGACCGACCATTTCCCTTTCGGTCCTCACCCCTGCATCGCCCAAAGCAAGTAGAGCATCCACGCCCCCGAGCCCAACAGCGCCACGCCGAGCAGCCACAACGCGAGCAGCACGATCAGCACGGGCAACTCAAAGAACCCTATGTAGACCCTTCGTCGACCCACCCTATCTCTCCTTCGCGCATACTACCCCGAAGGGTAGCGCACGGTTGGCGGGCCTTTGCTACACCAATGCAAACTTTGGGTTAAAGGTACGTAACACACGGGTCGTGGGCAGGGGCCCAGCGCAGCTTCCACATCGCATATTTTCGGAGGCCATGCAGCATTGAACTTCGTAGAATTCCTCTTTCACGCACTCGGGTGAATAGGGGGCTATTGGAAGGGCAAGAGAAAGGCCGGAGTTTGATAGGACCCCGGCCCGCTCTTAATAGGTGCGCCCTAGCTCAGAGCTAGCTCAGAGGGTGATGACCTCACTGGGCAGCGTCTTGCAGAACGCCTCCAGGTTGAAGGGGCTCTTGGTTATGAACGGATCCACCAGCCTGCAGACCTCCTGCGGCGCCTTGGGATCGTCGAAGGGCTCAGGGAAGGGCACCTCACCGTTTAGCAACCGCAGGTAGGCGGCGTGGCGCGCCTCCACAGTGGCGATCGTCGCCGAGGCGGTCTGCAGCCCTGGCCTGTCGA
>DASQVA010000020.1:0-22460 GCA_035641035.1 Rubrobacter sp. | reverse complement strand
TCTCGGTCCACGAACCGCACCGCGGTCTCGAGTATCCTGCGCCGGTCGAGAGACCGCCTCTTCGTCACCGCCATCCGGGTACCTCCCTGGAGATCTCACCAACAGCTTACAGCATAAGGACCCCACTCGACCCTTGAGTTTACAACGTAAATTATTGGACGTGGCCGAGATGGGGGCGAAGGACGGTGGGCCGGCTTGCGGAGGCGGGTGGATCCGGCGGGGGGATAGCCGTCGGCTATTCGTAGAGGCCGGCTTTGAGCTTCTGTTGTTCGACGGCGTTCTTGACCTTGCGGGCGTCCGGGAGGGCCATACGGTTGAGCTGGTAGACGCGGCCCGTGTTCGTCTGGATCGTCAGGGTGACGTTGACGAAGCCCTTGATGACCACGGTGGCGATGTCTCGCAGGCCGACGCTCTCGATGTTCTGGGACTGCCAGCCGCTCTTGAGCTCGACGCGGTCGGCGTAGACGCCGACGATGGTGTTGTTGTGCCCCGTGGCCTGGGTTATGGGTGGTTCCAAACCGTCCTCCGTACCGCTCGTGCGTCGCCTCTTATACCAGGATACAGAAAAGTCTCACCCGCGAGGGACGGGCGCGAGAAAACGCACCGGCCGGGCACCCCCCCCGGCCAGTGCGGGAGTACTCTCAAGCGGGACCCTTGACGCCCTCGACAGGGTCGGGGGCCTTGTGTCCGTTGCCGTTTTGGTAGTCGGTAGCTACGAGGTCCGGGTAGCCGAAGACCCCGTGCTCGTGGATGTCAAGGCCGTCGAGCTCCTGATCGGGCTTCACGCGGATGCCGATGGTGGCCTTGAGCGCGGCGAAGACCGCGAGCGAGGCGAGGAAAACGAACCCGCCGCAGGCCACGATACCGAGGGCCTGAATGCCGAGCTGGTAGAAGCCGCCGCCGTAGAAGAGGCCGGGCTCGCCGACGGCTGCGAGGGCCGGGGTGGTGAAGAGGCCGCAGGAGAGCGTGCCCCAGATGCCGCCCATCCCGTGCGCAGCGATGGCGCCGAGCGGGTCATCCACCCCGATCCTGTCCACGTAGACGAGGGTGGCATACATTATGACGCCGGCCAACAAGCCGATCACTATGGACGCCCAGGGAGCTACGAAGGCGCACGGAGCGGTGATCGCGACCAGGGCCGCAATGGCACCGTTGCCGCCCATCCCCACGTCGACGTGGCGCTTGTACAGGTAGCTCATTAGCATGGCGCCGAGCACTCCGGCTGCGGCGGCCAGGGTGGTGGTGAGGGCGATGTCGGCTATCTGTGGGGAGGCCGCCATGGTCGAGCCGGGATTGAACCCGTACCAGCCGACCCAGAGAATCAGAACGCCGAGCACGGCGAGTGGCATGTTATGGCCGGGGATGGTGACGGGCCTACCGTCATCGTCGTATTTGCCGAGGCGGGGGCCGAGGAGCAGAGTGCCTGCAAGCGCTGCCATAGCTCCCGAGAGGTGGACGACCGTCGAGCCGGCGAAGTCCTGCATCCCGAGCTCGGTCAGCCAACCGCCGCCCCAGATCCAGTGTCCCACCATCGGGTAGATGAGCCCTGCGAAGACGATCGCGAAGACCACGTAGACGGCGAACTTGGTCCGCTCAAGCATGGTGCCCCACACGATGGCCAAAGAGACCGCGCAGAAAGCAACCTGAAACAGGAACTTGGCCGAGAGCGGTACCTGCGTCCACGAGAGCCCGGCGTACACGTCGTTAACCTGGCCGGTCGGCACCGCGAGGAACCAGCCCTCCGTGCCGATCAGGGCGTTGCCGGTGCCGAAGGCGATCGCGAAGCCCACCGCCCAGAACAGGAGCGCCGCAATGGCGAGGTTGACCAGGATCTTAGCTACTACGCTCCCGACGTTCTTCATCCGGGAGAAGCCGACCTCGAGCATCGCGAACCCGGCCTGCATGAACAACACCAGGACCGCCGCTAGGATCACCCACATCGTGTCCATCGCTAGCGAGAGGTCCGCCGTAGTCGGACCTTCCTGCGCGATCGCGAGCGTGGGTAGACTTAGCACCAACATCAGAACAGCGGTAATCAATAAGGTGAGCCTCCGCAACAGCTTTCTCCCTTCGAGGTTGGGGTATTTACTCTCGGAACATAGTCTAAGTACCGGCGTAGGAAGGGTCTTTAGCCTAATGTACAAAGATGGGTATCCTCGTGAAGGCCCGTGTTGTTCTGGCAGTACAAGAGATTTCAGATATCGGGCGTCAGCTAGGGCTTCGGGCGACATTGACGTATGGAGCCAGCGCTTCCATCGGCTTTTTCTGTAGCCTGAGGCCTACCTATCTGAAAAGCTGGAGGGTCTTTCAGGGACGCGTCCGAGAAGCTGCATGGCTTTTATGCCGAGGGTAAGGTGTTCGCGGTCCTCGCTCTTGTCCACGTCGAGGCCCGTGAGCTCGCCAACTCGGTCCAGGCGGTAGCGGATGGTGTGGCGGTGGGCGAAGAGGTCGCCTGCGGTCCTTACCGTCGAGGCGTCGTTGCCGAGGTAGGTGATCAGGGTCTGCACCAGCTCTGTGCCGTAGCGCGAGTCGTAGATTACTACGGGCTCCAGGGTCTCGGCGTAGAAGGCCTCGAGCTCCTCGGGGTTCTCCTGGAGTACCCTGAAGAGCAGCTTGTAGGTGCCCGTCCCCTCAAAGGTCGAGACGGAGGAGGGGCCGTGGATGCGGTGCCCGATCTCCAGAGCCACCCCAGCTTCCGAGTAGGCGTCGGGGAGGAGGGCCGGGTCCTTCTTGTGGCGCCCGATCCCGACGGAGATGGTCAGGTCCGGGAGCAGCCCCTTGACGTAGCGCTGCACGCCCTTCGCCAGCACCTGCGCCTGCTCTGGCAGGTCTTCGGGCCGCTCGCTCTCGGACGACCCGAGAAAGAGTATGACGTTGTCCGAGCGCGGGCCGACTAGGAAGTTAGAGAAGAGCTGGCGGGTCTGCAGGCGGACCGCGTCGGCCAGGCGCCGCTTCAGCTCCTGTATGGCAGACTCCTTCGGTTTGCGGCGCTCCAGGTAGTTGGCGAAGTCGTCTATGTCCACGATCAAGACGAGGGCGCCTTCCGAGAGGTCTGCGCCGAGGTAACGGGCACGCTGCAGCAGGAGATCCACGGAGCCGTAGTGACCGTTCACTAGGTCATCCACGAAATCCCCTCTGACGCCGAGCTCGGTCTTCAGGCGTATACGCTCCTTTGAGAGCTCGGATGCGAGGATGCGCCTGGCCCAGTACAGGAGCACCACGTCCTCGGGTGTCAGTTGGCCGCCGTCGAGGTCGATCCAGAGGTACCCTGCGGGGGCGCCAAGGCCGATGGGGGACCAGAAGTACTCACGGTCCCCGACCCGCCACCGCTCGAGCGGCACAGAGAGGTACCCGTCGGGGAGTCGGGCGTAGCGGTCCCTCCGCTCCCGCCGCGTCTCGTCGATCGCGGAGGTCTTAGACGCACGCAGATTTTGTTCTTCGAGCGTAGAGCGTAGGGTGGCCCCAATCGAGGCGTCGTCCCCGGCGCTGGCGAGCAAGCGGCCCACGGGATCCTCGACCACCACGGAGCGCCCCAGCAACCCGGAGATGCGCACGGCGAGATCCTCGACCGTGGACTCGCCACCTGCGCTCTCTAGTAGCTCTCGTCCCACGCCGTGCGAGAGAAGCAGGAGCTCGTCGAACCCCGAGAAGACCGCGAGGAGCTTGCGAAGCGGCACCCCCGGCGACAGCACTAACAGACCGAGCCCCAAGGCCGCCGCCAGTTCTACCGTCTCTGGATGCACTTGGAGCCTCGTGCGCCAGACGACGACTGGGGAGCCCGTCGAGGAGATAACCTCTAGGAACTCCTCGTCGAGCCACTCGCGGTCGGTGAGTGCTGCTTCGTCGGAGGAGATCCAACCCTTCACCGGCTCGTCTACCGCCAGCCCGCGCACCGGCCGGTTGGCGTCGCCCGGCAGCAGGCAATCCGCGCCTAGCTCTTCTAGAAGGATTCGGGAGAAGTCCTTCAGGATCACGGCAGGCTCCGTTCGCAACGTGGTGTAATCGGCGCGTATCATTTTGGACCCCACCCACGAGAATCGCAAACCCGCGCGCGGAAACGCTCCGCACGGATGATAAAATCCGACGAAAAGCAACTTGGTTCTTTGGCCTCCCGAACGGGGGCCGTATACTTGTTAGAGGCGTGCCGAAAAAGAGGGGTGAACGGAGATCTCGGATAACCAAATCGTCGTGCGGGGGGCACGCGAACACAACTTGAAGGACATAACCGTCTCCCTGCCTCGCGATGTGATGGTCGTCGTGACCGGGCTCTCCGGGAGCGGGAAGTCCTCTCTGGCCTTCGACACGATCTACGCGGAGGGCCAGCGCCGCTACGTCGAGAGCCTTTCGGCCTATGCGAGGCAGTTTCTCGGGCAGATGGATAAGCCCGACGTGGACCACATCGACGGCCTCTCGCCCGCGGTCTCCATCGACCAGAAGACGACCTCTAACAACCCCCGCTCCACGGTCGCGACGGTCACCGAGATCTACGACTACCTGCGCCTGCTCTACGCCCGCGCAGGTAGACCCCACTGCCACGTCTGCGGCTTCCCCGTCGCTTCCTCGACGCCGCAGCAGATGGTCGAGAAAGCCCTGACCCTGCCTGAGAAGACGCGCTTCATGGTGCTGGCACCCGTCGTGCGGGGGCGTAAGGGCGAGTACGGCAAGATGTTCAAGGAGCTCGCCGAGGACGGCTACGCCCGCGTCCGCGTGGACGGCGAGCTACACGAGTTGCCGGTGGACCTGGGGTTGGACAAGAACTACAAGCACGATATCGAGGTTGTGGTGGACCGGCTCGTGATCCGGGACGGCATAGAGCGCCGCCTCACCGATTCCATCGAGACCGCCCTGAAGCTGGCCGAGGGCCTCGTCCTCATTGAGTCCGTGGAGAAGGACGGCTCCGGCGAGTCGATGCTCTTCTCGGAGAGCTTCACGTGCACCAACTGCGGAGCCTCCATCGCGGAGATACAGCCGCGGACATTCTCGTTCAACAGCCCGCACGGGGCCTGCGATCGTTGCGACGGGTTGGGGAGCAGACTTGAGATAGACTCAGCGCTCGTGGTGCCTAACGAGGATCTCAGCGTCAACGATGGGGCCGTGGTGCCGTGGGCCAACTCGCAGACCGAGTACCACGGGAGCGTGCTCGCCGCTCTGTCCGAGAAGTACGGGATAGACCTGAACGTCCCTTGGCGCGACCTGCCCGAGGATCACCGGCGGCTCATCCTCTACGGTACGCGGGGCGAGCGTATCTACGTCTCGTACCGCAACCGCTACAACCGCCGCAGGCAGTACATGACCCAGTTCGACGGCGTCGTGAGTAACCTGGAGCGGCGATACGCCGAGACGGACTCCGAGTACCGGCGTGAGAAGATCGAGGAGTTCATGAGCCACGTCCCCTGCCCCAAGTGCAAGGGCGCAAGGCTGCGCCCCGAGGCGCTCGCCGTCACGATGGGTGAGAAGAACGTCCACGAGTTCACCGAGCTCTCGGTGACGGATGCGCAATGGTTTTTCGACGGGGTAGAGTTCACGACGCGGGAGTGGTTGATCGGGGAGCGGGTCGTGAAGGAGATTCGGGAACGTCTCGGCTTCCTGATGGACGTGGGCCTCGGCTACCTCACTTTGAGCCGCTCGGCAGGAACCCTCTCTGGCGGCGAGGCGCAGCGCATTCGGCTCGCCTCGCAGGTCGGGAGCGGGCTCGTGGGCGTGTTGTACGTCTTGGACGAGCCTTCCATAGGGTTGCACCAGCGGGACAACCGGCGACTGTTGACGACGCTCGAGAAGTTGCGGGACCTCGGAAACACGCTGATCGTAGTGGAGCACGACGAGGAGACGATCCGGGCTGCAGACTACGTTATTGACGTTGGGCCAGGAGCAGGTGTCCACGGCGGCGAGATCATCGTCGCGGGCAGCGTGGAGGACGTTGAGGCGGAGGAGCGTTCGGTGACGGGCGACTATTTGGCCGGGCGCCGACGCATACAGCCACCGGAGGCGCGGCGGGAGCCGACGGGAGAGATCCGGATCGTCGGCGCGATGGAGCACAACCTCAAAGGCGTTGACGTCGGTTTCCCCTTGGGGATCTTTACCTGCATTACGGGGGTCTCGGGGTCTGGCAAGAGCACGCTGGTCAACGAGATCCTCTACAAGGCCCTCGCCAACGCCGTGAGCCGCGGCAAGCACCGCCCCGGACGCCACGCTGGCCTGCGCGGCGTCGAGGACGTCGATAAGGTCATAGATATCGACCAGAGCCCGATAGGGCGGACCCCGCGCTCCAACCCGGCGACATATACAAAGGTCTTCGACCACATCCGCCAGCTCTTCGCCTCGACGCCTGAGGCGAAGATAAGGGGCTACAAGCCGGGGCGTTTCTCATTCAACGTCAAGGGTGGGCGGTGCGAGGCGTGCCGGGGAGACGGCCAGATCCGGATAGAGATGCACTTCCTCCCGGACGTCTACGTCCCGTGCGAGGTCTGCAAGGGCCGCCGCTACAACACCGAGACCTTGCGCGCCCTCTACAAGGGTAAGTCCATCTCAGACGTGCTCGACATGACCGTCGAGGAGGCCTGCGAGTTCTTCGCCCCCGTCCCGGCCATAGCGCGCCGCATGGACACCCTGCGCGACGTCGGCCTCGGCTACGTCCGCCTCGGCCAGCCCGCGACCACGCTCTCGGGGGGCGAGGCCCAGCGGGTCAAGCTGGCGAGCGAGCTCGGGAAGAGGGCTACCGGCAAGACCGTCTACATCCTGGACGAGCCGACGACGGGGCTCCACTTCGCCGACGTGGAGAAGCTTCTCTCGATCCTGCACCGGCTGGTGGAGAACGGGAACACGGTCATCGTCATCGAGCACAACCTCGACGTGATCCGCTCCGCCGACCACGTCATAGACCTTGGGCCCGAGGGCGGGGATGCGGGCGGCGAGGTCGTCGCGACCGGCACCCCCGAAGAGGTCGCCCGTGTCGAGGAATCCCACACGGGCCGCTTCCTGCGCGATCTCATGCCCGAGGTCATGGCGGCAAGCTAGGGCCCGAACCGTGAGTTCCGGCCAAGAGGGCTTCCAGGCCGGCCGACGACTCTCACCGAGGAGACGGTGATATGAAGTACTCGAGACAGGCCCCTGGCGCTCCGTGTCGCGAGTTATCGAGGCGACGAGTTACCGTCGCCTGGGTACGGGACGTCGGAACGAAGGGCCGTCTAGGATCCGTTCGCGGCTTCGACTATCTCCTCGAGGGCGGAGCCAAGGACCATGCTCTCCAGGCCCCGAATGACGACGCGCGAGTCCTCCACGTAGTCGAGGTAGCTCTCGTCGTTGCGGGAACGGCGGTGCAAGCTCTCCAGGATACGCCCGAGACGGTTTATACCCCACTCTGTGTACTCGTCTCTGTACAGCGCGACGCGCACCACCGCGTCTACGCTCAGGGGGTCCAGGTTGCCGCGTTCTAGGGTGGTGAAGACGTAGGCATACTGCTCCAGGATGGCATCCACGACGGGGCGGGCGTCAGGCATCTCCTCCGCCTCGAACATAAAGACGTAGGTCCCGGCGATGATCTGGAGCGCCTTGTCTTGGTGGTAGTAGTCTTTACGGGAGTACTTCTCTATTACGTCGAACAGCTCAGGGAACTTTGCCTTGTCCGGCTCCGTCATCCTCCACCCTCCCCGTGATCGCCTGCCGCGAATTCTACCCGCGCGGCGCAACTCGCCGCCACAACCCCGGCCAGACCAGAACCTTCCGTAAAAAGTCTTACCGGACCTTTGAAACCGCCCTCGGGGGCTGTTAGATTCATTGCCCGTGAGCAACAAGAGCGCAGAACCAATTCTCAATACCTACCAGGTGATGTCGGCCGGGCTCGCCGGGGCGGCGGCGGCGTTCGTCACGTCGCGTTTCGGGGTGGCGGGTACCCTGCTGGGGGCCGCGCTGACGACCATGATCATCACCGGCGGGTCGGCGATACTCAGGGCTTACATCGAGAGCGCCTCTAGTCGCGTGCGCGAGGTCCGGGTGAGCGAGGTCCCGAGCAGGCTACGGTCGTGGGGAGAGCGTAGAAAAGCCGGACGTTCCGACGAACCGGACACCTTGCCGGGGCGTCCCGATCTGCGGGCCAACTTCGTCGGCCGGATGCGGGCTGCCCTGGACTGGTTCGCGAACCTCCCGGTCCTGCAGCGGCGCTCGATCCTCACCAAAGGCCTCGTGGCAGCCGCGTTCGCGTTCTTGATCTGCATGGTAGCCGTGTGGGGCTTCGAGAAGGTAATAGGCAACAGTCTCTCTTGCGGCTTGTGGGCCAGGTGTCCCGTCGGTGCAGCCCCCGGCTTCCATCCCGCGGGGTTCGACAGCACGGGTACGGGGTCCTCGATCACCGGCGGCGACGTACGAACCGCCGGTGATGCGGGCGGTGGCCTCTCCCCATCGGGCATCTTCGACGGCCGTAAGGACGCTCCGATCGTCGGGGGAGAGCCCCACGTTGGGCAGCCGGATAGCGGCGGTAAGGACGCCCCGATCGTCAGGGGAGAGCCCGGCGTCGAACGGCCGGATAGTGGTAGGGACGGTCCGATCTTCGGGGGATTGCCTGGAATCGGAGAGCCGAATAGGGGGCAGTCCGCCGCCCCCGACTCCAATGCCGCCCGCGACTCCAACGCTGCTCCCGACTCCAACGCTGGTCCTGACCCCAGCGCCGCTCCCGACCCCAACGCTGCTCCTGACCCCAGCGCCGCTCCCGACCCCAGCGTCGCTCCCGACTCCAACGCTTCTCAGGCTCGTGACCAAGAACCTGACCCGTCGAGCGCGTCGCCGGCCGCTCAGCCGGAAGGGGAGCCTTCGAGCGCCTCGCCCGCCGCAGACCAGTAGAGTCCCAGCCACTGCTCGGCCACCCGTCAAGCGAGGACCCGCTCTAGCCTATAGAATGCCCGCAAGAGCGTCGGCCGGTGGGTCTTTGGTGGGGCCCGGAAGGGGAGATTCATGGGGATAATGCGGACCAAATCCGTCGAGCAATCCATCCGTGATACGGAGGAACCGGAGTTCCAGCTCAAAAAGGAGTTGGGACCCCTGGATCTCACCGTATTCGGCATCGGGGTGATCATCGGCACCGGCCTCTTCGTCTTGACCGGGGAGGCGGCGGCCGAGTACGCCGGACCCGCCATAGCCCTCTCCTACATTGTAGCGGGGGTGGCATGCGCCCTGGCAGCGCTTTGCTACGCGGAGTTCGCCTCGAGCGTGCCGGTCGCCGGTAGCGCGTACACCTTCTCCTACGCCTCCCTCGGGGAGTTCGTCGCCTGGCTCATAGGGTGGGACCTCATCTTGGAGTTCACCCTGGGCGCCGCCACCGTGGCGAAGGGCTGGTCCGGCTACTTCGTCAGCGTGCTGGAGCTCATAGGAATAACGGTGCCGCCTGGGCTGTACGCAGGGGAGGGCGCCGTCTCCCACGACTTTTTGGCCGTCCTCGTGATCTTGGGCATGACGGCCATCCTGGTCGTGGGGATCAAGCTGAGTTCTCAGGTCAACCAGGTAATCACCGCGATCAAGATCCTCGTTACGCTGTTCATAATCGGGTTCGGGGTATGGTTTATAGACGCGGCGAACCTCTCGCCCTTTATCCCGGCGCCGGAAGCAGGGGGAGACGCCTACGGCACAGGCCTCCAGGCTTACCTCCTGCCAAGCCTCTTTGGGATAGACACCAGGTTCGGCCTGGTCGGCATCTTCACCGGGGCCGCGCTAGTCTTTTTCGCCTACATCGGCTTCGACATCGTCGCGACCACCTCAGAGGAGGCGCGCAACCCTCAGAGGGATCTACCCATAGGCATCTTCGCCTCTCTAGGGATCTGCACGCTCCTCTACATCCTGGCATCCGTCGTGTTCACCGGGCTCGTGCCCTACGACACCCTGGCCACCGCGGCCCCGGCGGCCACGGCCTTGGAGGCGACGCCCTTCCCGGCCGCGCAGTTCGTCGTCTCTTTAGCGATCCTCGTCGGCCTGACGGTGGTCGTTATGATACTGATCCTTGGCCAGAGCCGGGTGGCCTTCGCGATGAGCCGGGACAACCTCCTGCCCCGGTGGTTCTCGCGGGTGCACCGGAGCTTCCGCACCCCCTACCGGATCACCATCATCACCGGCGTCGTCTCGGCGATCCTCGCGTGGTTTCTCCCGCTGACCACCCTCGGGGAGCTGGTTAACATCGGGACGCTCTTCGCCTTCGTGCTCGTCTCCATCGGAGTCCTCGTGCTCCGGCGTACCCAGCCGGACCTCCCGCGGGCGTTCAGAACGCCAGGGGTGCCCTTCGTGCCGATCCTCGCGGCTCTGTTATGCCTCTTCGTCATGGGTTTTCTGACCATCGGCACCTGGCTCCGATTCCTGGCCTGGATGGGCTTGGGGCTCATCGTGTATTTCGCCTACAGCAGGAGCCACAGCCGACTCGGCCGCGACCTGGCCGCCAGAGAAACGACCCGAGAGACCTGAACGTCCGAAGGGCCGGCGCCAGGATGTAGCGCGCCGGCCCGTCCTCCTGCGCCGTGGCGCACACGCGACGTCCTAGGGTTTAGCTCCAGGGTGCGCTCCGCAGGATAGAATTAGCCCGGTTTGATAAGTCCCGAGGACAACGCCGCGCCGAAGCCCGTCCTGCTCCTGGTGCTCGACGGCATCCGGCCCGACGTGCTGCAGGCCGCCATCCGCAGCGGCGACGCCCCGAGCCTAGGCGCACTGGCCGAGAGGGGGGAGGCGGTCTGGGACGCTGTCTCGGTCTTCCCGAGCATAACGCCGGCGGCGACGGCGGCTATAGCCACGGGGGAGGCTCCGTCTGGCAGCGGCATCGTCGGGCACGCGTGGTACGACGAGGAAGAGCGGCGGGTGGTCGTCTACGGCGCCATGACGGAGACCGTGATGGCGACTGGCCCCATAAAGGTCTTCCACAACAACGTCTGGCGCATGAATCGCGACGATCTGTACGCCTCTACGCTCTTCGAGACGTTGCACGAGCGCGGCTTCGACGGTGCCTGCGTGAACTTCCCCGTGCGGCGCGGGCCGCACACGCACCCGATCCGGATGAAGACCGTGGAGGGCTACCGCAGGAACGGGCGCTACCTCGGGCCCTCGGTCGATGGCCCGAAGGAATACTTTATGGGCGACCTGTTCTACAGCCGCGAGACCGGGCACAACGGCCGCAAGGCCAGCGGTGGCCTCCGAAGATCCGTGGGGATAAACGACGAGTACGCGGCCCGGATCGGCGCTATGCTCGTCAAGGAGAAGACCGCGCCCTTCAACCTGGTCTACTTCTTTAAGGGAGACTCCATCGCCCACCACCACGGGCATGAGGCCCAGCGCCGCTGGGTGGCGAAGGCTGACGAGTACGTCTCCAGGATCTTCGACGCCGGGGGCGGGGTGGACCGGGTGCTCGAAGACTACGCGGTCCTGGTCCTCTCAGACCACGGGCATGCGCCCCTCCTCGCGGGGCGCCGCCACGTGGACCTGCGCAGGATCCCCGGCCAAAAGATCTCCGCAGGGGTCAGGGCCCGCTTCAGCAACGGAACGACCGTCGTGGTGGTCCCGAACGGACGCTCGGCGCTTCTCTACCTCCGCGAAGACGTCGAGCTAGAGTCGGTCGTCGAGAACCTGGTCGGACGCCGTGGCGTCGACCTGGCCGCCTGGACGGAGGCGGGTTGGGGGATGGTCCGGCGGCTGGGATGTGCGATCCGTTTCCGGCCCGGGCCGGGGCCGCGGGACGCCTTCGGGCGCTCGTGGGAGCTCGAGGGCGACCCGCGCACCCTCAACCTCGCCGTCTCGGATGGACAGGTGCGCTACGGTGAGTACCCGGACGCGTTGGAGCGATTGTGGGGGTGTTTGCGCTCGCCGCGGTGCGGGGATGTCGTACTCTCCGCCACGCCGGGCTATACGTTCGGGGAGGTCTCAGGCGGGTATCACACGGCGAGCGATCACGGCTCGCTGCACGCGTGCGACTCGGAGGTGTTCGTGCTCGCAAGCGGGGTGCCTGCGCCCCGCAGGATCACGGACGTTGCCCCGACGCTGCTCGACCACTTCGGGGCCGGGATGGTGGCTGAGAACCTTGTCGGCTAGTAGCAACGGGTCTTCCGGCGCGGGGGAGCACACGGGTCTCCAGCCGCGTTACCGGCGGTCTTTCGGGTGCGTCACCTGGATGTACATGGGGATGCTCGTCTTTCTCGCGGCGAACTTCTTTCTCGCGCTGGCGTTCCGGTCCGTCGGCGCGGGGGCGGTCTACGGGTACCTCCCGCCCAGGCTTGCTTTCCTCGGCACGGCGTTGCTACTGCCGGGCATGGCGCTGGCGGCCGTGCTGGGCGCCCGCACCTACAGGACGCCGCGGCGCAGGGGGACCCGTGTCGGGATGGGGGTAGGGGCGCTTATCGGGTGGAGCGGCTTCTTCTCCGTAGTCTGGCTCGCTATAGCCTTCGGGCTCGACCGGCGGGATCAGATCTTTCAAACTATCGTCTTCGCCGACCTCGACGGTAGCTTCGCTTTCTACGCCTTCGTCCCCCTAACGCTCGCCGCGACCGCGCTCGTCGTGTTCGCCCTCTACGCCAGGAGTATCGATTTCGAGCGGCGGCAGAGGCTTACCCTGATCGGGGCGGCACTCGCGGTGCTCGCCGGCCTCGCGATCCTCGTGGCGGACTTCGACCCACTCGGGGTGGCTGGGGTTTTGGTCTCGACGGTATCCGGGGCGCTCGGCGGGTACGTAAGTGGGTCCGGTTACGCCCGGGCCGGCGGGGACGACATGATCCCGCCTGGAGCGGAGATTCGCCGCCGCGAACCCCGCCCCAAGCCCCGCTGACTCGGTAGAGGCACCCCGGCGCGATATAATCCACCCGATGCCCGAGAACGGATTCCCTGACAGGTCTCACCTACCCACCTCCCCCGGCGTCTACATCTTCAAAGACGCCGGGGATAAAGTCGTCTACGTGGGCAAGGCCAAGAACATCCGCAGCAGGGTGGCGAGCTACTTCACCCGCACCGGCGACGGTCGCCCGAAGATAGCGGAGCTCAGGGAGCGCGTCCGGCAGATAGACTTTATCGTCACGGCCAGCGAGACCGAGGCGCTCGTCCTTGAGGCGAACCTGATAAAGCGCCACCGGCCGCGCTTCAACGCCTCACTGAAGGACGACAAAAGCTACCCATACATCGTGGTGACGACCGGCGACGAATACCCGCGGGTCTACGCGACGCGCGCCGCCCACGACCCCCGCCACCGCTACTTCGGCCCGTTCCCGAGCGCAGGCGCGGTCAGCTCGACGCTCGACGTGCTGAACAAGACGTTCCCGTTTCGCAAGTGCCGTGGTCCTGAGCCCGGGCGCAGGAGTGGGGTGCCTTGTCTCAACTACCACATCGGACGCTCGGTGGCGCCCTGCATCGGGGCGGTGACCAAGGAGAATTACGACGCGATAGTCGCCGACGTCGTGGCGTTTTTGGAGGGGCGTGTGGACGGCCTGATTCGGGACCGCCAGGACGCGATGCGGGAGGCCGCCCGTGAGATGGACTTCGAGCGGGCGGCGAAGCTGCGGGACGAGGTCTCCTCCCTCTCCTACGTCCGCGACCGTCAGCAGGCGACGATAGCCTCGGAGGATTCCTTCGACGCGATCGGGGCCTTCGCGCGGGGTGAGTCCGCCTGCGTGCAGGTCTTCGCCGTGCGCGAGGGCCAGATCGTGAACCGCGACTCCTTCCTCCTGGACAACTACGGTGAATCCCGGGCCGAGGACGTGGCCCTGCAGTTTGTCCCGCAGTACTACGGCACGGCCGCCGTTCCCCGCGAGGTCCTCCTCCAGTCCGACGATAGGGAGGAGGAGCTGGCGACCCTCGCCGCCCATCTCTCCGGGTTGCGCGGCACGCGGGTCGAGGTGCGCCGCCCGCGGCGCGGAGATAAGCGACGTATCGTAGAGATGGCCGTGCGCAACGCGGAGGCCGGGCTCGAGCACGAGCGGGCCTTGGAAGAGGCGAAGCGCAACAAGGTCGCCTCGACCCTGGACGGGCTGCGGGAGGAGCTCGCGCTCCCCAAGCTTCCGGTCAGGATAGAGTGCTACGATATTTCCAACACCATGGGGACCAATTCCGTGGCCTCGATGGTCGTCTTTCAGGGCGGACGTCCGGCCAAAGGTGATTACCGGCGGTTCAGGATCCGGACCGTCGAGGGCGCCGACGACTTCGCGAGCATGGCCGAGGTGATAAGGCGCCGGCTCGAAAGATTGAAGGCGAACGACGAGAAGTTCCCGGAGCCCGACTTGATCGTGCTGGACGGCGGCAAGGGACAGCTCTCTGCGGTCCTGCCGGTCTTCGAGGAGCTCGGCGTGGGCTCGGACCTCCCGGACATCCCCGTGCGCTCCCTCGCCAAGCGTGACGAGGAGGTCTTCCAACCGGGCCGACCCGAACCGGTGCTCCTGGAACGCAACTCCCCCGAACTGCACCTACTGCAGCGGGTTCGCGACGAGGCGCACCGCTTCGCGAACACCTACCACCGCGAGCTGCGGGGACGATTCATGACCGCCTCCGTCCTCGACGAGCTCCCCGGCGTGGGCCCCGAGCGCAAAAAGAAGATCCTGGCACACTTCGGCACCCCCGAGGCCTTTCTCAACGCCTCCCTCGAAGAGCTCGAAGCCGTCCCCGGGTTACCGGGTAGGGTCGCCCGCGAGGTCCACGCGGTAGTGCATAGATAGGCATCAGGTTTCAGGTTTTCCGCCCGGTCTGATCTTGGGCGTGGCGGCGATCGGCGGCGCTTCGAGGGTGATCGCTTGGTCTCGTGCCGAGGTGGTGCGGCGACCGCGGGCTACAAGCGCCGTGCAGTTGCTGACGGCTGAGGTCTGGTTCCCGATACCTTCGTCGTTAAATTTGGCTTAAATACGGGGATTGCCATTGCAACCGGGGTGTGGGGGTGATAACCTCGGCCTGCAATAATGGTTTGTAGATCGCAGGAGGGCGACGCGGCGTGAGTGGACGAGCGCCGAGGGTCGTCAACTCTCTGATCTCCGGCAAACGCCGGGTCCTTATCATTACCGGCCTCTCTGGCGCCGGCAAGACCAACGCGCTGCAGGCCTTCGAGGACGCGGGCTACTTCTGCATAGACAACCTGCCGCCGCGCATGATCCCGGCCGTCATGGAGACCACGGCGCAGGGCAACGGCGGGCCCGACGGCGTGGTCCTGGTCATGGACATGCGTGGACGCCGCTACTTCGGCGAGGAACTGGAGCATAACCTCCAGGCGGTGGAGGACGACAGCGGCTGGGAGCACCGCATCCTGTTCGTCGACTCAGACGAGCCCACCCTCGTCAGGCGCTACAAGGAGAGTCGCAGGCCCCACCCGGCGGACCGGGGCGGCGACGTGCTCGAGGCCATCCGGCGAGAGAGACAGGATCTTGCGACCCTGCGCGAGATGGCCGACCTCGTCGTGGACACCTCCGGCTACTCCGCCCTGGACACTCGCCTCCGCTTCAAGAAGCTCGCCGAGTCCTTCTCGAACCGGCTGACCGTCAGCCTGATCTCCTTCGGCTTCAAGCATGGGACGCCCCTCGACGTGGACACCATGCTCGACGTCCGCTTCCTGCCAAACCCCCACTACGACCCCCAGCTTAGGCCCCTCACGGGCCACGACGCGCCAGTGCGCGAGGCCGTGCTCGGCTCGGAGGACTGCCAGGAATTTTTGGAGAAGACGAGCGGTCTACTCTCCTTCCTCGTCCCCCGCTACGCCGCCGAAGGAAGGACATACTTCACCCTCGGCATCGGCTGCACCGGCGGACGGCACCGCTCGGTCGTCATCACCGAGGAGTTGGCTAAACGCCTCGATCAGGAGGACGCCGAGTTAGACCTCTTCGTCCGGCACAGGGACGTGGAGAGGTAGCCGTCAGCGTTCCAGGTATCAGCGGTTAGCTCTAAGCTAGAAGTGCCTGACCGGACTCTGACTTTGTATTCTCGGGCTGTAGTGCTATCCGCTAGAATTTGTTGTCGCGAAGTAAGCGCTTTCAGCGGGGAAGTTGACCGGCGATAGCTGGTAGCGCCGACCGAAGGGAGGCACTATGCCTGGCATGATGGTCGAGGGCGAGTGGAAGACGGAGAGGCAGTGGCAGAACACGGACGGGCGCTTCGTACGCTCGGCGACGAGCTTTCGAAATTGGATAACGGCTGACGGCAGCAGCGGGTTCCCGGCCGAGGCAGGCCGCTACCACCTCTACGTAGCCTGGGCCTGCCCTTGGGCGCACAGGACCGCCATTCTGCGCAAGCTCAAGGGCCTTGAAGAGGCCGTCGGCATCTCCGCGGTCGGCTCCTTTATGGGCGAGGACGGTTGGGCCTTCTACGACGAGCCGGGCGTCATCCCGGACGCGGTCAACGGCGCCCACTACCTGCGCGAGGTCTACGCGAAGGCCGACCCCGAGTACACCGGGCGCGTCACGACACCCGTCCTCTTCGACAGGGAGACCGAGACCATAGTCAACAACGAATCGCGCGAGATCGTTCGCATGCTAGATACCGAGTTCGGCGAGTTCACCACCACGGATGCGGACTTCTGCCCCGGGGAGCTGCACGAGGAGGTCGACGCGACCATAGACGCGATCTACGAGCCGATAAACAACGGTGTCTACCGCTCCGGGTTCGCCACAACCCAGGAAGCCTACGAGGAGGCCGTAACGGAGCTCTTCGACGCCCTCGACCGCTGGGAGAGGGTGCTAGGCGTCTGGCGTTACCTGTGCGGGGATCGCATCACCGAGGCCGACTGGTGCTTCTTCCCGACGCTGGTGCGCTTCGACGCCGTCTACCACGGCCACTTCAAGTGCAACCTCAGGCGCATCGTGGACTACCCGAACCTTTGGGGCTACCTGAGGGACCTGTACGGGCAGCCAGGGGTCGCCGAGACGGTCAACATGGACCACATAAAGAAGCACTACTATCGCAGCCACGAGAGCATCAACCCGACGCGCGTCGTGCCTAAGGGCCCGCTCCTCGACTTCACTGAACCCCACGAGCGCGCCCGGCTCTCGGGCTAGGCGCCCCCGGGTACACGCGTCGCGTTAACAGGGTGGAGGCCTTGCGGGGTGTGGCGTTCGGCGGCGGGACGGGCTTACCCGTGCTGCTCACGGGTCTGAGGGAGAGGGTTGGGGATCTCACGGCCGTGGTCACGGTCGCGGATGATGGGGATCGAGCGTCAGGCTTCGCCAGGAGCTGTGACTCGCGCCCCCCGGCGACGTGAGGAACTGTCTGATGGCGCTCGCGGGACGCCACAGGCTGGCCGAGGTCTTTAACTACCGCTTCGCCGGCCCGATCGTCTACGTGAGGAACGTGATGACGCAGCCAGGGGTGACCAGCGGCTACGCGGTCTCGGACCACGTCAGGCTCATAGCCGAGCACGTCGGGCCCGTCTTGACCGACGTGCTCGGCCATTCGGGGGACCTGACGCCCGAACACCTAGTCCGCTACGCGACAGAGCAGGCAGCGCTGGTCGAGGTCGACCGCGAGGTGCTGTGGGAGATGGGCCTCCGGGTGCGGGAGGCGGGCCTTCTCTCTGAGGACGCCGCCGTCGGGGACAGGTGCAACCCCTGGCATCTCGCGAAGGAGGTGTGCGAGAATGCCCTCGTTCGCCTCTGAGGCGCGGCGCCAGCTTGCCGCAGGCGCGGCGTCCAACCCCGGACGGGCCGACCGCGCAGAGCTCGCCGGTCTGGTCGACGCGGCCGGCGTCTGGGAAGGACAGGGCGTGACCGTTCGCACCTCGAGCGCCGCCGTGGCGCGGGCCGCCGTGCGCCTCTGGCGCTCGGAGTTCGGGCTGCATTCTAAGCTCTCGCCCGCCGGCCCCGACCGCTTCGGCCGCACCCGCTACGCGGTGCGAATCGAGGGCAACGGGGCCCTCCAGTCCGCAGACGAGCTGCGGTTCACGCGCGCCTCGCGCGCTACCGCGGACCGAACGGCCTACCTGCGGGGCGCCTTCCAGGGCGCGGGCTCGGTGACCCGACCTGGCGGCCGGGGCGGCCACCACCTCGAGTTCGTCCACCGGGACGAGTCGTTCGTGCGGCGCGTCGCCGCATTCTCCCGCGCGTCCTTGAACGTCGCGCGGCGCCGCGGGCGGTGGGTCGCCTACACCAAGAGCCACGACGGCGTTACCACCGTCCTCGCCCAGATGGGGCTCAACGATGCGGTACTGGAGTACGAGGCCAGGGCCGTGCTCGGCGAGGCGAAGGCCAACGCCAACCGCATCACCAACTTCGACGAGGCAAACGCCGGGCGCACCGCAAAGGCCGCAGCCCGCCAGCAGAAGGTGCTTGAAGCGTTAGATCCCAAGCGCCTGCCCCCGGCACTCAGGGAGATGCTGGAACTCCGCCTGGAGCATCCGGACGCCTCGCTCGCTGAGCTCGCCCGACTCGGAGGGCTCTCCAAGGGCGCCGCCAACCACCGCCTGAGGAGGCTTGTCGAGTTGGCGCCGTAGGGGGGAGTGTTAATCGTAGGACATTTCGGGCAAAATACGGGTTGGATCGCAAACTAGAGATGGGAGATAACAGTGGCTGTAAGGGTAGGCATAAATGGCTTCGGTCGTATTGGGCTGCTGACGGCCAAGGCGGCGATAGAGCGCAGCGACGACGACATCGAGATCGTGGCGGTCAACGACCTGATGCCGATGGAGAGCCTTGCGCTCCTCTTCAAGCGGGATACCGTCCACGGTATCTGGCCCGAGAGCGTCGAGCTCGACGGCAACGTACTGAGGGTGGGCGACCGCGAGATAAAGACGTTCGCCGAGCGTGACCCGAGCGCCATCCCGTGGGGCGACGTGGGCGCCGACGTGATCGTCGAGTCCACCGGGGTCTTCACCGACGGGGAGAAGGCCCGGGCGCACATCGAGGGGGGTGCCAAGAAGGTGGTCATATCGGCCCCTGCCAAGAACGTGGACGCCACCTTCGTCTTCAAGGTTAACCACGAGGACTACGACGCGGAGCAGCACAACGTCGTCTCCAACGCGAGCTGCACCACCAACTGCATAATCCCGCTAGTCAAGGTCCTGCAGGAGAACTTCGGGATCCAGTCCGGCTACATGACCACGGTCCACGCCTACACCAACGATCAGAGCCTGCTCGACGCTGCGCACAAAGATCCCAGGCGCGCCCGCTCGGCCCCCAACAACATCGTCCCGACCTCCACGGGCGCGGCGCGGACGGCCGGCGTGATCTACCCCGAGCTCCAGGGCAAGGTGGACGGCATGGCGATGCGCGTGCCCGTCCCGGATGGCTCGATCACCGACTTTGTCGCCCGCCTCAACACCGAGGTGAGCGCGGACGAGGTGAACTCCGCCTTCAAGCAGGCCGCCGACGGCGAACTCGCCGGCGTTCTCGAGTACTCCGACGCGCCCATCGTCTCGAGCGACATCGTTGGCAACCCGGCGAGCTGCATCTTCGACTCCCCGCTGACCATGGCGAACGGCAACAGCGTCAAGGTGCTCGGCTGGTACGATAACGAGTGGGGCTACTCCAACCGCACCGTGGACCTCGTGCAATACATAGGCGAGAGGTTGTAGGACGGACGATCCGGGCGGGGTGACTCTCTTCGCCCCGCCGTTGGCGAAGTGCCTCGAGGCGAGAAAGACGGATGGACGACGGGTCATCTGGTCTCTGGTAGTAGTTGTGATCGCTCCGTCCGTCTCGCTGGCACGACTGATCCTGTTTCTTCTTAATACCTTGAGCCATCCTGAGCCGGTTCCCTAGCTATCTGAGATGCCGCAGGCTCAACGTTGGTCTTCTTCTGGGGGTAAACACCATGAAAAAGCGAAGCATTAGGGATCTCGACTTGCAGAGTAAGCGGGTGCTCGTGCGCGTGGACTTCAACGTGCCGGTCAAGGACGGCAGGGTCACTGACGATACGCGCATCGTGCGGGCGTTGCCGACCATTCGGCACCTCCTGTCCGAGGGGGCAAGACCGATCTTGATCTCTCACCTGGGCCGCCCTAAGGGCGAGCCCGACCCAAAGTACGCGATGAACCCTGTCGCCGCGAAGCTCGGGGAGCTGCTGGGAGAGCCCGTCCTCAAGCTCGACGCCGCCGTCGGCCCCGAGGTGGAAGGGGCCCTCGAGGACTGGGACGGGCGCGGCGTCGTCCTGTTGGAGAACTCGCGCTTCTACCCGGGCGAGACGACGAACGACCCGGATTTCTCCGACCAGCTCGCGGCGTTGGCCGACCTGTACGTGCACGACGCCTTCGGCGCGGCCCACAGGGCGCACGCTACGACCGTCGGGGTCGCCGAGCGGCTTCCCGCCGCCGCGGGGCTGTTGCTGGAGGGAGAGATCGACTACCTGGACGGAATCCTCCAAGACCCCGAGCGCCCGTTCGTCGCCATCCTTGGCGGGGCCAAGGTCTCCGATAAGCTCGGCGTGATAGAGAGCCTGCTGCGTACGGCGGACTCCCTCCTCGTCGGTGGTGCCATGTGCTTCACGTTCTTCCAGGCCCAGGGTTACGAGGTGGGAGAGTCCCTCGTCGAGGACGATTACCTCGAAGAAGCGAGGCGATTGATGGACGAGGCGGGGGAGAGGCTGGTGCTGCCAGTAGATATGGTTGTCGCCGAGAAGATGGAGGAGGGCGCCGGGGCCGGGACGGTCGAGGTGAAAGACATACCGTCTGGAAAGATGGGGCTGGATATAGGTCCCGAGACCGTCGCACTCTTCGAGGAGACGATCGCGGGGGCGCGCACAATCTTCTGGAACGGGCCGATGGGCGTCTTCGAGATCGACGTCTTCGCGAAGGGAACCGAGGGTGTCGCCCGCGCCGTTGCGGCGGCGAGCTCCGGGGGTGCGACGAGCGTCATCGGCGGCGGCGACTCGGTGGCGGCCGTCAACAAGCTAGGGCTCGAGGATCGGATGAGCCACATCTCGACCGGGGGGGGCGCCTCGCTGGAGTACATCGAGGGCAAGGAGCTGCCAGGAGTGGCCGTCCTGCCGGACAAGTAGAAGAAAAGGAGACTAGCCCATGCCCCGACGCCCGATGATGGCCGGCAACTGGAAAATGAACAAGACCGTCCCAGAGGCACAAGAGTACACGGCGGGCCTCCTGCCGCGCGCCGCCGACGCCGAAGGGGTGGACGTGGCCGTGTTCGTCCCTTTCACCTGCCTGCACGAGGTCGCCAGGATGGCCGAGAACTCGGCGGTGATCGCCGGTGCGCAGAACTTCTATTACGAGGACTTCGGAGCTTTTACGGGGGAGGTATCCGCGCCCATGCTTCTCGACCTCGGGTCCAGGGCCGTCATCGTGGGTCACTCGGAGCGGCGCGAGATCTTCGGCGAGACGGACGCGATGATCGCCCGCAAGACGAGGCGCGCGGTCGAGGCGGGCCTACTGCCCGTCGTCTGCGTTGGGGAGACCAAAGAGGAGCGCGAGCTTTCGCCCGACGGCATGTGGGAGAAAGTCTCCGGGCAGGTTCGGCAGGTGATCGAGGATCTGGGAGACGCCGGCGGTGAAGACTTGGTCTTCGCATACGAGCCCATATGGGCTATAGGGACGGGGGAGACGGCCACGCCAGCCGACGCGCAGGATGCCATCGGCAAGATACGGGGCCTGCTCCGTGAGTCCAGGGACGACGGGTTCGCCGACGGCGTTCGCATCCTCTACGGCGGCTCCGTAAAGCCGTCCAACGTGGCCGAGATCATGGCGCAAACGGATGTCGACGGAGCCCTGGTCGGTGGGGCCAGCCTCGAGGTTGAATCTTTCGTCGAGCTGATAGACGCCGCCCAGAACGCCGGCTCCTAAGGGTATTGATGGAGTGCGTGTAAGGTGTATGGTAAGGTAGGCCTATGACTTACCTGATCGCATTTTTCCATACCATCCTCTGCCTCGCCCTCATTGGGCTGATACTCCTGCACTCCGGCAAGGGCGGCGGGCTCTCCTCTTCGCTCGGCGGTGGGATCGGCGGGACGTTCTCCGGGACGACCGTCATGGAGAAGAACCTGACCCGGCTTACCCTGATCGTGGTCGGTCTATTCGCTCTGACGAACGTCGTCTTGTACTTTCTGGGGTAACGCTTACAGGCGGGTTAACGCCTTCCGGGTTAGGGCGCACCGTCTACCCGGTTCGAAGGAGAGTTATGAGAAGACTTGATTCTGCTAGCGGTGATGACGTTCGCCGCCGCTGCAGCGGCGTGCGCGGCGACGGGGAGCAAGATGTCTTCTACTACGGCCTGGGCAAGGATTACGCCTTCATAGGGCCCACCGATATCGTAGCGCCCGATTGCGAGATCGTCGAGGAGCAAACCACCGACGGGTGAGCCTTATCCACATGCCCGTAGCCGTAAGCCGCAGCGAAGGCTACCCGGGCGCCCTGGACACGAAAAAGGAGCCGCCCGGGGAGGATGGGGAGAACAGGCGACTCCAATCAAGATTATACACCGCGACTTGTACCCGGGCGTACACCGGGTCACAATTCACCCTCTCGATGAAGCCCGCAGATAGAGCTCGAGCCTGGTGTCGGAGGGGGGACTCGAACCCCCACCCCCTTATCGGGGACTAGGCCCTCA
>DASQVA010000019.1:0-6735 GCA_035641035.1 Rubrobacter sp. | reverse complement strand
GAGGACTGCTCGACACCAACGTGCAAGACTCGGGATCTGCCCGAGCATAGCATGTTGCACGCGCGTACCTTGCCGTAATGTCCGCAGCGGGTGGGCCGCCGGAAGCACCGACGGGAGAAGTGCCGACCACCGGGTGTTCTCCCGAGAACTCGCGTCCGGTGACGGAGCGCGCTCTTAGACACGATCCCGTACCGCAGCCGCATCGGGTGCTAGCGGCGCTCGCGGCGCTCGACGCCGCGGCCCGCATGCCATGACTCGATGACGATATGGTCGGGCGGGTCCCCGAGGCGGACGACGACAAGCTCAACGATGTCGGTGCGGAAGAGGTGGGAGGGACCGGGCGGTGCGCCCTCGCCGGTGATGGCAGTGATCAGCTCGGGGTCGGTGACCTCCTCGACGCGACCGGCGACCTTCGCGTCGCCGGTCCAGTTCGGCGGGGCTGCCGATCCGCTGTGCAGCGCGAAGCGCGGGTCGCGCCTGAGGTCGAGCGCTTTCAACGACCGCCACATGCTTCCTAGCCACAGCTCCCCTTCGGCGAAGTCGACCTCGCTGCCGCTTATGCGCGGGGAGCCGTCGCGACGGAGGGTGGCGAGCGTCTTGTGGGCGTGAGCATCGAAGAAAGCCCGGGCCAGGGCGGCGAACTCGGGAACCTCGGCTTTGACTTCTCTCCAACTAGGCATGGCCGACACCCAATCCGCTGGAGCCCTCCGTCGCCTTCGACCGGCCGCAGGCGTCCAGCAACCCGGCGAGAACACCCTTCGGATCGTAGACGACCGACACACCGGCGGTGACGACCAGTCGCGTGCCTTCGTCCACCGGGTCGGTCGCCGCCCAAGAAGGCAACACCGCGACCAACGCGACCTCGAGCCCGGAGGGCAGCACGAATCTCCTCTCCGCCACCGTTCCCCACCTGCGCGTCCAGACCAGCCCGACCCCACCCTGTCGGCTGGCTCCCGCCCTAGGCGCGCGCCGGAGTCCCGGCCTAGCACGGCACCTCCTCACGCCTTCTCGTCGAGGGCGCCCCGGGACAGGAGCCTGTGGCGGTAGAGTCTCAGAAAACCCACGAAGGCAGCGACCGCGGCGGCGGTGTTGAACCCCATCCTGGATCTCCAGTGCCACGTCTCGAACTCCCGGGCCACCTGCTTGAGGTACTCGGCGGAATGCACCTCCAGGCCCTCGACGAACATGATCTCGTTGCGCGGCCAGAAGAATAGCATGGAGGCCACACCCTCGCACAGGATCATGGCCAGGCTGAACAGTATCCACCAGCGTGCCTCATCCACCCGCCAGCTCAGAACGAGTGCCCCGGCGCCCAGGACCCACGAGAGGACCCCCAGGGGCGGGAAGAAATCGCTCGGGCCGCTGACGCTCATGAAGTCCATCGCGAGCTCCAGTGATTCGGGCGGGGCGGCAAAGACGTTCGGGTAGATCATGAACGTCTCCAGGACTATGGCGCCAAACAGTACCATCATGACCCACAGGTACGCGGTGACTACCGGGAACACTAGCCTTTGTATCTTCTTCACGGAATGCTCCTTTTCTCGGACTGTTCCTTACGGGTACAGCTCGTCAGGTCCGCCGCAAGTGCTCGATCACCCAGGCCACTCCCCCGACGACTGCACCCACGAAAGTGCCGGTCATGATGCTGAAGAAGGCGGAGGTGCGAAAGACAACTGCCTCTGGGCCGGGGGCGAGCACGCCCTCGAGGTTGCCGCTGAGGGTCGGTGGGTTGCCGTGGTACGCCGCTCCCCACAGCATCTGATGGATGATCGCCAGCATCACGGCGTAGGCGACGCCGACGACCGTGAGGGCGAGGAAGGGGTTGGGGACCCGTCGCAGCAGCACGACTAACAGCCATACCGTCAGCGGCACGAAGACCAGCAACCCGGCGACAACGCTGCCGTCCGGGACGATGCCCAGATCGTGTAGCGGCACGCGGATCGCCGCGATCGCCGCGAGCAGGGTGATGGCGGGCGAGGACAGGCCGAGCCTGCGGTGCAAAGCTGCCCTCTCCACGTTGTGTTCGTCGTGGATCATCGCTCTATAGCTCCTTGGCTTGCTTGCTTTCGACGGCGAAGGTAAGGTCCAAGCGGTTGCAGCGTCATCGGCCGAAAGATCGATTCGGGTGGTTTATTGATGGTTTATTCGCGTTCTGGAAGCGGAAATGGCGCCTTCTAGAGAAGAAGGTAGAGGTTTCCGCGAGGTAAGCCTGGGTCAATATCCGGCGCTGGTGGCGAAACGCCGGTTAACGCAGCAGGTTCATCTCGCGAGCCTGGGTGACGGCCTCGGCGCGATTGGCTGCTCCGAGCTTACGGTAGATGTTGTTGACGTGAGACTTGACCGTGCCCACCGCGACGAAAAGGTCGCGTGCGATCTCGGAGTTGGTGCGTCCGGAAGCCAGGAGCGTAAGGACCTCCAGCTCCCGCTCGCTCAACGGGTCGTAGAGCTGCTTGGCAGCAGCCGCGTCTTCGTGCGAGCTCGCCCGGGAGGTTTCGAGGGCCGCATCCGTCGCGGGGGAGCGATCGTGTTCAGGGAGCGAGTACAAGGTGGTTCCGGCTTCCGTTCGCAGCTTCAGGTGGCCTTTGTCGGCCAGCTCGACCAGCATCTTCGCGGCTTCGTCCACCGTGAGCGAGGTGCGCATGGCGGCCGTGGTGGGCGTCAGCTCGCTCCGGTCGGCCAGCGCCCCCAGAAGCTCTCGCTCTCTGTTCCTCTTGTCGTCCGGTCCCTTCGGTACGGACCCTGACTTGTCGAGCACGACGAGCGCTAGCGGCACTGCCACCCCGAGGACCGGCACGATCCACCAGAAGCTCGTCAAGGGAACCAGGAGCACGCATAACAGGCCCAGGACGAACGCGTACAGTGCCGACTGCCAGTTAACCCAAGAGGCCGGGGGCTGCTTCGGACCCGGGCTCGGCTGCCCCTCGGTCTGGCTCGCGGCGCCGTTGCCGGCCCGCTGCTCCCCGAGGCCCGCCCCGAGACTACCGTACTCTCGCCACCGTCCGTTCCCCACGACCTCCGGGCCTTCGCCGCCCTTGCGTTGCATCTGAATCACCTCACCATTACTAACCGGAACCGGAACCGGAACCGGACCGAGGCCTTCGCCGAGGCGTGGATCCGTCCCCGGACTCGGGAGCTACCTTGCGTCCGATTGTTTCACGAACCTATACGTTCGACCACCGGAGGAGACTCACGTTGTGGCTCCCCCTGGGTACGATCGGTCGGCTTCGGGGTTCAGTGCCATAGTCAGTGGTTCCGAACGCAGAACCCCGCTTACGACCTCCAGGATCTCCACTGATTGCTCCCGGGCCAACAAACCGCTCTCGGCGAGTTCGCGGATCGTCCTACTGTACGATGGCGAGCTTTCCAGCGCCTCTACCGTTCCCCTATCCTCCCAAATCGTGATCGAGGCCGCGTGGTCTTCCATCGATCGCAAGAACAGCACCCCGAGGAACCCGGGCTGCTTGTGGAGCATGGTCAGGCACCGGTCCCGCTCGAAGCGCCGGTATTCTTCGAGGTGCGCCGGATCGAGCTTGGCACGCCACACGCGCAGGATCACTGCCTCTCCTTTGCCGTCGGCATCATCCGGTGTCCGGTGTCGGATCGCAGGCGGTTCTCGCGCCGCCCACTTCGATATCGCAGCGCTTCGGGGTGAGGCATGTCCAGGATTTCGCCGCGGAGGCGTGCGCGACGAACGCCAGGAAGCCGTCAACCACGCCCATAGGTCGCCGCATGGCTTTTCTCTCCATCGAAGCGCTCCTTTATCAAGAGCGGCCTGCCGGACGCTTCGACCGGTAGGCTGCTCTTCGAGGTCCACCATAGTTGTACCTTGAGACACGTTGGCGCGGTATCGGCCGAAGGGTGGAGCGGGGGGTGGAGGCGGACGGTTCGCCCGGAGGTCGGGGTGTTCGAGCCCGAGCGACCCGGCTAGAGGAGACCCAATTCCTTGGCACGAGCAATAGCCTGGGTCCGGCTGCGCACCCCCAGCTTGCGGTAGAGGTTGTTGATGTGGGTCTTGACGGTGCTCGTCGAGACGAAGAGCCGGTCCGCGATCTCCTGGTTTGCCTCGCCCGCGGCGATGAGCGCCAGCACCTCCAGCTCTCGCTCGCTCGGTGGCTCGGGAAGCCGTCCGCCGGTGGCGGCCTCCGGCGCGTCCTGCGCGACGGCCGCCTGGAGCTTCGCCAGGTACCGTACCGACACGTGCCTTGCGGCGTCGGCGTGGCCCCTCTGGCGGGCTTCGAGCACCCCGGACAGGAGCTCGGCCATCGCGGGTCCCTCGTCCACGATGGTGCGGACGAAGCCCCCCGGTTCGGCCAGGGTTAGGGCCCGCGTCAGGGTGCTCACGGCCCGCTCTCTCTCGTTCTTGGCCCACAGCACCAGTGCTTGCGATGCGAGGAGCTCTATGAGGCCGCCCGTTATCCCCGACGTCTCCGCGAACCCGCGCAACTCCTCCAACAGCCCGAGCGCCTCATCGTGGCGGCCCTGAGCGTGGAGCACCCTGGCCGAGGTGAGCCGATCCACCACCCGCGCGGCGTCAGCGGCGTTCTGCGCGTTCGCGGCGCGCTCCCGCTCCAGGGCGACCGCCTCGGCCAAGTTGCCCCGCGCCAAGCGCAGCCGTACCATCCAGGCCGTCGCGATGGCGATCTCGAGGTCCGCGCCGGAGCCGCGCGCGACCCTATCGGCCTCGCGGGCCGTATGGAGGGCTCCATGATCGTCGCCGCGTGCCAGCATCGCCCGCGAGAGGGTGACGTAGCCCCACACAAGGTTGCTGACCTCCCTGGTCCGTTCGGCCAGCTTCATACCCCTCTCGAGCTCGCGCGCGGCCTCCTCCAGGTCGTTGCGTTCGTAGAGGAGCGTGCCTATGCCTATGTGGGCGAGGCCCGCGGTGGGCGTCAGTTCGACGCCGTGCTCATCTATGAACCGCAGCGCCCGCCCGAACGAGTCCTCCGCCTCCCGCAGGCGACCCTGCGCCGCCTGTACCTGGGCCAGCCAGACCGTGCCCCCGAGCGCCCCGTAGACGTGGCCCGCGGCCCGGCCGAGCGCGACGGCCTCGGCAAAAGCCTCACCCGCTGCCTCGAGGTCGCCGGCGTCCCGGTACGCCTGACCCATGCCGATGGCGGGGAAGGAGCGCAATCCCGGGTCGTCCTCGGGCAGGAGGTCCAGCGCCCGGTGGGCGAGATCGATCGCTCGCCGCGGGTTTCCGTCGAGGCGGGCGCGCCAGGATCGAACGCCGGCGGCGTAACCCAACAGGTACCTGCGCCTGGCTTCTTCGGCCTCGGGGGCCGCACGCTCGGCCTCTCGCAATGGAGCCTCGGCTTCGTCCAGCCGGCCCATCAACACGAGTGCCGTGGCTTGATCCAGGAACAGCTTAGGCCGGCGGTGCTTGGTCTCCTCGGGCAGCTTCCGGAGCCAGCCCAACAGCGTCACCAACTCGCCACGGCTCCACATCTCCCTCGCCACCCGCACGACGAGGTCCGCCGCCCGCTCGTAATCACCGCCCGAAAGCGCATGCTCCAACGCCTCTAAGGTCCGCCCGCTCCGCTCGTACCAGTCGGATGCGCGGAGGTGCAGCTCCCCCACGAGCCCCGGCTTTTCTCGCCCAAGGCGGCTCTTCAGGAAGTCGGCGAAGAGATGATGGTAGCGGTACCAAACCCGATCATCGTCCAACGGGACCACGAACAGATTCTCCCGCTCCAACCTCTCGAGCATCTCCTGCCCGTCATCGCGGCCCGTCAACGCGTCGCACAAAGGCGCGCTCATGCGTTCGAGCACGGAGGTTTCGAGCAAGAACTCCCTCACGCCCTCGGGCTGACGCACGAGGACCTCATCGGCCAGGAAATCCAGCACGTGGCGGTTGCTCCCGGAGAAGGACTCGACGAAGCCCGAGACGTCCTTGCAGTCTCGCATGGAGAGGGCGGCGAGTTGGAGGGCGGCGGCCCACCCCTCCGTGACCTCTTCGAGCGCGGCGACATCCCCGGCGGAGAGGGCCAGGCCCATCGCGTCGTCGAGGAAGGCGGCGGCTTCGTCCGAGGTAAAGCGCAGGTCCGCTGCCCTGATCTCGGCCACCTGGTCGCGGGCGCGCAGCTTCGGGAGGGGCAGCGGCGGGTCCGTGCGGCTAAGGATCACGAGGTGAACGTTCTCGGGCATGTGCTCGATCAGGAAAGCCACCGCCTCGTGGACGGTATCGGAGGAGATCAGGTGGTAGTCGTCGAGGACTATCGAGACCTTCTGCGGGAGGTCTGCAAGCTCGTTGACGAGGACCCCCATCACCATCTCGACGGGCGGGGACTCTGGCGATCGCAGCGCGGCCAGGACCCCCTCGCCGATCCCCCTTTCGACGGTCTGCAGCGCGCTCACCAGGTAGGTAATGAAACGCGCCGGGTCGTCGTCCGAACCCTCCAGGGAGACCCAGGCCACCGATCTGCCCAGCGTCGACCGATCCTCCGCCCACTCGCCGAGCAAGGTGGTCTTGCCGAAACCCGCCGGGGCGGAGACGAGCGTCAGCTTGCGCTCCTCAGCGGCGGCGAGACTCTCGCGTAGGCGCGCCACCAGGTTGGGGCGCGTTTTAGGGGCGCGAAGCTTAGTAGTTACTAGCGTTTGGGGCACGACGATTGGCCTGGCTCGGTTCTTTCCCGACAGAAGCTTACTACGAAGGGAGATAGTTAGCCACGGTCCCTGATATCGCAGCGGAGTTCCGACCGGCGACGGATCTCCACCCCCAGTTCCACCCTTCGGCCG
>DASQVA010000018.1:0-3294 GCA_035641035.1 Rubrobacter sp. | reverse complement strand
GCCGAGCGCCGCCGCGGCCACGCGCGTCAGGCCGCCGTAGAAGAGGGCGAGCGCGATGCCGGCCTCGGCTAGGCCGAGGAAGTTCGCCCACACACCAGGCATCTCGTTGTCCGGGGAGAAGAGCGTCCCCTGCACGCCGTTTACGAGCAGGGGCACGGCGATGTGGATGCCGAGTATAAGTGGCACCAGCCCGTAGAGCAGGCTGCGGCGCCCGTTGGTGGCCCCGAAGGCCTCCGGGCCCGGCAAGAAGCCCCGCCTCCGCGCCCTCCACAGCATAGCGCCCAAAAGCGTCACCAGCAGCACCGCCCCGATGAGCGCCAAGGGCAGCGGCCGGAACAGGAGCTCCCAGCGCAGCCCGCCGACCGGCTCCCCCACAAACCACTTCTCGTGCGCGCGCGCCGGCCCTGCCGAGGCCCCAAGGAGTGTGGCGAGAGCTGCGGCCCCTAACGAGAGCCGCCCCAGAATTTTCATACCTGCCTCCTTTATCAAGCGTGGAAGGCGGACGCGCCGCCCTGCGAGTGGGGGTCCTTCGGCCGATCTATAGCTGTGATTCTATCCGAGCTTATACCGGCGGAACACGTCCCTCACCCGATTCGAAGGCTTCGAGTAGTCGACACCCCTGAGAAGATCGGGTTTCGTAAGTTCGCTGGTCGGGCCAGAGGAGATTGCGACAGCCGAAGATTCGCCCGACGGCTAAAGATTATCAGGGGTCGGACCAGGCTAGGCTGCGCACGGGAACAGTCGCAGGGCGCGAGAAGCAGGAGGAGACACGCTCTATTCCCCAGCCACCCGCAGCACGACCTTGTCGCCCCTGTGCCCGGCTACCAATGAGTGGGAATATCTCGGGACGTACCGGGCCCAGCGTTGCTCCAAGGAGGCGAGTGACATCGATAGGTACCAACGGTTGCCCGGACGAAACAACCTCAGGGGTGCCACAAGCATGTTGGGTACAGTCTCTCGTAGATTTGCTTTCGATCCCGAATAATAGCTAGAAGCCAAGGTTTACGTATCCGCTATTGTTAGTGAAGGGGGTCTCCTCCCCGAGCTGAAGCTGAAACTGTGAGGCCTCTGGGGCGACCTTGAAAATGATCTGCCCTTCCTGGCTATCGCCGGGGGTCACCTCGAAACGAAATAAGGCTTTAGACCATTCTATGTAAAGGTAGGTATCCGTGTCGAACTTGAAGCTGCGTCCGCTGCCGTCGAGGAGGGCTAGAGAGTCCGAGCTTAGGGTCAAGCCCTCGTTGCTGTTGTTCTTGAACTGGAAGCTCACAACCACGAAGTTCCCCTGCTTCGTACCATCATCTATGGCGGAGACGAGCTGGTTGGCCGGATAAGCGCTCGTGACTGTCCACTCCACGTCTCCCACCGTCAGGGGCTGACCTACCGCGACCGTGGAGCGAGCCGGCTGCCCTCCAGGTTGTTTGGCTCGCTGCCTCGTACTTTCCTCTGACAGGCTGTCCCATGGAAGGGATCCACCGCCGTACTCGGCGTCGATCCTTGAGAGCCACGCGAAGAGTTCTTTGCGCCGCCTGTCTAGATCTTCTTCGCTGTATTCGTCTGCGAGGTTGTGCTCCTCCAGCGGGTCATTCGACAGGTCGTAGACCTCCTCGGGCTGATTGCCGTAGTGGTAGATGTACTTCTCATCACCGTTTATGCTCGCCATACACTCGCGATGGCTGATGCAGCTGAACATCGAGGTGCGGTTCTCGGGCAGCTCATGGAGCAGCGAATAGCCTGGGTACTCGCCGTTCGTTACCTCGTAACCCAGCATCTCCAGCACGGTGGGCAAAACGTCGGTGTAGTTCGATAGACCCTCGACCCGCTCGCCGTCCTCGAACCACCCGGGGGCGTGAATGATAAGCGGTATCTTCAGTCCCTCCTCCCAGATGGTGTCGCCGTGCATGAAGCGGCCGTGCTCGCCGAAGCCTTCTCCATGATCGCCGAAGAGGACGAAGATCGTCTTGTCATAGAGCCCTAGGTCTTGGTACTGTTGGAAGAGGTTCTGCAGAAAAATGTCTTGCAGCCTGAGGCAGTTGAGGTAGTGGTTGAGCAAGTCGTCCTCCGAGAAGTTCTCGTTTCCGTAACGGGTGTTGAGGCACCGGTACTCATCGTGTCCCGTGTTCGTCAGGTACTCAGCTACGAACGGCTCGCCTTCGCGCTCTTTGAGCCACCCCTCGCTCGGCTGTAGCATGATGTCTTCCTCGTAGCCGTAGTGGCTCGTGTTTTTATACTTCTCCGTGTCCATATTCATGTCCCAGTATTGGGCAGGCACGGCTGGATCGGGAGGGGCCGAAACCTTCTCGTAGCCCCAGTTTGTTGTTGCAGAATCCCCATAATCGTCAGCGTTACTGGAGAAGAGGGCGCTGCTGTAGCCCTGGTCCCCGAGCAGACCAGCGAGGCATGGGACGGGCATACTACCCGGCTCATATAGGTCTTGCCGGGGGGGCGGTTGAATTCCACAGTTGACCGAGATGTTCGACATAAGGGACCGAGGGATGCTCCCCACGTAGGCCCGCTCGACCAGGAGGCCGCTTTTGGCCAATTCGTTAAGGAAGGGCGTGGTGTTCAGGTTCTCGCTGTAGGGAGTTACGGACCGGGCGCGGGTCGACTCCAGATGAACCAGGACGACGTTACGCTTCTCTGTTTGAGAGGTCTGCGCGAGCCTGGCATGCGCTGCCGGATGCCCGGCGCCCGGGACGGCAGCCGAGTTGTCCTCCCCAGTAGCCGCCTCCTCGCCTTCCGTCTCGGTAGTCGCTCTGTCCTCAGTAGTTGCCTCCTCAGCTTCCGTCTCGGCGGTCGCTTCTTCACCCCCTGTTTTGACGACGTTGACAAACGGGTCCCTCGCCAAGGCGGTGGTGGCGGTTAGCACCGATTGCGACCCGAAACCGAGCGCCAAGAGCAAGAGCCCAAGAGAGACCAGAAATGAGATCCTGGGTATTTGGACCGGGGAGGAGGTACTCGACCGTCCTCGCCACCGGCCGACAGCTCGCGTCAGGAGCAACAGGCCCAGAGTCGCGTACAAGAGGGGGATCGCAAGGAGTAGCCAGACCATAAGCGGCACCCTCTGGAGGACAGGTTCGATCTCATCGACTCTGGTGGTCCACTCGGCGATGGTGCCGTACTCTAGCGTAGCGCCGGTCTCTTGGAAGTACAGGTAGGCGCATGTGGTCACGAGCATCACGAGGATCGTCGCGGTGTGGAAGAGAAGGACCACGGCCCAGCGCATTAATCCCCTGCGCGCCGCAGCGAAAATACCTACCCAGAAAAGCGCATATCCCAGGTTGAAGAATATAT
>DASQVA010000017.1:0-4044 GCA_035641035.1 Rubrobacter sp. | reverse complement strand
GACCATCGAAGGACTCCACGACCTGAACTTGCAGAGGGCCGACCGCGTCACGATGGCCCACGGGCTCGAGGCGCGGGTGCCGTTCTTGGAGCTGGACATGATCTCGCTCGGGCTCTCCCTCCCCGCCGGGTGGAAGCTCGCTGGCGAGGGCCAGCCCGAGAAGCGCCTCCTCCGCCAGGCCTTCGAGGGCTGGCTGCCGGACGACTTTCTCTGGCGCAAAAAGGCCCAGTTCGGCGACGGCTCGGGCGCCGCCTCGGTCCTGCAAGACCGCATGGAGGAGTCCGTCACCGAGGAGGAGTTCGAGCGCGAGCGTTACGAGGTCGAGCCGCCGCTGCGCACCCGCGAGGAGGTCGCCTACTACCGCATCTTCGCCGAGGAGCTCGGCGAGATCCGTCCCCAGCGCACGATCAGCCGCTTCGCCACGGCCTGAGCAGGCGTTTGTCGCCGGTCGCCTGGATGAACGCCTGCCCGTAACGCCGCCTCCAGGAGCCTACCGAAACGGGGCTTCCACCTTCCGCGGCCCCTCCCCCCGGTCCTCAGGGCCAGCCCGTCGAGGGTTGTGTCAGGAGCGGGGCTTTTCGGGGTCTTGGGGGTCCTCCGCGGTCATCGGCTGGCGGTCCGCCATTCGGACGTGCCTCAGCCTCCGGGGCTGCGGGTGCAAAATCTCTTGCATCTGCCGCATCTCGACCTGGCGGTCGTAGGCCATGGCCTCCTGCAGTTGCCGGCGCTCTTCGCGGAAGTCCGTCTTCAGGGTCTTGTAGAGGCCGTAGCACATGGGGACCATGAGTATCCCGAACGGTGTAGCAGCCAGGATCGCCCCGTTCGTGAGCCCGCTGAGCGCGTCGGGACCGCCGCCGCCTGCCAGCAGCAGGGCGACCGCGAGCGCAGCCATGATCACGCCCCAGGTCAGCTTGATGCTCGTCTTCGGGTTCAACACGCCACCCGCGGACATGCTGCCGAGCACGATGGTCCCCGCGTCCGCGCCGGCCACGAAGAAGATAAAGACTAAGAAGAGTGCCACCAGCGACGTGAGCAGGGCGAGCGGGTACTGGCCGAGGAACTCGAAAAGCGCGATGGCGGCCCCGTCATTGGCGACCGCCTCGCCGAGGTCGCCGTTCGTCCGGTTGTCGAGCCGGATGCCGGCCGCCCCGAACACGGAGAACCAGATCATGGAGAAGAGGCTGGGGCCGACCAGCACCCCGACTATAAACTCCCGGATGGTGCGCCCGCGGGAGATGCGGGCGATAAAGGCTCCCACGTAGGGCCCCCAGGCGATCCAGGTCGCCCAGAAGAAGATGGTCCAGCTTCCGAGCCACTCTGCCTCCTGCGGGTCGAAGGCGCTCATCCTGAGGCTCTGGGGGACGATGTTGGCCAGGTAGACGCCGAGCTCCTGGGTGAAGGTGTTGAGCTGGAGGATCGTGGGGCCTACGACGAGGAAGTATATGAGCAGGAGGAAGGCCAGGTACATGCTCGCCTGGCTCAGGAAGTTGACCCCCTTCTCGATGGGCGTCGACGCCGACAGCATGTAGGCGACCGCCGTGACGCCGATGATGATCAGCATCATGCCGACCCCGTCCGGGAGGCCGAAGACCGTGCTGAGTCCCGCGGCGATCTGGAGGGTGCCAAGCCCCAAAGAGACGGCGACGCCGAAGAGCGTGGCCAGGATCGCCAGGATGTCTATGGCGTTGCCGAGGGGCCCGTCCACGCGGTCGCCGATCAGGGGCCGGAAGACCGTGCTGATCTGCAGGTTCCGCATGCCTCTGCGGTAGCTGAAGTACGCGACGGCGACGCCGATGGTGGCGTACATCGCCCACGGGTGCAGGCACCAGTGGAAGAACGCGGTCTGCAGGGCCAGGGTGGCGGCCTCAGGCGTGCGCGGCTCGGCCAGGCCGAGGGGCGGGGTGTTGTAGTGCGTGAGGGGCTCGGCCACGCCCCAGAAGACGAGGCCTATGCCCATGCCGGCCTGGAAGAGCATGGCGAACCACGCGAAGTAGCTGAACTCGGGCTCGTCGTCCGGTTGGCCCAGCTTGATCTTCCCGTAGCGCGAGAAGGCCAGGTAGATGGCGAAACCCAGGAAGAAGGTGGTTATGAGCATGTACAACCATCCGAGGCCCTCGGTGATCCAGCCCACGATGGTCGCGGTCGCGCTGGTGAAGTTGTCCGTAAAGAGCACGCCCCACAAGACGAACGCCCCCGCGATGGCGACCGTCGCCCAGAACACGACCCCTAGACGCTGGGCCTCCTCTCCCCCACCAACCGACCCGCCTTGCGTCTCCGCCCTATCCGTCATTCGTCGGAACCCCTTCCCGAACGGCAAGAGCCGCGCTAAAGACGAAGGTCACACGCTACCCCCGCACCGAACATAACATGCGTAGCAACAAACTAGCATCGTTCTACCCCGCGCTTCAAATTGCCAACCCGCCTATTGGTGCGGTACGGCACCCTGTTCGCCCGGCGGGTTGGTCCCGTCTGGCCGCATTGGTTACTATGAGCGGGCCGGTGGGTGTCGCGGACGAGTAGCCCGAGGGGAGAGGACTGCCATGGGATCGATGGGCGTAAGGTTGAGGCTAATGCTAGGGATCTTTGTCCTTTCCATCGTCGCCGTCGGGTGCGGCGGCGGGGGCGGCGTGGGCGGTGGTGGGAACGTGGGCGGCGGCGAGGCCGGGCAGAAGGTAAACCTCTCGGGGCTTGAGATCTCCGTCGGCTCCAAGGAGTTCACCGAGCAGAGGGTGCTCGGCGAGATCGCCGTCCAGGCCCTCGAGGCCGCAGGGGCTACGGTCGAGGATCGGACCGGGATGGCGGGCACGGAGGCGGCCCGCAGGGCCCTCCTCTCCGGCGAGATCGACGCCTACTGGGAGTACACGGGGACCGCCTGGATCACCCACCTCGGCCACGAAGACCCGATCCCGGACAGCCGGAAGCAGTACCGGGCCGTTGCGAAAGAGGACCTCAGGAAGAACGGCATCAGGTGGCTCGCGCCAGCCCCCGCCAACAACTCCTTCGCCATAGCCGTGCGCAGCGAGGCCGCCGAGGTTTTGGGCGTCGAGACCCTCTCCGGGTTCGCCGCCCTCTCCGAGCTGCGCCCCGAGGACGCGACCCTGTGCGCCGCCGACGAGTTCCTCTCCCGCGAGGACGGCCTGCCGGGGATGGAGGAGGCCTACGACTTCGAGTTGCCCGAGGAGAACGTCGTCGAGACCCAGGAGGGCCGGATCTACGGGGCGGTAGACGAGGGCGAGGACTGCAACTTCGGCGAGGTCTTCGAGACGGACGGCCGCATCGAGGCGCTGGACCTGACGCTACTGGAAGACGACAGGCGTTTCTTCCCGATCTACAACCCCTCGCTCTCCGTGCGTGAGGACCTGATGGCCGAGCACCCGGGGATCTCGGAGGTCTTCGCCCCCATCTCCGAAGACCTGGACAACGAGACCCTCCGCGGCCTGAACGCCGCCGTCGCCGTTGACGGCGAGCCCGCAGAAGACGTCGCCCGGCAGTTCTTGAGGGATTCCGGGGCCCTCTAGGAAGAAGACCGGACCACCCGCCGGATGCTCAGGTCTCCAGCAGGTGCTGCTCGCCGGGGACGCCTGTCCGGTCGTCGGCCCGGGTGAGCTCGCGGACTACCTCCAGAAAGGCCTGAAGGTTGGAGGAAGGGTCGTCGCGCCGCCAGGCGGCGACGAGGTCGAGCGCCGGCGCGGGCTCCCGCAGGGGCTTGAAGACCACGTCGTAGGGCCGGTACCCGGAGACCACGGGCCTGGCGACGATGCCGACCCCGATGCCCGAGGCGACCATCCTGTAAGTCGTCGCCCCCGAGTACAGTTGCGGCTCCTTGCGCTGCACCACCTTCGGCTCGAAGCCGGCCTCCCTGCAGCACCCGACCACGTAGTCGTAGGAACGGGGGTGGAAGGTGCGCGAGAAGAGGATGAGCCGCTCCTCCGATAGCTCCCTCAGGTAGACCTCTTCCCTGCCGGCGAGTGGGTGCTCGGCGGGAAGCGCGGCCACGAGCTCTATGTCGAGAACGTGCTCCACCTCAAGGACGTCGTCCCTCTC
>DASQVA010000016.1:0-3999 GCA_035641035.1 Rubrobacter sp. | reverse complement strand
TCTCCTCTACGCCTTCGGCACCCTGTGGATGGTTTTTGCGTTCAACACCCCGATGCTCATCATCGGTACCTTCTTGGTAGGGCTCGCCGTCGGCGCCGACGTGCCCACCTCTCTCGCTCTCGTAGGGGAGCTGGCTCCCAGTAAGGCTCGCAGCAAGTTGATGGGCCTTACCCAGGTCGCGTGGAGCCTGGGGCCGATAATCACCCTGGTGCTCGCACTAGTGCTCGCGCCGTACGGCCTGCTCGGCATCAGGATAGTCTTTGCCCACCTGTTCGTCGTTGCCATGGTGACGTGGTACCTCAGGCAGGGCTTAACGGAGTCGGCTACGTGGACCGCCGCTGCGGGGGGCTCGGCCGAGTCGGGCGAGCAGTCAGGGGAGGAGCGTGGCCTGCTCGCGGCCGGTCGCTTGCGCAACCTGTTCAGCGGATACACCCTAAAGGCTATGGTGTTTACCGCCGTCGTGTACACCTTCTGGAACCTGGCTGCGGGGACATACGGCTTCTTCCTGCCCTACTTCCTGAGCACGATCGGGGCAAATACTCAGGGTGGGAGCGTCGCCTTGCAATGTCTGTGGTTTACTACCACGCTCGTCTTCGTGGTGCTGGTTTTCATGCGGTATGGCGACGGTCGGCAGCGGCGACTCATATGGGGTATCGGGTCGGTCTGCCAAATAGTCGCGTTCGTCATCTTCGTCTTCTACCCCTTGAGCGGTCCGACCGGCTTTAATGTCGTGGCGTCCTTTGCCAACATCATTCTCTTTGGCATAGGGGCCGCCATCGCCGGGGAGCCGCACTACAAAACGTGGTCCCAGGAGGTGTTCCCGACCATGCTCAGGACCACGGCTCAGGGCGTCACCTTCGCGGTGGCGCGGACTTGCCTTGGCATCTGGAGCTTCTTCGTGCCCACGATCGCGGCGACTGGCTTCGCGACTGTCGCCTTGATCCTCGCTATCTTCCTCACCATCAGCGGTGTGGTCGGCTTTCTGTTTATGCCGAACACGGCCGGCAGGTCACTGGAGGAACTCGAGGCCGAAAACTACGGCGAGCCCCGCGCCGTAGGGGCGTCGGAGTCTAGGGCATGATCCGGACTGCTTACGCTAAAGAGCACCTTTGACGACGGTCGTGCTCCAAGCAAACCACCTGAAGTGCGAACACCGCCGCAACCCTCTGGGCGTGGAGACCGCGTTTCCGAGGCTGAGCTGGGTTCTCGACTCTGACGGGCGGGGACAGAAGCAATCGGCCTATCAGGTCCTAGTCGCCGGTAGCGAGGAGGAGCTGCGGACCGAAGAAAACCTCTTGTGGGACAGTGGTAAGGTAACCTCGGATCGCTCCTTTGGTGTCGAATATGGAGGGCAGGAACTCCGTTCAGGCTCGCGCTGCGTGTGGACGGTGCGCGTCTGGGATGGGTTGGGCAACCCCTCGCCCTACAGCGAGCCAGCGGCGTGGGAGATGGGCCTTCTCGAAAGTTCTGACTGGACGGGGAAGTGGATCTCGTTGGGCGAAGGCGCCGCGGACGATTTTGAGCCCCCGGCGGGAGAAGAGTTCGATGACGTGCTCATGGGGCTCGCTCCCTGCCCTTACTTGCGTAAGGAGTTCGTGCTGGAAGGGGCGGTCCGCAGGGCGCGGTTACACGCCACAGCGAGGGGCGTGTACGAGCTGCGCCTGAACGGCCAAAGGGTTGAAGAAGACGTGCTGTCCCCAGGCTGGACCGACTACGACAAGCGCATCCATTACCAGACCTACGATGTGACCGAGATGCTTGTGGAGGGGCAGAACGCACTGGGCGGAATCCTTGGCGACGGCTGGTACGCCGGGTTCGTCGGCATGGACCCGAAGCGCCGCGGGGCCCACTACGGGACGCGCCCGCAGCTCCTCGTGCAGCTCGACGTGGAGTATACCGACAACACCAGAGAGAGCATCGCTAGCGACGCCTCTTGGAAAAGCTCTCTCGGACCGATCGAGTTTTCGGACTTGCTTATGGGCGAGTCCTACAACGCGCGCAAGGAGCAGGAGGGGTGGGACCAACCCGGCTTCGGCGACTCCGGGTGGTGGCCGGTCGACAGCGAGGACGGCCTCGGTGACGCCCGGCTCGTCGCCGAGCCGAACCAAGGCGTCAGGGTCACACGAGAGGTCAAAGCGAAGGACATTAGACGACCAAAAAGCGGGACCTACGTCTTTGACCTCGGACAGAACATGGTGGGCTGGGTCCGCCTTAGGGTCAGGGGCGAGGCTGGTGACCGGGTGACGCTGCGCCACGCCGAGGCTCTCAACCCGGACGGTACGATCTACACCGCCAACCTAAGAACGGCCCGACAGACAGACTCTTACGTCCTCAAGGGCGGGGGGGAGGAGGTGTTCGAGCCGCACTTTACCTTCCATGGCTTCCGCTACGTCGAGGTGACCGGCTACCCTGGCGACCCCTCGTTGGACGCTGTCACCGGGCGCGTCGTCCACTCCGCCGCACCTCCGAGCGGGTCTTTCGAGTGTTCCAGCCCTATGGTCAACCGGCTGCAGAGCAACATCGTCTGGGGCCAGCGCGGCAACTTTTTGAGCGTGCCAACTGACTGCCCGCAGCGCGACGAGCGCTTGGGCTGGATGGGCGACGCGCAGGTCTTCGTTCGCACAGCCTGCTTTAACATGGACGTCTGCGCGTTTTTCACCAAGTGGATGGTCGACGTCGAGGATGCCCAGTCGCCGGAGGGCGCCTTCCCCGACGTGGCGCCCCTGCTAAGGGATTTGAGCATGCTCGACCTCAGCAACGGTGCCCCTGCCTGGGGAGACGCCGGGATCATAGTGCCCTGGACCGTCTACCGGACCTACGGCGACACGCGCATTGTAGAGAAGCACTACGAGGCGATGGGTCGCTGGATGGAGTACCTGCGCGAGGCCAACCCGAACCTGCTGCGCACGGAGCGTCTGGGCAACAACTACGGCGACTGGCTCGCCCCCAAGGGGGACGGCACCCCGAAGGACTTGCTCGCTACGGCCTACTGGGCCTACGACGCGAAGCTGATGGCCGAGATGGCAGATGCCATCGGGCGTCAGGACGACGCGAGAGGGTACGAGGAGTTGTTCCGTGGGATCAAAGAGGCCTTTATCGAGGCGTACGTCTTCTCGGACGGGCGGGTCAAGGGCGATACTCAGACCTGCTACGCGCTAGCCCTGCACATGGACCTGCTCCTCGCTGACCTGCGCGAGGCTGCCGCAGAATACCTCGTGGAGGCCATAGAGAGGGAAGACTGGCATCTCTCCACGGGATTCGTGGGCGTCGGGTACCTCTGCCCGGTGTTGACAGAGGCTGGGCGCACAGACGTCGCCTACCGCCTGCTGAACAACGACACCTACCCCTCGTGGGGGTACACGATCCGGCAAGGGGCGACGACCATCTGGGAGCGCTGGGACGGCTGGACCGAGGGTAAGGGGTTCCAGTCACCCAACATGAACTCCTTTAACCACTACTCTTTGGGCTCGGTGGGCGGGTGGCTCTACCGCCACGTGGCCGGGATCGATCAGGAGCCCGGAAGCTCGGGGTACAAGCACATCGTCATCCACCCCCACCCTGGTGGAGGACTGACCTCAGCCAGGGCGGAGTACTACTCGGTACGCGGCAGGATAGCCAGCGAGTGGGAGATCGTCGACGACACGTTCCAGCTGCGGGTGACCATCCCGGCTACCACCACGGCGATTGTCCACGTGCCGGCTCGCGACGGCGGCGCGATCACCGAGAGCGACCACCCGCTGGAACAGGCAGAAGGCGTCGAGCTTCTACGCCTTGAGGACGGAGAGGCCGTCGTGGCCGTCGGCTCCGGGAGGTACGAGTTCATGGGGAGCGTAGGGTGAGCGGCGGGTTGAGGAGGGGGTAACGATGCCCGAAGAAGCCACGTTTCTGGCCATAGATCTCGGGGCGGAGAGTGGCCGAGCGCTCTTGGGACGCTTTGACGGCGAACGGGTCACCCTGGAGGAGATCCACCGCTTTCCGAACGAACCCGTGCAGCTCGTG
>DASQVA010000015.1:0-11526 GCA_035641035.1 Rubrobacter sp. | reverse complement strand
CGCCCAATTCCTGTGGAGAGAGCAGGCGTGCAAGGAGGCCGTTGGTAACTATGCCGAGCATGGCCCCACCGATCCTCCCCCCGGAGGCCCAGGCGCTACCGGAGAGCAAGCGGCGTCTCAGAAACGAACCGCTCAAGTATTCACCCACTGTAGATTTCAGCATGCCCCCTCGTCACTCGGCTATCGGTCTCTTGCCTAAGCTGTATGATTAACTACCAAGGCTCGTTTGCTCTTACCCCTAGTAGTCGCCGACCTCGCTCTACATCCTATTTCCTAACCGTATTTTATACCTCTATCATCTCCTGATCGTTATGCTAAAGCGTTACGAAGGAGCAATCCCAGCCGCAGCCCTTAAACTCATCTATCATCGCAGGCGTCGACAATCTTTCAGGTGCCGGTTGGCTCTTTCGTGAGGTGCTATCCTCACACAGAGGTCTCAAAGAAGACATACGACCGAACAACCTTTGTTCGCGAGCACGTTCCCTCGTTCGAAGGTTGCTCGAGGATCTTCGAGAGGAGTAGACCTTCTCGCACCGGAGTGGGACACATTATGACAGTAGTTACCTAAGGCAAATGGCCACATCGTAACAACGGTGGTTCACTATCCTTACCGAGGTATCAGGCGTAGCGCCGTTGTTGGCGAGGTCTCCCACCGGTACGATAGAGACAGGTGTGGTGGATCGACTCGCCGGTCTGCCCACTCTTGCCTCAGACACTAGTCTGTACTAAGAGCATCTTAGATCCCGTATATCCATCCACGGGTGTAAAAAGCTCCCCGGACCGTGACCAAGCGGGACGCCTGAAGGAGGTGATCCTAGGGTATAAGACTGGGGCTATGCAGGATCCAGTATACGAACTTCCGAGAACGCTTATCTCACTCAGGTGACTACGGCTAAGAAGAAGGAGGGACAGCCTGTTTCGAACACGTCTAGACTGCTTTCGTGGGACAGGGGAGACTACGAACTGACGGACTGAGCCCGAGGGCATCGACCCTGGAATTCTTCTACGCTCTCGTGCTCGTCTTTGCGATCACGCAGGTCCCCCACCTCCTACTGGAACGCCTGACGTGGTTGGGCCCTGCAATCGCTGATAGTCCTCCTCGCGATGTACTGGTCATGTAACTATACGAACTGGACCATCAACGAACTAGATACAGAGACTATTCCGATGTGCCTGCTCCCCTTTTTCAGAAACCTCAAGGCATAATCCAGGCAAAATGTTCCACAAGGAGGTTCAACGATGAAGCTGGTTATCTTCGGGACAACGGGGGGCACGGGACGGCGCCTCCTTGAGAGAGCGCTGGCGGAGGGACACGAGGTCACCGCCTTCGTCCGCAACCCCTCCAAGCTGACCGCCCTTAACGAGCGACTCTCGGTCGTGGTGGGGGACGTGCGCGACGCTTCGAAGGTTGAAGAGGCCATCGCGGGCAAGGACGCTGTGATCAGCGTCCTCGGCGGAGAGCCAAGCAACCCGCTCCACCTGCGCAAGCCCGGTGTAGCGAACGGTCCGGGCTCTATCGGCGCCAGGCACATCGTTGCAGCGATGGAGAAACATAGCGTGAGGCGTTTTGTTTGCCAGAGTGCGTGGGGCGCGGGCGACAGCAAGGAGCACTCGGACCTGGCGGGGGACGTGTTCATGAGGGTGCTCGTGCCGCCTTTTCTGAGGGACGAATACGCGGACAAAGACCTGCAAGAAGAGATCATCCGTGGGAGCAATCTCGAATGGATCATCGTGCGCCCGATGCTGCTCACAAACGGTGTGTGGAAGGGCGACTACCGGGTGGGAGGTGACCTGAAGCCGGGTAGGCGGTTCTGGATCTCACGCGCCGACGTGGCCGAGTTTCTGATGAGACAACTCACCGACGACACCTTCGTGCACGAGACGCCAGCGATCGGGTACTGAGGAGGTCTCGGCAAGTGGGAGACTCTACGTTGACTGTAGACGCCGAAGTCTTAAGCTCTGGGGTAGTCGTCCGTTGAGACGGCTCGATCACCGATGCAGGATCACCGATAAAGGAGGTAGGGGTTGACAGCCAACCAAACAGAGCCGCAGACCTACGCCATAGACGACGTGATAAGGGTGCCCGTCGTACTCACAGACGAGGAGGGCGTCGGCCACGTTAGGGCCGTCTTCCGGCGCATGCGTCGACCAGGGAACCTAGGACCCAGGGGCCTCGACCCCGACGACACGCTGGAGCTGCGGGGGAATGGGGGAGGCCAGAAGCAGGCCACTGTGGAGACGACACTCAAAGTGCGAGACGAACACGAGCCGGGCGACTACCTGTGCGTGGCCATCCAGGCCTACGACTCCAACGGCAACATGGTGATGATAAACAACCCCAAGCCCACCAAGATCTTTCGCATCGTGGACCTTGGGAACAAGGACGACCGTAAGACGGAGTTTCTGGGCTGGGCAGAAGGCTAGGCGCTACACCCTTAGGGGATCATCGACCTAGGTTCTTACCGGCCCGGGGACGGGGAGGGTGTCTTGTGGTAACTAATGGTCGATGAGGGCGATAAGCGGGATTGGGTTCGTCTGGGCGGAGCCTCTCTGGGGTTCTCTACCGTGACAGCCACGAAGGGGTCCGAGTAGCCGACATCAGGCGACCAGGTTGTCTCCAGGCACCCCGACACCCCGACGAGGTAACCCCCGTCGGGGTGGGCCACCTCCATGCACCATCCCTCGTCGGGCCGGCGGTGAACGGTGGGGTTGTCGCTGAGTCAGACCCCTCATGATTCACCTCGCCTCCGACGCTTGCCCAGCCACCAATGACGGTCACCTCCTCAAAGACTATAGAGGCCGAGCTCCGCTTGGCCACCCTCGTCATCTGGGAGTACTCCAAGGACTTAGCCCGCTATAGCTTCGGCGAGTTCTGGGCGACCCGGGGGCGGACTGGAGCCTGGCCGCCCTGAAGGAAGCTCCTCGGCGCATGACCCGCACCGCAGATCCGGGACCTCTTCGGACGCAACCATAAGGCCGAGTGGATCGACGAAGCGATCAAGATGCTCGCTCGGAGAACACAGATTTATGTGGTCTCTGGAGGGCTACAAGCTGTCCGACCGGCAGTAGATAGGGCGTGCCAGGGAGCAGCGGATTCCGGTTCTGAAAAAGTCGTGGATGTCGTCGGGGAATAGAGAGCTGGCCTGTGAACCCGGAGGTCTCGCAACGGTTTCCGGGACTGTGTGTCGCAGCTTCGAATCCTGCCAGGTCCACTCTCCTTCTCTGGGCCCCGATGTGGTGCACGAGGAGTGTCTAGAGCATCGGGCCCGGTACACGAGCTCTTGTCGACCCCGGAACCCTCGTCCAGCAGGATTCTGGATCGGAAAGGTCGTCGAGGACCATCATCGTCGGCGGGGTACTAGCTACCCCGTCGCCTCCGCCTCTTCCTCTTCCATGGCCGCCGCCGAGGTGGCCCTGAAAACCAGAACTTTGCCCCGCTCGGGGTAGTCCACGATCACGACGTCCCCCGTAACGGCCACCTGCTCGTCGACCAGCTCCTCGGGGTTCTGGACCGCCGACAGGTCCACTTCAACCTCGAGGACATAACCGGTGTGCTCGCCTTCGACCTCGTCGGTCCTTCTTTGTAGGTACGCTTCAAGGTAGGTCACGACGCTCTCCTCTTTGGGCTTACGCGACGGGGTTCATGGTACCGGAAGTCCGGTCTTCTCGGCGAAGACCGCCCGACTGGGGAGTGGTCGGAGCAGGCCGAGACGAACAGTCCTAAGGGCGGCGACGACTGCGCTTGGAGTTGTGCGGGCGTAAAATCCGGTGCCGTGACCCGGGACAAAGACAGAGCGACCATACTTACCGAGGTTTCCCTGATCCTGGCCGCCGTCTTCTGGGGCGCCAACTACGCCGCCACCAAGTTCGCCGCCCTCTCCGTGGCGCCGCTCTCGATCGTGGCCGTCCGGTTTGTGGTGGCAGGACTCATCATGTACGCCGTGCTGCGCGTCCTTGAGCCAGCGAGCAGGCTGACCCGCAAAGACGTCCTCCCAATGGCGGGGTTGGGCTGCCTCGGGGTAGCCGTCGGCCAGACGGCCTTCACCTACGGCGTGAGCATGACCAGCGCCGCCAACACGGGTCTCATCTTCGCCACTGCCCCGATCTGGGGGTTGCTCTTCGGCTTTGTCCTCGGGCTGGAGAGGCCCACTTGGAGGGGTGCTACGGGCGTGGGCCTCTCGATCCTGGGTGTCGGGGTCGTCTTCTACGAGGGCCTGGGGGTCGAAGGCCCGAGACTGGGCGGGGACCTCTTGGTGCTCTCTGCGGCGATAGGGTTCGGGGCCTACACCGTGCTCTCGATGCGCGTGCTGGGGCGACACTCGCCCCTGGCGGTGGCTACCTACCCGATCCTGTTCGGCGGTCCGCTTGTACTGGTGTTCTCCGCCCCATTCTTTACGGGGCTGGATTGGGGATCCATCACCGTCGGCGCGTGGTCGGCGGTCGCGTTCTCGGCGGTCTTCGCTACCGCCTTTGCCTTCTCGGCTTGGCAGACGGGCATCTCCCGCATCGGGGCCAACCGGGTGCTGGTCTACCAGTACCTGATCACCATCACGGGGGTTGCCTCGGGGATCGTCTTCTTCGGCGAGGATCTCGGACTCGAGAAGATCGTCGGCGGCCTCTTTATCCTTCTCGGCGTGTACCTCGCCCGGCGCCAGTGAGGACTATCGTGACCCTCGAACTCTCGGTTTCGGTGGTCGGAAGCCTACAAGATCATTCACGCCGAGGCCAGCCTGGACGCTAACTGTCCGGTTCGAGGAATTTCCCGTTACGAAGATCGCCGCGGCTCCAAGGGTAGGGCGGTGTTGTTGGGGCTCCTACCGTGCTCGTGCCGCCGGATCCCCGCCCCGGTATAGTCGGCTGCCTTGCGGCACACCAGGTTTCTCGCGGCGGCCTGTTCTATGATGATGGCATGCGGCCGCGGGCGGTCGCTCGAGACGTAGGATGGAGAAGCTGCAGGTGCAGACCCTAACTCGAGGACAGTTCTTGAAGGCAGCGGGGACCGGGGCGGCGGGAGTGACCCTGCTCGCCGGCGCAACGCTGTCCGGGTGCGACCTTACCGAGCGCATCCGTAACAACCGTCGGGGCGGCAAGCCGGAGACGAACGTCGTGCTCGTAATCATAGACAGCCTCAGGAAGGACCACGTCGGGGCCTACGGCAACGACTGGATAAAGACCCCGACCCTCGATGCCCTGGCCAAGGACAGCTTGCTCTTCACCCGGGCCTACCCGGAGTCCGCGCCCACCATCTGCGCCCGCAGGGCTATACACACGGGTACGCGGACCTGGCCTTTCAGGAACTGGGTCTCCCTTGAAGGCGAGACCGTGTTCTTGCAGGGTTGGCAGCCGATCCCGAACGAGCAGACCACCCTGGCGGAGATGATGCGAGCCGCCGGCTACGGCACCTACTTCGTCACCGACAACCTCCAGCAGTACAAGCCGTCCTACAACTTCCACCGCGGCTTCGACGCCTACGACTTTTTCCGCGGCCAGACCACCGACAAGTACAGGCCGCCGTGGACGTGCCCGCCGGAGGACATCCAGCGAACCCTGATAAGCGACGCGACCTACTCGGCCGGCGGCCTGCCGTACTTTCGGCAGTACTTCGCCAACGTGCAGGCCAGGCAGACCGAGGCGGACTGGTTCGCCCCGCAGGTCTTCACCCGGGCCTCTGAGGTGCTCGAGACCGTGAACGAGGGCGGACCATTCTTTCTGACGGTGGACTGCTACGATCCGCACGCGCCCTGGGACCCGCCCGAGGAGTACGCGAACCTCTACAGCGACAGCTACGAAGGCCCCGAGCCCTTCGCCCCGGTCTACGGCCCGAGCGACTACCTCACCGAAGGGCAGCTCGAGCGCATGCGCGGCCTCTACGCCGGGGAGACGACGATGATGGACCGTTGGCTGGGACACTTCATGGATAAGATGGAAGGGCTCGGGCTCTTCGAGAACACCCTGCTCGTACTCCTGAGCGACCACGGGATACTCCTGGGAGAGCACGGCGTCGTCGGCAAGCCCCACACCCAGCTCTATCCAGGGCTAATAGATGTCCCTTTCATGATCCGCCACCCGGGCGGCAAGGGCGCCGGCGAGACGAGCGACTACTACGCTTCCACCCACGACGTGGTCCCCACCATCCTGGGTTGCCTCGGCATAGACCGGCCGGAGCAGGTGGACGGCCAGGACCTCTCCATCTTTTTCGACGGCGGCGAGCCCGAAGAGCGCGAGCACTTCACGCTTGGCTACCACGACTATATCTGGACTCGCGACGATCGCTACATCAGGTTCGGTAACAACGACGGGACTGAGGCCAAGCTTTTCGACATTCACGAAGACCCGGGGTTTGAGAACGACCTTGCGGGCCGGAAACCTGACGTGGCGAAGCGCATGTTCGAAGAGTACGTTCTCAGGGACGCGGGTGGTCCCCTGCCCCTCTACTGATCCAAGAGCCGCCCGCCTGGCCCGGGAGCTCGGCGTCCCGGTCGCCTTCGACGTCAACCTCAGGGAGCACCTCTGGCTGGGCCTGGAGGAGGCCCGCGAGGCCGTGGAGCCGCTGTTGAACCTCTCCATCGTAGTCAAGCTCGGCGACGACGAGCTCGAGCCTTTGCTCGATACGGCAAACACGCAGGAGGCCGCAGAGAGGTTGCTAGGGCGTGGCATCTCGCTCGTCCTGATCAGTTTCGGCGAGAGGGGCGCCTTCTCGACGAGAGGGGCGCCTACTACGCCACAGGGGGGGTCAGCGGGTGCGTCCCGGCCTTCGAGGTCGAGGCCATGGACACTAAGGGGGTCGGAGACGCTTTCCTCGCCGCGGCACTGGCTTACCTCTCTGATGATCCCCGCCGGTCCCTATGAGGAGGAGCGGGTGCGCGAGGCGACGCACCGGGGATCAGCGGCCGGGGCGCTGGCCTGCACGGACTACGGCGCCATGCGTGCCCTGCCGACGAAGGATGAATTGGAGCATTTCCTGGATGGCCAGAAGTAGAAAGCGGCTGCCAGCCAAGGAGAGCGAAGATGTTGTGCATAAGAAGAATAACCTCTAACGCTGCGGCGTCTACACGTTGTGTGAGATGGGATGGTTCGAACAAGTATAGAAAGACACCAGGAGTGACCAGTTCAAAGAAAACAGTGCATGGGTTACGGGAAGGTGACTCTTGCGCTAGGTTCAATGCAACGACGAGCAGATGTATGTTTTGTTTGCCGCGGAGCAAAAAGAGAGTGGCGTATCTACCTACCCGTTACTTGCATCGGTAGATTGTCAAGCCGAAACTTGTGTAACCTGTTACGCCTACGTTGAGCTAACTTAGCTGGAGAACGAACTGTCTGAAAGTGCGCTTTATAAGAAGAACGATAACAAATCGCTTTCTGATAATGACGTATGTACGCATCGCATATGCTTGACACCGGACTTGTAGATGAGTGCTCCCTTAGCGGCGCACCCTGCTGACCCCGACAGGAACGTCGACCAATTTCGCTAAGCGTCGGGCCAGCGGCTCCAGCGAGGGCAGCTCCGTCGCGGCGTGACCAACATCTATCGTTGCGAGTCCGAGAGATTCGGCTAGCAGCGCGTCGTGGTAGTCGAGGTCCCCGCTCACGTAGGCTCCGACGCCCAAGGAGGCAGCCTCCGGTATAAAGGAGCCTCCGGATCCCCCGAGCACGGCGACGCGCTCGATCCGGCGACCTTGCTCCGGGTCCGAGACGAGACGCGCCGGAAATCCCAAAGAGTCCGATACGCGCTCGCAAAGTTCCCCCGCCGTGAGCGGTTCCGGCAGCGACCCGACCCTCCCGTAGCCGCAGTCCCCCGGGTAGCCATCTACGGGGTAGACATCCAGCGCCACCTCCTCGTAGGGGTGGGCCGCGGTGGCGGCGTCCGCGGCGCGCCGGGCGGCGTAGGTGGGGACGACCGTCTCGAGCCGGATCTCCCGCAGCTTCTCCAACTGGCCCCTCTCCCCGAGGTACGGGTCGGTTTCCTCGCCGGGGAGGAAGGTTCCGGTTCCCGGCGTCCGGAACGTGCACCTGGTGTAGTCCCCGATCACACCCGCTCCTATCCCGGCGAGGGCGTCCGCCACGTCCTCCACGTTCTCCTCTGGCACGAAGACGACCAGCTTCCGCAAAGAACCCCGGGGCGAGACCACCCGCAGCGGGCCGCCAAGCCCGAGCGCCATTGCCAGGGCAGCCGAGACGCCGTTCGGGGCGGCATCATAGCTCGTGTGGGCGGCGTAGACGGCGCGGTCGCCGCGCACGGCCCTAGCAAGGAGGGCCCCCGGTTGCGAGCCGGTGTCCACGCTCCTTAGGGGGGTAAAGATCAGAGGATGGTGAAACAGGAGGAAGTCCGCCCCGGTCTCCTCCGCCTCCTCGAAGACCTCGGGCAGCGGCGTGAGCGCGACCAGGACCCGGGTCCTCCGTGCCGCCGGGTCTCCGACCTGGAGCCCGCAATTGTCCCACCCCTCCGCGAGGGCAAGCGGGGCGAGACGCTCCACGGCCGCCGCTATCTCCGCCACGCTCGTCACACCCGGCATTGTACAATCCCCGGACCTTGAATCCCGCTAGGCTGGCCGAACTCGTCTCAGCGGCAACCCGTCTGCCGCTGCTTGGCGTACCACTCTTCGTCGCCGTCGGCCTGGACGTCGCCGGCTGGCGCGGTCTGCTCTGGGCCCTGCTTTGCATCTCTATGACCAGCGGGCTCTCACTGCTCTACCTCATATACCTCACCCACTCGGGAGAGGTGCTTGACCCACGCAACATCCCGCGCGCGGAGCGGGTGCGGCCCCTGCGCGTCGTCGCCGGGTTGCACGCCGCGGCGTTCGTGGCCGTCTCCCTCTCGGGCGGGCCCGCGGAGCTCAGGGCGGCCCTCCTCTCCTACGCGCTGGCCACCCTGCTCTTCGCCCTGCTCACGCCACTGAGCAACCTCTCCCTCCACGCCGCCGGCGTCTCCGGCGCGGCGGTCTGTCTGACGTACGTCTTCGGCGCATGGGGCCTGCCCGCCTTCCTGCTCCTGCCGCCAGTGTTCTGGGCGCGGCTGGCGCTCGGGCGCCACACGCCGATAGAGCTGGCGCTCGGCTCTCTCGTCGGGGGCGGGGTCACCTGGATCGCGTTTCAACTTATCGGCTAGCCAACGAGAGCCCGCGGTTGCCAGGGAGTTTCACCCGCCCATGGACGAGGTAAATAGCAGGCCATGGCGACACTCGTCTTGCGCGAAGAGGCAGAGAGAGGAGACGATGGCGATGGTCGAGAGACTAAAGTCCGAGCTGCGTTGTCGGGCCGGATGGGCGGTCAGGGGCTCGAAGGGCCGCAAGGTCGCGGCGCAAGAAGGCCAGGGGCGCGAGCTCGATGGCGAGAAGGCTAACTGGCAGGGGTTAGTCCTATCCCAGAGCAAACCACTCTCGTCCCTAACCTGTAAGCGCCGCCACGCGAGCGCGGCCCACCACGCGCCGGGGTCGGGTGGTCTTGTTCTACACCGCTACCAACGCCGACAGGAGGAGGGGCGATGACGGAGCCCGCTGACGAAGGCACCTTCCCAGAGCTTTTCGCGGTCATAAAGGATTACGCGCAGAGAGACCACGCGCACCAAGTGAAGGCGCTCAGGATCATCGCCGCTGCTTACCTTCCGTTGTTCGAGGTACCTCCAATGCCCGACGCCAGGCAGGTCGTCGAGGAGGTCTTGAGCCGCAACGGTTTCCTTTTGACGGACCCCGAGAGCGGACAGCTTGAGCCAGCTGGCGTAGACGCTGTCGTGAGCGTGGCGACAGCTAGGCTCACAGAGGAAGATCTCAAGTGGGGCGCCGCCTGCCTACTCAGCGTGATGGACGCCCTGAGGAACCGGGCGCAGAGTGAAGGCTACGAAACCTACGTGCTGGACGCAGACGAGGTTTTGGATGGACTGGAGACCATCCTGGCGGCCGACATGGTGGAGGACGCGATCGAAGACGTTATAGAGGGGGGCTAACCCCCTGAACACCCTCCACCTCCCAACTAGTCGCCGCGCCACGCCCGCGGATGGATGGACGGGTTCGAGGTCTCGCCGTGGGGTTCGACGCTCACTTCCGGAAATCCGCCCGACCTCAACGCTGGTTGACCGACTCTGACCGCGCTACGGGTTGCTCGGGGCGTCGGCATCCTGGGGCTCCGTGAAGTCTGCGGGGTCACCCTCCATTTCTCCAAGGAGCTGCTTCACTTGTTCTTCGAGCCTCTCAAGGCGCTCGTCTATAAGAGAGAGCTGGCCCACGATCTCCGCTCTGAAATCCTCCTCGGAGCCCTGCGCGCCGCTGCCTAGGAACCTGCTCGCCAAGCCTCCTCCCGCGAGCCCCGAGGCGGCCCCAGCGAGCGCCGAAGTGCCTCCGCCGCTGCCCGAAAGCCGCTTCGCGTAGCCCTCTATATCCCCCGCGTCAAAGGCGGAGCCCCGTTTCCGACCCCCGCCCTCTCCCCCGCGCCCCGTACGTCCCTGCACGCGCTCCCTCATGCGCCCACGCAAGCGGCCTCCCGAACCCCCACGGGCCCCCTTGCCCCTGCCCCTTCTGCCCACACCAGCCTCCTTTAGTCTCCCCTGCACTATCGGGCTAGCTGTACCCGTGGGCGGGCCCAGCATAACCCCGTTCCTCAGGCGTAGGCTGCGACGAGTCGTCGGACTCATGGGCCTAACCGTAGAGTCGCTAGAGTAGCGGCGCTCATCTTCTTCACCGCTTTTCTGCTCGGGATTTACTGCCCGGCGATTCCTTCGAGATCAGTGTGCTACAGGGACGGTAATCCGCCATGACACATATCGATCAATATCTTGAACAATGTTGCGTAAGCTGGATCAGCAGCCTGTTCGAGGTTTATACACCCGAGTGTGTGGAAGAAATAGTCCGCGAAGTGCGCAACACCAAGCAACGCTCAAGCCACCCCAAAGATAGTCCATATAGGGGATGTGCCGCTCTTCACAAGCCCGCTACCCTGCCCCTTACGTGATGAGGCAGGGTAGGTGAAGCTAGCTCACTCGCGTTCCACCATAGCGTAGGAGGAGGTAGTTGAGGCTCTGGTGGAGAGGAGATGGTTTGAGGCCTAGGCTCTAAACTGCCGGGCAAGGTAGAGTGTGGCACTAGGATGAAGGGAAGGCACGGTGGGCAGGAGAAGGGATTCCACGCGCAGCAGGAGAAGGAACGCGGGGTTGGCGGGAAACGTCGGTGGGATGTTTGTGGTGGGGGTGCTTGGCGGATTCCTCATCGGATTTCTCGTTGGATATCTCGTGGTCGGGCTCCTTAGTGGTAGCCAAGAGGAACAGGCTGCCCCGAGGGCGCCTCGTAGCGTGACGGTTGAGAAGACCGTAGAGAAGACCATCCCGGTGGCGCCCCCGGAGACTAGACCCCCAGAAGAAGATACGACCACGGCTAGGCCCCCAGAGGATACGCCCACAGCCACAGCCACAGCCACAGCCACAGCATCTCCCTGATCATTCAGCGAAACCTTGGGGTCCTTTCCCTCCTTATTCACCGAGTTGCTTGGAGAGACTGACTGAACAGTCGCTCGGTGGAGTCAGGAGCGTACATTTTGGTA
>DASQVA010000014.1:0-3823 GCA_035641035.1 Rubrobacter sp. | reverse complement strand
GGGCACGATCAGCGGGAGGTGGGGCCACCCCGAGTACTTGGCCCTCGACGTGCTCATGGAGGACGGACGCTCGAGTCTGTTCTGGCATCACGAGTTGGAGGATGCCTCGGAGCGGTAGGAAGACGGCGTTAGGCGAGAAGGTGGGAGCGTAGAGAGCGCCTCGGTAAGAGGAGAAGGCCTTGTAGCGGGTTTCAGTGAACATGACCCATCTGGCATGATGCACATTTGCCGTCTCGATGAGGGTCTTGACTGATTGGCCGAAGTTACGTCGACCTGCAGGCGGGCCAGTATCGATGCAACCCGCTGTTGCAACCGAGCAGACAGTCGCGCGCCCCCGCCAGAACTTCTGAGAATTCTAGTTCTAGGCACTTCGATGAATAGAGGTGATTTGAGGTGCCGACTTGGGCCGGAGTTCGGTAACCCCGGCCGAAGTAAAGGCCTCAGAGCTTGTCGCCTTGCTCGGCGCCTCTAATAGGATGAGGATGGCCGACCTTCTAGAGGGAAGCCCCTAGCCAGGAGCTTCGGTCTGGGCCAGAAAGTTCGGCGAGGGAGATCGTCCCGAGCCTGACTAGACGGGCTCGTCGCGAGGCTCGACCAGGACCTCGTTGACAGCCACATGATCGGGCTGCGAAAGCGCGTACATGACCGATGCGGCGATGTCTTCGGCCTCCAGGACGCGCGCGCCGCTGGGCTCACCGTAGCGCCTCAACGCCTCCTCGTCGCCGCTCATGGCTAGCAGCTCGGTGGCGACGTTGCCGGGCTGGATCGTGGTTACCTTAAGCCCCGTGCCGACGGTCTCTAGACGCAAAGCCTGCGAGACCGCCTCGACGAAGAACTTGGTGCCCGAGTAGACCGCGAGCCCGGGAAACACCCTGCGGCCGGCGTCTGAGGAGATCGTGACGATGTGCCCTCCTCCGCGCCCGAGCATGCCTCCGAGGACCGCGCCGACGCAATTGAGCAGCCCTTTGCAGACCACTTCCACGGTCTGCTCCCACTCGTCTTCTCGCAGGTTGCACATGAGGGTGTAGTACATGACCCCGGCGCAGTTTATGAGGACGTCCACGGGTCCGAGCTCCGCCTCGGCGTGCGCTACGAGCGACTTGACCTGCCGGCGATCCGTGACATCCGTGGGGACGACGACGCTTTTCGCCCCTCCTTCCAAGGAAGCCTGCACCTCGAGGAGGGTGTCCTTTCGGCGCGCAGCGAGCGCCACGGGGGCGCCCTCTCGGGCGAGGGCGCGGGACACTGCGGCGCCGATGCCGCTGGAGGCCCCAGTCACGACCGCGACCCGGCCTCGAAAGTAGTGTTCGCGGTCTATGCCTGCACCCCTTCCCGGATCCCGCGCGGCAGACCCGTGGCGGCCTCGACCCAACCTCGCCCCACGAAGTAGTGCACGTAGCTGCCGAAGAGCAGCGCGTCTATGGTGGGCCGGCGCAACCCACTTCCCAGCAGGGCGTTCCGGGTATTGGCGTCGTCGTAGGCGTTGCCATCCCAGAGCTCGTGCGTGTCGGGAGCCGTCCCGAGCAGGATGCCGGCGAAGCCGTCGCCGTCCGCCTCCCGCCGTGGTGCTTTCTGAAGCGCCTCCAGCCACTCGGGGTAGGCGAGCCGCCCTAACCGGTAGCCCATGGCCTCGAGCCACGAGAAGATCTCGTCCGCGAACACCGGGTCCGGGTCGGCCAGGTGGAAGACATGCCCTGCGTTCGCCGGATCGCTTGCTATGTGGCGCATCGTCCCGCACACGAAGTTCACGGGCGTCATCTCCATGCGCCAGCCCTCTATGTCGGGCGCGTAACCGATACGCAGAGACTCGGCGATAACCGCGCCTAGCGCGTCGCGCGGGTTGGAGGCCCCGGTGACGCTGTGACCCGAGACGTTTCCAGGACGATATACGCAGACCGGCAAGCCGCGCTTCGCGGCCTCCCACACCAGCTTCTCGGCGACCCACTTGGACTGCCCGTAGCCGTCCTCGCGGGCGTCGGCCAGAGCGTTGAGGTCGGCATCCTCGCGGCACACGCCCTCGCCGGGCGGGAAGATGCCGTTGGTGGAGACGTGGTGCAACGGTTTCGCCTCGCCGCGACAGGCCAGGCGTAGGACCTCTCGGGTCCCACCCACGTTGGCCGGCTTGAGGGCTTCGTACGGGTAGATCAGGTTGACGGCAGCGCCGGCGTGGACGATCACGTCTACTTCCCGCGCCAACCGGTCGAAGGCGTCTTCGGACATACCCAGCAGGGGTGCACTCAGGTCCCCGACCGCTGGGACGAGGCGCTCCGCACGCTCGGGAGTCCACAGGCCGTACCGCTCCAGGTTGGCGCGCAGGGGGGCCATGGGATCGTGCTCGCCCTTGCGGAGGCGCACAAGGCATCGGACCTCGGCTTCCGTCTTGGAGAGCAACTCGTCGAGCAAGAACGCCCCCAGGAAACCGGTTGCGCCGGTTAGGAAGACGCGCCGGGAGTCCCCCAGGGGTGCATCGCCCGAGCCCCTCCGCTCCGGAGCTATGTCCGGCTCCAAGATGGCCTCGGCGCGCAGGTCCACCGCCGGGCGTGAGGGGTTGTATCCGGCTTGACCCTCTGTCCCGCTTTTCTGCCTCTTCTCTATGGCGTCGCACAGCCCTTCGACCGTGGGCGTTGCGAGGAACTCGGGCATCGAGAAGCGCGCGCCAAAGGCGCCTTCGACGTGACTGAGGAGCTGCGCCGCCGCGAGGGAGTGCCCGCCGAGGTCAAAGAAGTCGTCGTCGCGGCGCACGTCGCCCTCCTCGAGGCCAAGGACATGCTCCCAGAGGCGGGCAAGCAGGACCTCCTTCTCGTGCCGGGACGCGTCCGGCGGCAACCTGTGCTCGCCGGGGTCGAAGGCGGCCGGGGCGAGGAGGGCAGGTGGCGGCGGGAGCTTTTTGCGATCCACCTTGCCGGTGGTGTCTTGCAGAGGCAACGACCCCACCTCGACGAAGACCGCGGGGATCATGTAGTGCGGCAGGCTCTCCTGCAGGACGCGCCTTATCCCCGGGCAGCGACCCGTCCCGGGGTCTACGCGCCAGTTGGCGTGGCGGTCGTCGGGATCCGAGGAGGGAACGAGATAGGCGACGAGGCGCTTGTCCTTACCCTCCTCACCCTCGGCGACCACGACGCAGTTCTCGACCGCCAGGCGCTGCAGAATGGCCGTCTCCACGGCGCCGAGCTCGATGCTGTAGCCCCGGATCTTGACCATGAAGTCCACGCGCCCGAGGATCTCGAGGTTCCCGTCGGACAATAGTCGCGCCTTGTCGCCGGTGCGGTACATCCGGGCCCCTACTTCGGGAGAGAACTGGTCCGGCAGAAAGCGCTCCGCCGTCTTCTCCGGCAGCTTCACGTACCCGCGCGCCAGAAGTTCACCGCCGACGTAGAGCTCCCCGGGCGTGCCGGCGGGCACGGGGTTACTGTCCCCGTCGAGGAGATAGAGGCGGTCCGGGTCCTTGGGCCGGCCCACGGGACAGTGCGTCGCCTCGGCGCTCTCGACCAGCTCCTGCAGGCCTCCCGCGGCCACCTCGTGGGTCTCATTGACGCTGTAGAGGTTGAGCAGACGGACGTTCGGGAGTAACTTCAGGGCGCGTCGCGCCAGGGTCTTGGTCACTACCTCGCCGTTGAGCCACAACGTTCGCAGGCCCTTGAGTGTCTCACCTATGTTCGGGCCGCCCTCATCGAGGACGACTTCGAGCAGCGAGGGCGTCATCAAAGTCTCTGTGATTCGCCGCTCCTCCAGGTACCGAACGAGGGCGGCGGGATCGTAGATCACCTCGTCGGGAACCACGAAGGTGGTAGCGCCCCTGAGCAGCGGCCGGAACGCCTCCCAG
>DASQVA010000013.1:0-2249 GCA_035641035.1 Rubrobacter sp. | reverse complement strand
AGCCTGTGGACCTGGGCTGCGTCGGAGATCTTCTCGAACGGGTCGCGGGGCACGCCCTTCTGCGGGAAGACCGCGAAGCGCGTCCCCGTGTCGCCGTAGCCCCACGAGGGGGTCTCCAGCCTCTGGGCGCGCAGCCGCTCTGCGACCGCCCCGACGTGCGTGCCCCGCGCGTCGAGGTTCTCGATCAGGTGCCCGTATGCCTTCTCCATCGTGCCTTCCAAAACCTTCAGCCTCCTTCGGGGCCGCTCGGAACCGCAGCCGTGTCCACCAACCTCGAAAATCGTTCGGCAACATCGTTCCACCGCCCGGCGTCGCCCCGCGGCTCATGGCGCCCGACCTCGACGGAGGAGCGCACGACGGCGCGTATCTCCCCCAGGGAGCCCACCTGCCCTCGGGCGAGCGCCTGGACCATCACGTTGCCCATGGCCGTGGCCTCCACGGGACCAGCGAGCACGGGCAAACGGGTGGCGTCGGCGGTGAGTTGGCACAGGAGGACGTTCCGCGAGCCGCCGCCAACCACGTGTATCGCCTCGACGGGGCGTTCAGATAACCTCTCCGCCTGCTCGATCACGTGGCGGTACTTGAGCGCCAGGCTGTCGAGGATGCAGCGCGAGGTCTCCCCGGGCCCCTGCGGCGGCTTCTGCCCCGTCTCTTCGCAGAAGCTCCTGATACGGCCGAGCATATCGCCGGGGGCCATGAAGGAGGGGTGGTCCGGGTCGACGAGCGCGCCGAAGGCGGGGGCCTCCTCCGCGAGCCGGACCAGCTCCTCGTAGGTGTACTCCTCCCCATTGCTGGCCCACTCCCGCCGGCACTCCTGCAAGAGCCACAGCCCCATGACGTTCTTGAGCAGGCGCTTCCTGCCACCGACCCCGCCCTCGTTGGTGAAGTTGGCGCTCATGGCCTCAGACGTTGTCACAGCCCTCGGCGTCTCCACGCCGACAAGGGACCAGGTGCCGCTGGAGACGTAGGCGAAGCTCTCGACCTCGGCCGGCACCGCGACCACGGCCGAGGCCGTGTCGTGGGAGGCCACCGCGATCACGGGCACATCCGCACCCTCGATACCGGCCTCCCTCGCGACCTCGAGCAGCAGGGGTCCGAGCTCCGTGGCCGGAGGGACTATCTTGGGAAACAGGCGGTCCGGGATGCCGAGGTGCCCCATCATCTCCGTCGCCCAGCCATCCCTCTCGAGGTCGTAGAGCTGCGTGGAGGTGGCGTTGGTGTACTCGCAGGCCTTCTCGCCGGTCAGCCAATAGTTCAGCAGGTCCGGGATCATGAGGAGCGTCTCCCCTACCCCGAGGAGCGGAGAGTTCTCCATCGCGAGGAGCTGGTATACGGTGTTTATCCTCAGGAACTGGATGCCGGTCGTTCGGTACATCTCCTCCCTCGGCAGGCGTCGGAAGGCCTCCTCCAGCATCCCCTCCGTGCGCCCGTCGCGGTGGTGGTACGGGTTCCCGACGAGGGCGCCGTCGCGGTCGAGGAGGCCGAAGTCAACGGCCCACGTATCCACCCCGATGCCGTGCAGCCCAGCATCGTCGACGAGGCCGGCTGCTTTCGCCAACCCCTCCTTTATCTCGGCGAAGATGCGCAGTACGTCCCAATGCAGGCCGTCCGAGAGCTTGACCGGCGTGTTGGCGAAGCGATGCACCTCCTCAAGAGTCACGCGCTGCCCGTCGAACCGGCCGAGCACGGCGCGTCCGCTCTCGGCCCCGAGGTCGAAGGCCAGGTAATTGGCGCGGGCGTTCATACTTGCCCCGCCCGGCATGCGAATTCGTACCGCCCGGATCCGACAGAGAGGACAACCCCGCTCTCGTCTGCCCGCAGGAACTCGACCCCATCCGCCTCGTTCAACGGGACGCCTCCTTCGGTAACAGCGGACGGCTCGGTGGAGGGCACGTGCAGGGTGGCCTTGGCATTGGCGGGCACCTTCACCTGCAGGACAAACCTGTCGCCCTGCACGCGCCAAGCGCTAGAGATCCTGCCGTGCGCCGAATCGTACTCGCCTCTTGCGTAGGTAAGGCCACCTCCCGGGCGTGGGCGGATGATCAAGCGACCGTAGCCCGGCATCTGCGGGTCCAGGTCTATACCCGCCACGTAACGGTAGAGCCACTCGCCCACGGAGCCCAAAGAGTAGTGGTTGAAGGAGTTCATGTTGGGCGACTGGAAGCCGTGTTCCTCCGTCCAGCCGTCCCAGCGCTCCCATATGGTGGTGGCCCCGTTCTTTATGGTGTGGCCCCACGAAGGGTAGGTCT
>DASQVA010000012.1:0-34350 GCA_035641035.1 Rubrobacter sp. | reverse complement strand
CCCCCTCCCCAGAGAACACGGCCGCCAGGATGGCGACTATGGGGATCATGGTCTCCGGCAACGCGGTCCCGACCGCCGCGAGCACGCTCCCGACCGCCCCCTGTCCCAGCTTTAGCCGCCCACCCAATATCTCCACGGCGTTCGTGAACAACACCGCCGCCCCAAGGATAACGACCAGCGCCAACCCGAACTCGAGAGCTACGGACAAAGACCCCCTCTGCATCAAAAAACTCAACGGAACAGCCGCACAGAGTATAAGCGAGCGGTAGATGCCCCGATGCTAAGATTACCCGGCGCCCGACACGTCCGTCAGGAGGAGCACCATGGCACCGCAGACCCACAGCATCCACCACGTAACCGCCATCTCCGGCGAGCCGCAGCGCAACGCGGACTTCTACGCCGGGATCCTGGGCCTGCGGTTGGTCAAGAAGACAGTCAACTTCGACGACCCCGACACCTACCACCTCTACTACGGCGACGGCGCGGGGAGCCCCGGTACGATCATGACCTTCTTCCCGTGGGCGCACGCGCCCAGAGGCCGCATCGGGGCGGGCCAGGTCATCGTGACCTCCTTCTCCATCCCGGTGACCTCCCTGGGCTACTGGACCGAGCGCCTGGTCGAAAAGGGCGTCCGCTTCGAGAAACCCCGCGACCGCTTCGGCGAGACCGTCCTCACCTTCGAAGACCCCGACGGCCTGCGAACCGAGCTCGTGGCCGCCGACGACGGACGTCCCGGCTGGGCTCAAGGCCCCACACCCGCCGAGCACTCGATCCGCGGTCTCCACCACGTAGCCCTCGCCGGTGAGGCGCCAGACCGCACCGCGAAGCTCATGTCGGACCTCTTGGGCTTCCGCCAGGTCGAGGAGACGGAGGGCAGGGTCCGGTTCGCCGCTGGCGCAGGCGGTCCCGGCGATCTAGTCGACGTCGTCGGCGCGGCCGGCTTCCCGAAGGGGAGTATGGGCGTCGGGACCGTGCATCACGTTGCGTTCCGCGTCCCCGACGAGGAGTCGCAGCTTGCGGTGCGTGAGAAGATCGCCGCGCTCGGCTATAACGTGACGCCCGTTCTCGACCGCAACTACTTCCGCTCTATCTACTTCCGCGAGCCCGGCGGCGTCCTGTTCGAGATCGCCACCGACCCGCCAGGCTTTGCCGCCGACGAGGAACCCGACCACCTCGGCGAAAACCTGAAGCTCCCGCCCTGGCTCGAAAAGAACCGCGAGCACATCGAGGCGGCCCTACCTCCCCTGCGCGTGCCGGCTGGGGAGGACGCGTGAGCGCCGACCTCGGCTTCGCCCACCGCTTCCTTCCGGGCGAGGACGACTCCGGCGTCACGCTGCTCCTGTTGCACGGCACCGGCGGCAACGAGGGGGACCTGATCCCGCTCGCTAAGGAGCTCGCCCCCACCGCCGCCATCCTCTCCCCCCGCGGCAAGGTCTCCGAGTTCGGCGCCCCCCGCTTCTTCCGCCGCCTCGCCGAAGGCGTCTTCGACCACGATGACCTCGTCTTCCGCACCCACGAGCTCGCCGCGTTCGTCGAGGCGGCCTCTGATGAGTACGGTATCGACCCTAACAAGCTCGCCGCCGCCGGCTACTCCAACGGCGCGAACATCGCCGCGAGCGTCATGCTGCTTCATCCAGGGCTCCTGCGCGCCGCCGTCCTGTTCCGCGCGATGGTGCCCTTCGAGCCCGAGGTGACGCCGGATCTCTCGGGGATGCCCGTCTTCATGGCCTCGGGGCGCAGGGACCAGATGATCACCCCCGACAACTCCCAACGCCTCGCAGACATCCTCAGCGAGGCTGGCGCCGACGTGGAGCTACGCTGGCGGAACACCGGTCACGGTCTGACCTACGAGGAGGTCGCAGAAGCAAAGGAATGGCTTGTCGGCATCCTGCCGATTCTCGGTTGACACCAGGCAAACGGATAGAAACGACCTACCCGAATAGCTAGTTGCCACGGGTGTTAGAATTTTTGCAAGCGTCCGTAGAACGCGCGTTTTGAGCAATGAAACAAGCATTTAACGATCGTATTTGAAGGGTGGGGCAGCATGGCTAAGCCGGTAATTCTGGCGGTGGACGACGACCCGCAGGTACTGCGAGCGGTCGAGCGGGACCTCCGGCGGCGCTACGCCAGGGAGTACCGCGTCCTCAGGGCGGATTCCGGGGAGTCGGCGCTCGACACACTGGGCAAGCTGAAGCTTAGAGGAGATCCCGTGGCGCTGTTTCTGGTGGATCAGCGCATGCCGAGGATGACGGGCGTGGAGTTTCTTGAGGAGGCCATCGAGCGCTTCCCGGACGCCAAGCGCGCCCTACTGACAGCTTACTCGGACACCGAGGCGGCCATACGCGCGATCAACGAGGTCGGCCTGGATTACTACCTCCAGAAGCCCTGGGACCCACCCGACCAGCACCTCTACCCTAACCTGGACGACATGCTGGGCGACTGGCAGGCGGACTACAGGCCGCCGTTTACCGGGCTTCGCGTCGTGGGGGACCGCTGGTCGCCGGAGTCGCACCGCACGCGGGACTTTCTCGCCCGCAACCGCGTCCCTTACCGATGGTTCGACATCGAGGGGTCCGAGGAGGCGCGCGAGATCGTGGCGAGCGCCGACCACGGCGCCCCGAAGCTCCCGCTCGTGGTCTACGAAGACGGTACTTACGCCGAGGCTCCGGAGAACCGCGAGATCGCCGACCGCATCGGGCTCCAGACGCAGGCCGATCAACAGTTCTACGACCTCGTCATCGTCGGCGGCGGACCCTCTGGCCTCGCAGCGGCGGTCTACGGTGCGTCGGAGGGGCTAAAGACCGTGCTTATAGAGCGCGAGGCCCCGGGCGGCCAGGCCGGCACGAGCAGCCGAATCGAGAACTATCTGGGCTTTCCGGCTGGGCTCTCGGGTGGCGATTTAGCGCGGCGGGCGGTGGACCAGGCGAAGCGTTTCGAGGTCGAGATCCTCACCCCCCAGGAGGTGAGCGCGGTGCGCGTGGAAGATCCTTATCGCATCGTGACGCTCGCGGACGGGACGAAGATCTCCTGCTACGCCCTCATCATCACGACCGGCGTCTCCTACAGCAAGCTCGACGCGCCGGGGATGGAGCGCCTCACGGGCCGCGGCGTCTACTACGGTGCGGCCCAGACGGAGGCGTTCTCTTGCAAGGGTGAGGACGTGTACATCGTCGGGGGGGCGAACTCGGCCGGGCAGGCGGCTATGTTCTTCTCGAATCAGGCCCAAAGAGTCTTTCTGCTCTACCGGGGCGACGACCTGCGTAAGAGCATGTCAGATTACCTGGTCCGCCAGATCGAAGAGATGGACAACATCGAGGTCCTCCTCAACACGAACGTCGCCGCCGTCGAGGGCGAGGAACACCTGGAGAGGATCTCTGCACAGAACACCGCGACCGGCGAGATGGATACCGTCCCAGCCCACTCGCTGTTCGTCTTTATCGGGGCGGCGCCCAAGACGGACTGGCTCGATGGTCTCGTCGAGCGCGACGAGCGGGGCTTTATCCTCTCCGGGCCTGACATGATGCAGGACGGCAAGCGTCCGAAAGGCTGGCGGCCCGACCGCGATCCCTTCTTGCTCGAGACCAGCGTCCCCGGCATCTTCGTCGCCGGCGACGTGCGCCACGGCTCGGTCAAACGCTGCGCTTCTGCGGTGGGTGAAGGTTCCATCGCGGTGCAATTCGTACACCAGTACATGCGGGAGGTTTGAGGTGCGGGAGGCGTCGGCCGAGCGGGTGCTGGATTGCCTGCGCTCGGTGCCGCTCTTCCACAACCTGCCGGACGACAAGCTGCTCTGGATCCGCGACCACGCCGAAGAGGTGAGTTTCGAGGCGGGGGACGTGATCGCGCGCCAGGGAGACCCGCCGGACGGCTTCTACGTCGTGATGGAGGGCGAGACCGAGTGGACGCGCAGGGTGGGCCGGGAGGACCTCTTCGTCGTCACGCTCGGGGAGGGCTCGATGTTCGCCGAGCTGATCCTGGTCCTCGACGCCCCCTACCCCACCACCGGCCGCGCCGTTACCGACGTCGGCCTGCTCAAGCTCGACGTACCCTCGTTCTGGGAGATGTTGAGGATCTGCCCCGAGGTCCTACGCGGCATCCTCGCGACCTCCGTCGAGCGCGCCGAGCTGCACGAGTCCGTCAAAGGGCAACACGCCAAGCTCATCTCCTTGGGCACGATGGCCGCCGGCCTCGCCCACGAGCTCAACAACCCCGCCGCCGCCATCGGCCGTAGCGCCGCCGACGCCCGCGAAGCCTTCCGCGAGGCCTCCGAAAAGGCCGCCGCGCTCGGCGAACTATCACTGACCTCCGAGCAGAGAACCCTCATCGCCGGGTTGCCGGCAGAGGTGGCACGGCAAGCCGGGAAGGCGGGTGCGCTCGACTCGCTCGAGCGGAGCGACCTGGAGGACGAGCTCGCGGAATGGATGGAGGATCACGGCGTAGAAGACGCGTGGGACGTCTCCCCCACCCTCGCGGGTGCCGGGCTGGGTAAGGACTGGCTGGAGGAACTCGCGGGTCGCGTCCCCGAGCAAGCCATCGGGGGCGTGCTCGGGTGGCTCTCGTCGGAGCTAAGCGGGGACGAGTTGTTGCGGGAGATCGAGGGGGGCTCGGCGCGCATCTCGGAGTTGGTTGGGGCGGTCAAGACGTACACGCACATGGACAAGGCCGCCTCCAAGGAGGTGGACGTGAACGCGGGGTTGAACAGTACCCTGATCATGCTGGGCCACAAGCTCAAAAAGGGCAGCGTCGAGGTCGTCCGCGAGTACGAGAAGGGCCTCCCCCGCGTCTGCGGCCACGCGGGCGAGCTGAACCAGGTCTGGACGAACCTTATAGACAACGCCATAGACGCCGTGGGCGGCGACGGCCGCATCACCCTGCGCACCGCCCGCGAGAACGGCCGGGTGCTCGTCGAGATATCCGACGATGGTCCCGGCATCCCCGAAGACGTGCGCGCCCGCATCTTCGAGCCCTTCTACACAACCAAGGACGTCGGCAAGGGCACCGGCCTGGGCTTGGATATTTCCTACCGCGTGGTCGTCAAAGACCACAAGGGCGACATCCGTGTCCTCTCCGAGCCGGGCAACACCCGCTTTCAGGTACGACTGCCGATCCTGCCCGAGGACGGCCGGTGACGCTCTTCGAGGAGCTGCGCGCTGTCCCGCTCTTCGAGGACCTCACAGACGAGGAGCTGCGGCGGGTCGCCGAGGAGGGTTCGGAGAAGCTCGTGCCGGCGGGCGAGGTCAACGGCCGCGAGGGCGAGCCCGTAGACCACCTCTACGTCATCCTCGAGGGGGACCTTCGCATCACGAAGCAGGCGGACGGCGGGGAGGTGGTCATCAACACCTACACCCCCGGCGCGTTCTTCGCCGAGGTGCCGCTGCTCGCTGGGACGCCGTTCCTGGCGACGGGCCGCGCGCTCACAAACTGTCGGATGTTCCTGATCCCCAACACCAACTTCCGCCGGATGCTGAGCGAGCATCCCTCGTTCAGCGACAGAATCCTCCAGACAATGGCGGAGCGCGTCCAGATCCTGCAGTCCGTAGCGGGCCAGCGCGAGAGGCTGAACTCCCTCGGAACCCTCGCCGCGGGCCTCGCCCACGAGCTCAACAACCCCGCCGCAGCGGCCCGCCGCTCGACGGAGGAACTGCGCGCGTGTCTGCAGAAACAACGCACCACCGGGATGCGCTTGGCACGCGCCGCCGCCCGCGCAGAGCTCGCCCCCCATGCGCTCCGCGCGCTGGAGCGGGCCGTGGACGAAGCCGTTCAGCGCGCCGGGATGCCCGATGGTACGGGCCTCGACGAGCTGGAGCGCAGCGGTCAGGAGGAGGACCTGGCGCTGTGGCTAGAGGACCGGGGCATCCCCGAGGGCTGGGAACTGGCTGCTGCCTGCGTCGGCGCCGGGCTGGACGCCACCTTTCTCGAACCCCTCGTCGAGTCCGTGCCGCCGGAGTTGCACACCGACGCGCTGCGCTACTTGCAGGCGGCGCTGGACGTGGCCGAACTCGTTGATGAGGTCGAGGGTAGCGCGCGGCGCATCTCCGGGATCGTGCAGGCGATGGAGGGGTACTCGTACATGGACCGCGCCCCGGTGCAGACCGTGGACGTGAACGGGAGCCTGGACGACACGCTGGTCGTGCTCGGCCACAAGCTCGAAGGCGTAGAGGTCGAGCGCGACTACGACCCGGAAGTGCCGCGCATCACCGCCTACGGGGGCGAGCTCAACCAGGTCTGGACCAACCTTGTGGACAATGCCATAGACGCCGTCTCGGGCGCCGAGGGGGCCGGCCGCATCCGGCTCAGGACGAGCTGCGAGCGCGACCTGGTGCTGGTAGAGGTCTCTGACAACGGCCCTGGCATCCCGCAGGAGAACCGGGAGCGCATCTTCGAGCCTTTCTTTACGACGAAGGGTGTCGGCGAGGGCACGGGCCTCGGGCTCGACGTGAGTTACCGCATCGTCGTCGGGCGCCACGGCGGGGACATCCACGTCGTCTCCAGGCCCGGCGAGACGCACTTCGAGGTCAGGCTGCCGGTAGACGGGCCCGGCGAGGAGACGCTGGCGGGCCGCGATCTCCGGATGGAGGCCGGCGCGTGATCCGCCCCACGGACGATACCAGGGCGGCGCAGGAGGAGCAGCGGCTCACCCACGAGCAGGTCGAAGCCCTGGTCCCCTACGGCGATGAGCTGCGGCTGGACGCCGGGGACTACCTATTCGACGAGAAGGGCGTGGTGGACAGCTTCTACGTCGTGCTGGAGGGCGAGATCGGGGTTTCGCGCCTCGACGGCGCCGAGGAGACCCGGCTCCTGACCCACAGGGCTGGCGAGTTCACCGGAGGGCTCGCGGTGCTCACGGGCAGGACCTCGGTCCACAGGGCGCGGGCTATCGCCACGAGCCGCGTGCTGGAGATCGACTCGGGGACCTTCCGGCGCGTGGCCGTGGAGATCCCAGACGTCGCTGATGTCTTTATCTCCGGCCTCGCCCGACGCATGCGCCACACACAGCGCGCCTACCGCCAGCACGAGAAACTCGCGGCCCTCGGCAAGCTCTCGGCCGGCCTCGCCCACGAGCTCAACAACCCCGCCGCAGCGGCCCGCCGGGCGGCAGAGGAGCTGCGCGACGCCGGCCTGAGGGCCCAGCTCCTCGCCCTCGAACACGACGAGCGCTTCTCCCCCGACGCCCGCGACGCGCTCGCGTCCCTACAACGTGAGACCTCCCGTGGCGCTACCCACCTCGACCCGCTCGCCCTGAGCGACGCGGAGGACGCGCTCGGGGGATGGCTCGAAGACCTGGGCCTCGAAGAGGCCGCGTGGGACCTCGCGCCGACGCTGGCCGCCGCCGGCGTGGGCGTGGAACTACTGGAGAGCCTCGCCGCGCAGCTTGGGGATCGGTTGCTCGCCGACGGCCTGGGGTGGCTCGCGACGACGCTGGAGATCACGGGCCTGGCCGACGAGGTGTGGGTGAGCGCGGGCCGCATCTCGGACCTGGTCGGGGCGATGAAGGAGTACACCTACATGGACCGGGGAGCGCCGCTCGAGGTGGACGTCGTCTCGGGCCTGGAGAACACCCTTACCATCCTCGGGCACAAGCTGGGGGGCGTCAGCGTCGTGCGGAGCTACGATGATAACCTCCCGAAGGTGCCCGGCCACGGCGGCGAGCTCAACCAGGTCTGGACCAACCTCATAGACAACGCGGCCGACGCGGTGGACGGGCGCGGTAGTATCACCGTAAAGGTCTTCGAGGATGGAGACCGGGTGGCGGTTGAGGTCACAGACGACGGGCCGGGGATACCGCGCGAGGCGCGAGATCACGTCTTCGAGCCCTTCTTCACGACGAAGGAGGTCGGGGCGGGGACCGGGCTCGGGTTGGACATCGTCAGGCGCGTGGTGGCCGGCCACGGGGGCGAGGTCTTCGTGGGCTCGAAGCCGGGAGAGACCAAGTTTACGGTCAGACTACCGAAAAATAACAGAGAGAACGGGGGTTGAGCCGCATGGAGAAAGGCACGAGCATATTCGAGGAGATCTGCTCCGAGCGGCGCGGGGTGAACACGGTGGTGCTGGAGCAGACGGTGGCGCTGGCGGTCGAGATCGCGCGCGAGGGCAGGGAGGGACGCAAGATCGGGACGCTCTTCGTCGTCGGCGACACGGAGGAGGTCCTTAAGAGGTCGAGGCCCCTGATACTGGACCCTCTTCACGGCCACCCCGACGAGCACAAAAAACTAGACGACCCGAATGTCCGCGAGACCCTCAAGGAGCTCGCGCAGCTCGACGGCGCTTTCGTGGTTTCGGACGAGGGCGTGGTCCTCTCGGCGGCCCGCTACCTCGACGCCGTCTCAGACGACCTCAACCTTCCCCTGGGTCTCGGCAGCAGGCACGTGGCCGCGGCCTCCGTCTCCAACCAGACATCCGCAGTCGCAGTGGCCGTGTCGGAGAGCTCGATGGTGCGCGTCTTTGACAACGGGGAGCTCATCTCAGAGATCATCCCCGAGCTCTGGATGTGGAACGGCTACAATTCCGGCCTCAAGGGCCCGACCTCGACCCGCCAAGATGAAGAGGTGACGGTGATAAGCCGTGCCGACTGAGGCCGACGAGGTCCTGGCCTTCTGGTTCGGCCGCGAGGACGAGCCCGACTACGGCGAGTTCCGCGAAGCCTGGTTCCGGAAGGACCCCGAGTTCGACCAGCAGGTCCAGGAGCGCTTCGGGCCCCTCTACGAGCGGGCCGCCGCCGGTGAGCTCGACGGCTGGCGCGAGGAGGCTAGGAGCTGCCTGGCGCTAGTGATCTGCCTCGACCAGTTCCCGCGCAACATGTTCCGCGGCGACGGACGCACCCACGCCACGGACGACAAAGCGCTGGAGACGGCCAGGTACGCCCTCGAGCGGGCGCTCGACCGGGAGCTTCCGCCCTTCCAGAGGGTGTTTGTCTATATGCCCTTCATGCACAGCGAGAGCGTCGAGGACCAGCGCCGCTCCGTCGAGCTGTTCGGGCGGCTGGCGGAGAGGCCGGGTGCACCGGACCTCACCTCCTACGCGGTAGGTCACATGGAGATAGTCGAGCGCTTCGGGCGCTTCCCGCACCGGAACGTGATCCTGGGCCGGGAGACGACGCCGGAGGAGGCGGAGTTCCTGCAAGGACCCGACTCGTCTTTCTGAAGGGCTGCACTTTGAGAGCAGAAGGAGGTGCGTGACGAACATAGGCAAACCACCGTGCGACGAAGGGGTCATCCAGTCGGGTAAGGCGGACGCGCCCTGCTCGCCGTTCTCGGGACCCTGGATCCTCGCGGCGACCATCATCGGATCGGCGATGGCTTTTATAGATAGCACCGTGACCAACGTCGCCCTGCCTACGCTCCAAGCCGAGCTGGGCGCGACGGCGGTAGACGCACAGTGGATCGTTGAGTCGTACGCCCTGTTCTTGGCGGCCTTGATCTTGGTCGGCGGCTCCCTGGGGGACCACTACGGCCGCAGGCGCATCTACTCCTTGGGCGTCGTGCTCTTCGCGGCGGCCTCGGTATTCTGCGGGCTGGCGCAGACCCCGGAGCAGCTCATCGCGGCGCGGGCGGTTCAGGGCGTCGGCGGGGCGATGCTGGTGCCTGGATCCCTCGCGATCATCAGCGCCTCCTTCGATGAGGAGCGGCGCGGGAGGGCCATCGGGACGTGGTCTGGGTTCTCCGGGATCACGGCGGCCATCGGCCCTGTGCTCGGCGGCTACCTGGTCGAGAACGTCTCGTGGCGGGTGGCGTTCCTGATAAACGTGCCGCTCGCGGTGGCGGTGCTCCTGATCGTGGCCCGCCACGTCCCGGAGAGCCGCGACCCGGACGCGCGTCGACTCGACATCCCCGGCGCGGTCCTGGCCACGGTCGGCCTCGGCGGGATCGTCTTCGGTCTAATCGAATCGCAGAGCGTGGGCTTCGACGAGCCCCTGGTCCTCGCCTCCCTGCTCGTCGGGGTGGGCGCGCTCGCGGCCTTCGCCTTCGTCGAGGCACGCTCGGACGAGCCGATGATGCCCCTCAACCTGTTTCGCTCCCGCAACTTCAGCGGGGCGAACCTCCTGACGCTCTTACTGTACGCTGGCCTCGGCGGCTCGCTGTACTTTTTGCCCTTCCTCCTGATACAGGTCCACGACTACTCGGCGACGGCCGCGGGTAGCGCCTTCCTGCCCTTCATCATCGTCACGTTTCTGATGTCGCGGTGGGCCGGCGGACTCATTACCCGCTTCGGGGCGCGCCTGCCGCTCGTGGTCGGGCCCATCATAGCGGCGGCTGGCTTCGTCCTGTTCGCGATACCGGGGACGGAGGGTTCGTACTGGACCACGTTTTTCCCCGCCATCGTGGTGCAGGGTTTTGGTATGTCGCTCGTGATAGCGCCGCTCACGACGACGGCGCTGAACTCTGTCTCCGGGCGCCATTCCGGGCTGGCGTCGGGCGTGAACAACGCCGTCGCGCGGACGGCGGGACTGCTCGCGATCCCGATCCTGGGCGTCTTCGTCCTCGCCGCCTTCTCCGCCGGGCTGGACTCCCGCGTCGAGAACCTGGACCTCCCGCCGCAGGCCCAACAGCAACTCGAGGCCGAAAAGGTGGACCTCGGCGCCGCCGAGGTGTCTGAGGGCGTTGGGGGGGGGACGGCGGCCAGAATCGAGAGCGCGGTGGACGAGGCGTTCCTGGGGGCGTTCCGGCTGGCTATGCTCGTCGCGGCGGGCCTAGCCCTCGCCAGCGCCGTCGCCGCGGCCCTCATCATCGAGGGCAAGGGAAGGGCGGCCCCGGCCGAGACCGTCGTGCAGCCGGAGGGCGGGACGGCCCCAGCGTGAGGCACGGAATAGAGGGGTTATGAGGAGGTTCATGCGGATGTTTCAGAAACAGTGTACGCATCTCGATCAGATACAGGACGTGGAGCCCACGGCCCAGGGTTGCGAGGAGTGCCTGCAGATGAGAGATACCTGGGTCCACTTGCGGGAGTGCCTGGTCTGTGGCCACATCGGCTGCTGCGACAGCTCGAAGAACAAGCACGCCACGAAGCACTTCCACGCCACGGAGCACCCGCTGGTGCAGTCGTTCCAACCGGGGGAGGATTGGATCTGGTGCTACGTCGACGAGGTCGTGATGGAGCCCCACCGCTAGGGAGGAGAGGCGTGCCGACGATGGTCGTGCTCGTGGATCTTAAGCCCGGCGTCAGCCCGGAGGACTACGAGCGTTGGGTGACCGAGTCCTACGCCCCCGCGACGAGGGCGCTGCCCTCCGTCTCGGACTGGCGCAACCACAGGGTGAACGGCCTGCTTGGTTCCGACGCACCCCCGCCCTATCGCTACGTCGTTACCCTGGACATCGCCGACATGGAACTATTAGGTCGGGACATGGCGGGCGAGAAGATGAGCAGGCTCCTCGCCGAGCTCCACGATCTCGCCGACGTAACCCAGCTCATGGCCGAGCGGTTCGCCTGAGTGGGTCAGCGGACCACGAGGGCGCGATGCCGCCGCGAACCGGAGAGGAGGTGCGCGTACGACGGATGAGCAGCGCCGAAGCGGATAGGAGCCCAGGCGGGCGGAGAAGGCGGGCCCTCCGGATACCCGCGAGTTTGCTGGGAAGGCCGCGGCTTCGCACCGCCGAGGAGGGGGGCGAGGAGCGGCACGCGAGCTGGCTCGAGCTGTTCTTCGACCTGGTGTTCGTGCTGGCCATCGCGGAGCTGGCCCACAACCTGAGCGGGGACCTCACCCCCCCGGGGTTCGTCTTGTTCGCGGCTCTCTCCGTGCCGGTTTGGTGGGCCTGGGCGGGGTACACGTTCTACGCGGATCGCTTCGAGACGGACGACGCGTTCTACAGGCTCGCGATGTTCGCGGCGATGCTGGCGATCGCAGCACTGGCGCTCAGCGTGCACGACGCTTTCCACGGGGGATCCGCGGCGTTCGCCGCCGCGTACGTCCTGGTCAGGGTGGTCCTTATCGGTCTCTACGCCCGGGCGCGCCGCCACGTTCCGGCGGCGCGGGAGCTGTGCGGCCGGTATATCGTTGGTTTCGGCGTCGGCGCTAGCCTCTGGCTCGCCTCCCTTCTGGTGCCCGAGCCGATCAGGTACGGGTTCTGGGCCGCCGGTCTTGCTGTCGAGCTGGCCACGCCGCTGCTGAGCTCACGGGCCATCGCCCGCACTCCCTACGACACATCGCACGTGCCCGAGAGGTTCGGCCTGTTCACGATTATCGTCCTCGGGGAGTGCGTCTTGCTGGTGGCGACCGGGGTCTCCGAGACCTCCTGGCGGGCGGCCTCGGTCTTCACGGCCGCCGTCGGCTTCGCGATGGTCGCATCTTTGTGGTGGGTGTACTTCGACTTCACCGAGACCTCGGCGATCCGCGAGAGGAGACCCTGGGCGGGGCAAGTCTACGTCTACGGACACCTCCTGATCGTGCTCGGGCTCACCTCCGTGGCGGTCGGGATCGAGCACGCCATCCTCGAGGTCGGCGAGGGCCCCTTGGGCGCGGGTGCGCGGTGGGCGCTCTGCGGCGGCATCGTGCTCTTTCTGCTCTCCACGACGGCCATCCACGTGGCGGCGCGGCGTGGCGGCAACGTCCTCGTCCCCCTCGGCCTGGCGGCGACGGCCACGGGTCTCGCCCTCGCCGGCGGAGGCCTCTCGCCGCCGGTCCTCGAAGGGCTCCTCCTGCTGCTGCTCGTGGGGAAGGTTATCCTAGGAACGATCCTCGGAGGCGACTCAACGGTGCCAGCCACAGAGGATAGCGAACCGACCGGGGCGGCGTAGTGGAGCACATCGAGCTGGTGCTCCTCGGGTTGCTGGTGGCGGTGGCTGGTCTTGCGCTGCTGGCCGGGGTGCTGCGCATCCCGTACCCGATCTTCCTGGTCCTTGGAGGTTTGATCCTCGGCTTCGTGCCCGGGGTGCCCGAGACAGAGCTCAATCCCGACCTGGTGCTGCTCATCTTTTTGCCCCCGCTCCTCTACGCGGCGGCGTTCTTCTCCTCGCTGCGCGACCTGCGGGCGAACGTGCGGCCGATCTCCCTACTCGCCATCGGGCTGGTGATCGCGACCGCACTGACCGTCGCGGCGACGGCCCATTGGGTGGTCGGGCTCTCGTGGCCTGTGGCGTTCGTCCTCGGCGCCATCGTCTCGCCGACCGATGTAGTGGCGCCGGCGACTATCCTCCGCCGCCTGGGGGTGCCGCGCAGGATCATCACCGTCGTCGAGGGCGAGAACCTCACCAACGACTGGACGGCGCTGGTGTTCTACCGCTTCGCGGTGGCCGCCGTCGTGGGCGGCAGCTTCTCGCTGTGGCAGGCCGGACTCGGTTTTCTGCTCACGGGTCCGGGTGGTCTCGTCGTGGGCCTCGGCGTCGCGTGGGTTATCGCGCAGGTGCGGCGGCGCATAGACGACGCGATGGTCGAGATCACGATCTCCCTCTTTACGGGCTACGCGGCGTACCTGCTGGCCGAGGAACTGAGGCTCTCGGGCGTCATAGCGGCGGTGACCGCCGGGATCTACCTGGGTTGGCGCTCCTCCGAGCTGTACGCCCCCGCCACCCGCGTCCAGGCCTACGGCGTCTGGGAGCTCCTGCAGTTTCTTCTGAACGCGGTCCTGTTCGTCCTGATCGGGCTGCAACTCCCGCGCATCCTCGAAGGCATCTCGGGCGAACCACTTAGCGTACTCCTCTGGTGGGGCGTGCTGGTGGGCGTGATCGTCATCGTCACGCGGCTCGTGTGGGTCTTCGTCCTCACTTACCTGCCGAGGACCTTGATACGGAGCATGCGTGAGAGAGACCCGAGCCCGCCGTGGCAGCAGGTTCTGGTCGTCGCCTGGTCGGGGATGCGGGGTTCGGTCTCGCTCGCCGCGGCCCTCGCCGTCCCGCTGACTACGCAGGGAGGCGCGCCTTTCCCGGAGCGGAATCTGATCATCTTCCTCACCTTCTGCGTCCTGCTGGCCACGCTGGTGGTGCAGGGCCTCTCCCTGCCGGCGCTCATCCGGGCGCTCGGCATAGAGGACGACGGGGCCAACGAGCTAGAGGAGCACGCCGCCCGACTGAAGGTCGCGCGCAGGGCGGTCGCGCGCGTCGACCAGTTGGCGGAGGAAGGCTGGGTGCGCGAGGATACCGCCCAGAGGATGCGCGGCCTCTACGATTACCGCAGGCGGCGCTTCGCCGCGCGTTTCGGGGACTTCGACGGCGGCGAGGAGGATTACGAGGGCCGGTCGAAAATTTTCCAGCGCTTCCAGCACGAGGTGCTGCGCGCCGAGCGCGAGGAGCTCCTGCGGCTGAGGAACGAGGGCCTGATAAACGACGAGGTCATGCGCCGCGTGGAGCGCGACCTCGATCTCGAAGAGGCGCGGCTGGAGGTCTAGCGAGGCATGACCCACCGAGAGCGGAGGTAAGCGATGGCAGTGGAGATAACGCGCGAGGAGCTAGAGGCGAAGATGGAGCGTGGGGACGAGTTCGCTCTCGTCGAGGCGCTCTCCCGAGCCCACTACGAGAGCAGCCACCTGCCGGGCGCGATCAACCTCCCCTACGAGTTCATCGACGAGGCCGCAGAGGTGCTGCCGGACAAGGAGGCGGAGATAGTGGTCTACTGCATGAACCCGGGGTGCTCGGCCTCCAGGGAGGAGGCCCGCGAGCTCGAAGAGATGGGCTACACGAGAGTGCTCCACTACGCCGAAGGCAAGCAGGGCTGGATGCAGGCCGGCCTGCCCGTCGAGGGCAAGCACCACCCGGGGCGGGTACGCCGGTGAAGGGCGGCCCTTCCGGATCGCCGCGGGTCCATCCGGCAGCCCGGGTGCCGGTGACGCGCCCGTCACGCCGAAGGGGTGCCGGCCATGCCTGATCTACTCACGGGATTCGCCCTGGTCGCCGTAGTGCTGACGGTCGCGGGGCTCGCCTCGGGGATCGTGGAGCGGGCGCCGCTCTCGTTCCCGATCCTGTTCCTGGGCCTGGGCTTCCTGCTCGGCGGGCACGGCCTCGGGCTCTTACACTTCGACACGGAGAGCCCGCTGCTTGAGGCCGTGGCGACCCTCACGCTGGCCATGGTCCTCTGCCTAGAGGCCGTGCGGATAGGGAACATAGGTATGGGCGGCGCGGGGTTCGTGCCGGTCCTCTCGCTGGGGCCGGGGACGGTGATGATCGTCGCGGTCATCGCCGCAGGTTCGTACCTCTTGCTGAACGTCTCGGTGGTCGAGGCCCTGCTCCTCGGTACCATCCTGGCATCCACCGACCCGGTGGTGCTTCGGGACGTGGTCAGGGAGGAACGCATCCCCTCCTCCGTGCGGCAGGCGCTCAACATCGAGGCCGGCACGAACGACATCGTGGTCCTGCCGACGCTGCTCATCCTGATAGCGCTGGCGAACGACGAGGCTTCCGGCGTGGCCGGGTGGACGCGCCTGGTGGCCGAGGTACTCGTGCTCGGGCCGGTGGTGGGCTTCGCCATAGGCGCCGGGGCCGCATGGCTCATGAGCAAGGCGGACCGACGGTACGCGGTTAACGAGGTCTACCAGTCGCTCTACGGCGTCGGCATCGTGTTGCTCTCATACGCCGCCGCCACCGCCCTCGGCGGGGACGGGTTTCTGGCCGCCTTCGCGGCGGGGTTCGCGGTCGCGGTGCTGAACTTCGACCTGTGCCAGTGCTTTCTGGATTACGGGGAGACCACCAGCGAGATGGCGATGCTCCTGTCGTTTATCCTGTTCGGTGTGGTGATCTCGGACCTCTTCGCCGAGGTGCCCCTGGTCCCGGCGCTCGTTCTGGCCGCCGTCGTGATCTTCGTCGCCCGCCCGTTGGCCATAGGGCTGGTGCTGCGCAACGCCGCCGTGAGCAACGCGGCACGGGCGTTTATCGGGTGGTTCGGGCCGCGGGGCCTGAACTCCCTCCTGCTGGCGCTGCTGGTCGTGGAGGCCGGGGTCGCGAACTCGGAGTTTTTGCTCGGCGTCGTCGGGGTGGTCGTCACCGTCTCGGTCCTGGCGCACGGAGCCTCGGCCACGCCCCTCTCCCGGCGCTACGGCGAGGCGGTGATGCGGGAAACCTACCAGGAGGAGCGGGATAACGCGGGCGGGATCTTCGAGGGAGCCGCGAGCGATTCCATAAGGATCAAGCCGGACCAACTCCACCGGATGCTCGAGGGCGACGACCCGCCCGTCGTGCTCGACGTGCGTACCCGCTCGCAGTACGAGCAGGATCACGCCCGCATCCCCGGCGCAGTCAGGCTGGCGCCCGATCAGGTAGACGAGTGGGCGAGGGAACGCCAGGAGGAGTACGGGAGCCAGGTCGAGGGCCAGCGCATCGTCGCCTACTGCACCTGACCGGACGAGGCGACCAGCGCCCGGGTGGCGCGGAGACTCAACAAGATGGGTTACGAGGCGACGGCCCTGGAGGGCGGCTTCGACGCCTGGAAGGCGGAGTACCCGACGGAGTCTATCGAGCGAGAGCCGGCGAGGTGATCCGACCCAGACGGAGCTAGTGCTCGTCTATCCATAGTTTCACGGCCCCATCTGCGGCGCGCACCCTACCGTAACCCCCTATGGGGAAGGTAAATTGCGGTGTGGTGTGGCCGAAGCTCGCGTTGGCGACGACCGGAACGCCGGCGAGCTCACGCTTGCTCTCGTCGATGGCCTTGATGGTATCTGGGTTCATCTCCGATGCCCTCTGGAACCTCCCCAGCACGAGGTCCCGCACCCCCTCGAAGCCCAGCTGGTGGATGAGCGATCGCAGCAACCGGTCGACGTGAACCGGCAGGATCTCCTCGTCGTCCTCCAGTACGAGCAGGGATCCCTCAAGGTCCGGCATGAAAGAGGTCCCGAACAGGAGGCATAGAGTGCCGAGGTTCCCCCCAGCAGCCTGCCCTCCGCCTCGCCTTCGAAGACGACCTCGTAGCCGGGGTTGGAGACGAGGTCGCGGTTCTCCTGGTCCTGGTACCAGGGATCGTCGCTCCAGTGGTCCGCGGGCGGCACCCCGAAGGGTTCCTCGCGCATCACGCACCGCTTGAAATACGTCAGCGGGTAATCGAGGCCGCACCTCATGCCGAGGGTCCAGAAGTGTGGGTCCGAGTAGGTCACGAGGCTGGTCCTGGCGTAGATGGCCGTCGCGAGGGCGGTGATGTCCGAGAAGCCGCAGAGGACCTTGGGTGAGGCCCGGATCAGGTCGTAGTCCGGATAACCGAGGAGCCCGTTGCTTTTGTAGCCTCCCAGGGTGGGGAGCATGCCCCTGACGCCAGGGTCCGCAAAGGCCTCGTGCAGGTCGGAGACACGCCTCCACCGGAGAGGACTCGAACTGGTCCAGCACCTCGACGTTTCTGAAGAACGAGCACTGCAGCCCGAGCCCCTACCACCGCTCCTGCGCGATCCGCCGCTGCTCTACCGTATGAACCCGAGGCTGGTGGCCGGCGAGACGACCCGGATCTTGTCGCCCCACCCGAGCTTGACGAATATCATCGCCACCCTCCTAGTAAGCGGCCTGGAGGATCGCGAGCGCCTCTCCCTCCCTGCGCCCGTACCCGCCGGCGATGGATTCCAGATCCACCTCAGGTACTCCGACCTCGCGCAGACTGTCGGGTAGCCCGAGCCCCTCGACGAGCGACGCGACGCGCTCCGGCGGCTCTCCGCCTAGGGCGCTAGAGAGTTCTCTCCACCGCTCCTCGGGGATGCGCTCTTTGACCACCTCTAGGCTCGGTGCGAGTGTGATGCAGGAGGTTATGCCGTGCGGCACCTCGTAGCTCGCCCCGATCCTGCGTCCCAGCTCGTGCGAGAGGCCCATCGGCGTGTTCATCGGCCCAAAGTAAGAGAGCCAGGCCGCGAGCTGTAGCTCCAGGCGTATTCCGAGATCCTCCGGCTCCCGCCTGGAGCGCGGCAGGTACTCTAGGAGGCGGCGGGCGCCTTCTAGGCCGGTGACGTCGGTGATGGGGTGAGCCCCACCGTAGAGGAACCCCTCTATGGCGTGGTCAAGTGCCCTTATGCCGGTCGAGAGCCAGAGCTTCTCGGGCGTGTGAATCGTGGTCTCAGGGTCCAGGATCACGACCGGCGGCACCGCTCTCGGGTCGGCGAAGCCAGCCTTCTTCCGTGCTGCCTCGTCTGTGACCCCCGCGCGGTGCGACCACTCCGCGGCGGAGAGGGTGGTCGGGACCGCGACCTGAGCCGGGTAGCCTAGATCTCGCGCGACCGCCTTGGTGCCGTCCACGACGCTACCGCCACCGACGCTAACCAGCAGGTCAGCCGCGACAGACTCCGCCTCCGCCGCCGCCTTTTCGACGGCGCCGCCGGGGGTGTGTTGACCGATGCGGGCGTAGGTGCCCGCATGTTTGACGCCCAGAAGCTCCTCGACCCGCCGGATCAGATCCGTCTTCTCGTACAGGCTGCGGCCGGTAACGACGAAGGCCCGGCCTTTCGACTGGGCCTCCTCTTCGAGCTTCTTCAGGCTCCCGGCACCGAAGTGGACCCGCTCGGTCCGGAGGAACGTGTGGGTACCGTCGCTCTTCACGCCACCAGTCTATACCGGGGCGGTTACACCCGCGCCGGCGAAGATGGCGGCCTTCTCGGCGATGCGCCTCCCCTGATAGCGGGCGGCGGCGAGCTCCTGCTCGCTCGGCCCACTCCCGTCCTGGGAGTCGGTGCTGCTCACGCCGTAGGGGTTGCCGCCGGACTCGAAGAGCACGGGGTCCGTGTACCCGGGCGGGACGATGATGGAGCCCCAGTGCATGAACACGTTGTACATGCTGATGATCGTGGACTCCTGACCACCGTGCGCGTTCTGCGCGCTAGTGAAGCCGCTGACTACCTTGTCGGCGAGCTTGCCCTGGAACCACAGCCTACCGGTCTGGTCCAGAAATTGCTTGAGCTGTGCCGAGACGTTCCCGAACCTCGTTGGCGTACCGAAGACGTAGGCGTCGGCCCACTCCAGGTCGTCCATCGAAGCCTCGGGCACATCCTCGGTCATTAGCGCGTGGTCGTACCAACCCTGGTTGCTCTTTATGGCCTCCTCGGGCGCGAGCTCGTGTACCTTCCTGAGCCGTGTCTCCGCCCCAATCTCCTTGGCACCCTCCTCGATGGCCTGCGCCAGCTTGTACACGTTGCCCGTCGCGCTGTAGTAAACGACCGCTACCTTGGCAGCCAAATCCCGCTCCTCTCGTGTCCGCTCATACAAAGTGGACGCGAGTCCACTTTAAAGTCAGAGGGTATCGCGGTAGACTGCCGGTGTCAAGGATACGCGTGGAGAGTGGTCTTTGTGGAGCGGGTACGGAGGCAGCGGGGCGAGACGGTATGGAGCCTGGACTACCTGGGTCGTCAGGCGCCTGTGGAGTCGGAGCGGAGCGACGCGGCCCGCAACCGGCAGAAGATCCTGCGCGCAGCCCAGGTGCTCTTCGACGAGCGCGGGGTCACCAGCGTCACGATGGAGGAGATTGCGCGCGCGTCCGGCGTCGGGAAGGGCACGCTCTACCGTCGCTTCCCCCACAAAGGTTTTCTCTGCCAGGCGCTCCTGGACGAGCCAACCCGCGGGCTGCAAGAGAGGACGCTAGCGCTCCTCAGCGAGCCCGGGAGCTCGGCGCTGGAGAGGCTCGACCTCTTTCTCGGACTGGTCGTGAGGTTCACGGAGGAGAACCTGGATCTGCTCTACGGCGGCAATGAGCCGTTGTGCGGGGCGGACCGGCTGGACCGCTTCACGCACCCCGCCTACGATTGGCGCCGCTCGACAGTCCTCGGGCTCCTGCGGGAGGCGGCCCGCGACGGAGAAGTGGACTCGGGGCGTGACCTTGAGTACCTCGCCACGGCCCTGCTCGCTCCGCTCGACCTCGACCTCTACTACTATCAGCGCCGGGTGCAGGGGCACCCGGTCGAGCGCATAGAAACTGGACTGCGGTCGCTGGCGACCGCGGTGGGATCCCGCACATATTAAAGAGATAAACAGGAGGACACGATGGAACTCGGAGGCTTGCACCACCTCACGGCGGTCACCACCAACGCGGCGGAGAACGTCGCGTTCTACGCAAACGCGCTGGGTATGCGGCTCGTCAAGAAGACCGTAAACCAGGACGACACGTCCGCCTACCACCTTTTCTACGGGGACGAGTTGGGGAGGCCGGGGACCGAGGTCACCTTCTTCGACTGGCCCCAGCTCCGCATCGCCGCCAACCATCCAGGGGCCGGCGAGGTCTCGACCACGGAGCTGCGCGTCTCCGACCGCGCCGCGCTGGAGTGGTGGGTTGGGCGCTTCGAGGAGTTGGGTGTACAGCACGCCGACATCGAGGAGCGAGACGGGCGCTTGTACCTGGACTTCACCGACCCCGAGGGCCAACGGCTGCGCCTCTCAGAGGACCGGGGTGAGGGGGTGCCAGGCGGCGTGCCTTGGGAGAACGCCCCCGTGCCGCCGGAGGCCGGTATCCGGGGTCTAGGGGCCGTCGACCTGACGGTGGCGGAGCTGAGGCCGACTGCGTGGGTGCTCACCGAGGTGCTCGGGTTCAGGCAGACAGGAGAGCGCGCCGAGGACGGTGGCCGGACCGTTACGTTCGAGGTTGGCAAGGGGGGTCCTGGAGCGACGGTGCGGGTCGTCGAGAGGACCGGCGCGCCGTACGCGCACCTCGGGCGCGGCGGCGTCCACCACGTGGCGTTCAGGACGCCCGACGACCAGGAGCATGCGGCCTGGCGGGAGCGCATCCGGCGCGCGGGACTCGGGGTGACGCCGCAAATAGACCGCTACTACTTCCGATCGATCTACTTCCGCGAGCCGGGCGGGGTGCTCTTCGAGATCGCCACCGACGGTCCCGGCTTCGCCACGGACGAAGACACGGAGCACCTCGGCGAGCGGCTCTCGCTCCCCCCATTCCTGGAAGGACGCCGCGAGGAGATAGAGGCCCGTCTCGACCCGATCGAGACCGGCGGAGGGGCGACCCAGCGTTAGGACCAGATCGGTTTTTTGGAGAAACCGTTCCGGGCAAACAGTTCGCTGGGAGCAATCGAACAGAGGAGAAGGAGATCGGTAATTTGCCGACGTTGATCCTGCGGGTAGTTCTCGGAGGGCTGCTCGCAGGCCACGGGGCGCAGAAGCTCTTCGGGTCGTTCAGCGGCCCCGGTCTGGAAGGCACGAGCGGCTTTATGGAGATGCTCGGCCGCAAGCCGGGACGCCCGTGGACCTGGCTGGCCGGGCTCTCCGAGTTCGGCGGCGGCGTGCTTACGCTGCCCGGGTTCCTCAATCCGATCGGGCCTATCGGGGTCATAGGCCCGATGGCGACGATCACGGCCCACGCGGGCAAGCCGATCTGGGTGACCGAGGGTGGCGCGGAGCTGCCCGTAACGAACATAGCCGCGGCGACTGCCCTCGTGGTGAACGGCCCCGGCAAGTGGTCGCTCGACAGGGCACTCGGCATCCGTCTCCCCTCTGGCTCGTCCCCGTCGGGCTCGTGGTAGTGGTGCTGTCCCTGATCTACGCCGGCAGGGGTGGCGAGACCGAGCCGGCGCAGGACGAGGCCCGCGAGGGCGCCGCCGGGAACGACGAGGCATAGAGACATAGTCCCCGCTCCCAAGAACGACGGCGTCCCCGGCAACCTGCGGTGGCTCCGCTGGGTCAAACGCCTGCAGGCGATCGCCCAGGACGGCCTCACCTACACCGAGGACGGCTACGACGTGGGGCGCTACGAGCAGCTGCGCGAGATAGCCGCTGAGATGCTGGCCGCCCACTCGACCGGCGAACTGGATGAGGCCCGCAGGCTACTCCAGCTTCAGGTCGGGCCCGCGACCCCGAAGGTTGACGTGCGGGCGGCCGTCTTCGACGGCGACGGCATTCTCCTTATCAAGGAGCCGGACGACGGCGGCTGGTCGCTCCCCGGAGGCTGGGCAGACGTGGGTGAGTCACCGGCGGAGGCGATAGCACGCGAGGTTTACGAGGAGTCCGGCTATAGGGTGCGGGTGACCAGGCTCCTCTCCGCCTACGACCGCGACCGGCACGGGCACCCGCCCAACCTGTACCACGTCTACAAATTGAACTTTCTGTGCGAGATCCTGGACCACGACCCTTCGGTAGCCGTCGAGGCAGACGGCACCGGCTTCTTCGCGGCCGACGCCATCCCACCGCTCTCCCTCCCGCGTGTCACCCCGGCCCAGATCGAACGGTTCTTCGAGCACCACCGCGACCCGAACCTCCCCGCCGACTTCGACTAGCACCTGTCCCGTGGACCCGCCCACCGGTGCTGGACCTCTCCGTACCGCCCGCCGCCAACGATGGCCAGCGGGGCCCGACGATGGTGCAAACGTGTGGAGCACCACTGCGCGACCTTCTCGGGGGGTGCGACAGCGCCCGTGCCAGTACGAATACTGGTGGGCGGAAGATCTGGAGAGGACAGCATGACCGGGCACGAGGCCCGTCCTTCGGTTGGCGAGGTCACGCTGCGCGACGTGACGAAGGGCGACCTCTCAGTACTCTTTGAGCACCAGCTGGATCCGGAGGCGAACCGGATGGCCATCTTCCCGGCCAGGAGCAGGGACGCGTACATGGTGCACTGGGAGCGGATCCTGGACGAGGAGACCGTGACCACGAAGACCGTGCTCGTGGACGGGAAAGTAGCCGGTAGCGTCGTTAGCTTCGAACAGGACGGTAAGCCGGAGGTCGGATACTGGCTAGGGAGGGGATATTGGGACAAAGGCATCGTCACCGCAGCGCTGTCCGCTTTTGTGGAGCTCGTGAGGGTGCGTCCCCTGTACGCCCACGTCGCCAAGCACAACGTCGCCTCCATCCGCATCCTTGAGAAATGCGGGTTCGAGATCTCCGGCGAGGAGAACGGACCCTCCGACGTCCCAGGCGAAGAGGCCGAGGGCCTTATCCTAGCCCTTCGGGCCGAGAGCGGCCCAGCGCGATAATCCCGCAATGCCGCTACGCAACGCGCAACTCCCGACCGCAGTGCCGAGCCCGCGATCTCCCTCTACGGACTAGCCGCTTCGCGGTAGCCGGCATTGACGGACCGAGGCAGATACGACGCTATCCACCCGTGGGAGACGCTCTACGCCCCGCCGACGCGCAGCACCGCCTTCCCGGTGTACCCCCGCTCTATGAGCCGCGCGGCGACATCCCCCACCTCCGTCCACGGCGCCTCTACCTCGATGCGCGGCTTTAGCCTGCCTTCCGCGACCATCCGCGCCAGCCGGTCCAAACCGCCCGCGGGCGGCCTCGCCAGGACCTCGTGAAACAAGATGAAACCGCGGAGCCTCGTCCCACCCGTGAGGTAGAACGACCTGGCATCGAACGTGGCCTCGGTCGCCGCCGACACCCCGAAGCTGACGCAGGTCCCGCCGGTCGCGAGCATCGAGAGCGCGTTCCCCAGCACCTCGCCGCCGACCGACTCGAGGATCAGGTGGTAAGGTCCCAGCTCCCTGGCCGCCGCGCCGCCTTCATCCACGACGACCTCGTGGGCGCCGGCCCCCTCAGCCAGACCCACGTGCTCTTCCCTGCGTACGAGGGCGACCACCCGCGCACCCGCCGCGCGGGCTAGCTGCAGCCCGAACTGCCCGGCCCCGCCCGAGGCGCCCGTGACCAGCACGGACCTGCCGAGCAGGTTGCCGCCCTCCTCCAGCGCGTACAGGGCCGTGAGACCAGCGACGGGCAGCGTGGAAGCCTCCTCGAACGACACTCCCTCGGGCAGCTCCGCCACGGCGTCCGTCGGCACGGCGGCGAACTCGGCCCAGGCGCCCGAGGGGAGGAAGCCGACGACCCGCGAGCCCTCCCGTGGGCCGGAGCCGTCCGCGGCGGCACGCTCGACGGTGCCGGCCAGGTCCCAACCTGGCCGGCACCCCGGCTCGTCCGACTCGGCCCGACGCACCTCGCCCCGGTTGAGCGAGACGGCTTCGACCCGCACCAGAACCTCGGACGGCGTCGGGGATGGCTCCCCCACCTCGGCCAGGGCGAGCCTGGCCGGGGCACCCGGATCTACTACGATCGCTCGCATGGTGATCCCTCCTCGTCCGTGGATCTTCGGCTTTCCGGAGCTTACCGCAGAGCGGCCAGCGCCTCGCGAGCCTCACGCTCGGTCATCGGCTGGTTGTAGATCGGCGATCCCGGCTCCTGCTTGCGTCCGTCTTCCAGCGAGCCGGTATCCACGGGTGCGAACCCGATCTCTTCTATTAGCCCTGAGACGACCGCCTTTGCCTCCACGTCGTCGCCGGCTACGAACAGCGCGAGCCGGTCCTCGCCCGGCCCGCGCCCCTCGGTCCGGAGCGTCTCGTAGTACATCGTGTTGAAGGCCTTGACGACCCGAGCGCCGGGGAGATGGCGGGCTATGACCTTGCTCGACCCGAGGCCACCGAGGTCGATCTCGCCGTCCCGGCCCGGGTAGTAGTTCGCAGCGTCTATGAAGATCTTACCCGCCAGTCGCCCGGCCGGCAGCTCCTCGTAGCGCCCGAACGGTATCGCCTCGAGGACGACCTCCCCGAAATCGGCCGCCACCTCGACCGTCACCGCCCCGGCGTTCTCGCCTATCTCCGCCACGAGGTCCCGCAGCGTCTCCGGCCCCCGCGAGTTACTAATAGCGACCCTGTGCCCCGCCCCCGCGAAGAGCCTAGCCGCCGTCGCGCCGATGTTTCCCGCACCGATGATCCCGATGTCCACGCATACCTCCCGCTCGTCGTCGCGCAGAGCATATATCCACTTATCCCTATTATCAAGTAGTTGTTTGACTATTACACGATCGTGGGTACCGGGTATAATTGGCGCATGGCTGGTGAGATCGGCATCGGGCGGCGGGCCAGGATCTTCGCGGCGCTCTCGGACCCGAACCGGCTCAGGATAGTTGAGCTTCTGGCTGAGCGGGGCGAGATGAGCGGATCCGAGCTTGCGGAGGGGCTCGGGATCAGCCTGGCGCTCTACTCTCACCACTCCAAGACGCTCGTCGAGGCCGGCCTCATAAAGCGTCGCAAGCAGGGCCAGACTGGGTACTGTTCGTTGGATCGGGATCTGCTGCGCGATTGCGCGGGGAGCCTGATCCGCTAGCCGTCTGGTAGAACACCGCTCAGGCATTTCGCCACCACGGCTGCTGTATTGCAGGCATCAGGTTCCGTTGGCGTCGCTTCGCGGCGGTCGCCCAACTCGCTCTCTGAAGCCTCGTTCAGCTCGGCGCGGGGCGCAACACATTTCGGTCACCAATGCGAGGTACCACTTACCTCGTGTCCTCGCCCGCGCACCTGACTGCTGAAGCCCACTTTACAACGCATCCCGCAACGTCTATACAGTCCCCGTGTCCGAGGCAGAGAAGAGAACAGGGAGCGGGGTGCGCGAGAGGCTGCGCAATCGGCCTCGTCTGCGACCCAAGGTCTACGGGTACCTCACCGAGGAGAAGGAGTCGCTCAGGCAGGGGTTCGCGGCGCTGTTCCTCTCCTCCGCGGGGGAGCTTCTGGCCGGGATCGTGCTCGCCGGCATCGCGGGCACCCTCGAGGAGCTCGTCGGCCTGGCTGTGCTCATACCGGCGGCCATCGGGATGCGGGGGGCCATCTTCGGCGCCATGGGCAGCCGGCTCTCGACCTCGATTCAGACGGGCCTCTTCGAGCTGAACCTGCGGCGCGGCGTCCTGGCCGAGAACGTGCAGGCCGCGGTGGTCCTCTCGCTCGTCTCCGGGGTCTTCCTGGCGTTTCTGGCGCGGGCCTCGTGCGAGATTTTGAACGTCAGGACGGAGCTCTCGGTCTTCGACTACGTCGTGATCTCGACCGTCGGCGGAATTCTCGCCGGAATACTCCTGCTAGGCATCACCGTCCTCGTCGCTCGCCTCTCCGTCGCCCGTGGCTGGGACATGGACAACATCGCAGCACCTATGCTGACCGCCGCTGGCGACATCCTCACCCTCCCCGCCCTGGTCCTCGCAGCCTACCTCATAGACATCCCCATCTTTTCGATCGTCCTGGCCGCCCTTCTGATCGTGGTCGCCGCCCTGGCCGCCTACTTCGGCCTCAGGCGCGGGGTGCAGAATTTGCGGCGCATCCTCGCGGAGTCTTTCCCCATCCTGGCGCTCACGGGGACCGTGACGATCCTGGTCGGCGTCGCCCTGCAAGACCGCGAGGAGCAGTTCACGACGCTCCTGGCGCTCAGCATCCTCCTTCCGGCGTTCTTGCAGGAAGGCGGCGCACTCGGCGGCATCCTCTCCAGCCGGCTCTCCTCGAAGGTCCACCTCGGCCTCATAGCGCCTCGGGGGGTGCCGCAGCTCGCGGCGTTCAGGGACTTCACGCTCACCTACATCTTCGCCACCGGGGTGTACGTGTTCATCGGAGGGGCTTCGCATCTGCTCGCCGTGGCGTTGTTCCCGGCGGATTCGAGCCCGGGCTTTCTGGTCATGATCGGGGTCAGCGCCTTGGCCGGACTCATAGCGACGACAGCCGCGGTGCTCGCGGCCTACTACGGCTCCACGGTGAGCTACCGTCTCGGGCTCGACCCGGACACCTATGGCATCCCGATCATCACGGCGGCGGTGGACCTGCTTGGCTTTATGAGCCTTATAATAGCCTTGATCATTTTCGGATTGACGGGGTAAGGACATGCGCGAGACACGACCACGGAACCTCAAGGAGATGCTCGTCGAGGCGAAGAACACCTCGGAGCTGATGGTAGACCTGGCCTACGCCGCCATCTTCTACAACTCCGAGGACCTCTCCGAGGAGGTGTTCCGCCTGGAGACGCGCCTGAACGACCTGGTCTACGACATGCGCAGCCTAGCCATACTCGCCGCCAGGAGCCCTGCCGACTCCGAGCAGATGGCCGGCATCTTGCAGGTCGTCCAGGACATAGAGAAGATCGGCAACGCCGCATTCGACATCGCCAAGATCGTGGTGAAGCGCTTAGGCATCCCGCCAGAGCTCCTGCACGACATCCCCGAGGCCGAGGAGATACCCTCCCGCGTCCGCATCCACGCGGAGAGCGCCCTGGACGGCCGGGCCTTGGGCGACGTGGACCTTCCCGTTGAGACCGGTATGCGCCCCATAGCCATCCGTCGCGACGACGAGTGGGACTTCGAGGTAGAGCCCGAGGACGTGCTGCGCGCGGGGGACGTGCTCTTCTTGCAAGGCCCACCGGAGGGTGTGGCGGAGATTCGGGAGCTCGCCGGCGCCAGGCCCTTCGAGGATGGCGCCGGGCCGGGCCAGGACAGTCAGGGGCTCTCGGAACTCGAGCGGGCGGTAGACATACTGATCGAGATGAAGAACCTCTCGGAGGTAGCCGTCGGCCTCGCCTACTCGGCACTCCTCTACTACGACGCGGGTCTCGCCCGGGAGGTCGTCGCAATAGAGGACGAGATGGACGAGATGCGCTACCGCTTGGAGCGTTGGATCCTGCTGGCCGCCTCCCACGTCGAGGACTCCTCGCGCCTGCGGGGACTGCTGCACCTCGCCACCGCCTCAGAGACCATCGCGGACTGCGCGATGGAGATGGTCTGGGTCGTGGAGAAGGGCGAGGAGGTCCACCCGGTACTCTCCGCCGCCATCGGCGAGTCAGACGAGATCGTGCTCAAGCTCACCGTCTCCCCCGGCTCCCCCGCTGACGGCAAGACGCTCGGCTCGTTACGCATCGAGACCGAGACCGGTATGTACGCCCTCGCCGTGAACCGCGGCGGACGCTGGACCTACCGCCCCCGCGACACCTACGTTCTCAAGGGCGGCAACTCGCTGCTCGTCACCGGCGCCCCCGAGGGTCTCGAACCCCTCGCAGAGCTCTTCGGCCAGGAGCTGGAGGGCCCCGCGTAATCGAGGGCGGCTCGCGGAAAGGCTCACCCCCGTGCGACGTGCTTCTCTTCTGGGCGCCGCTCGCGCTGCTGGGAGCGCTCCTTTACTGGGGTCTGCTAGCGCTGTTCGCCGGGCTGCCTTCTGACCTCAAGGAAGGTTCCAATGACCTCGAGATCTACCGCGAGACCGGAGAGGCCGTGCTGCGCGGGGAGATCCCCTACCGCGACTTCTTCCTCGAATACCCTCCTGGCAGCCTCCCCGCTTTCGTCCCACCCGCCCTCCTCAGCGAGGACAAAGCAGGCTACATAGGCCTCTTCGCCTCGGAGATGGCGCTCGTGCTCGTGGCGGCTCTCGTGCTTACTTCCCTTACCGCCCGCAAGCTTCGGGGACTCTGGGCGTGGCCCGTACCAGCCCTCTCGTTCGCCGCGTCGGCCCTCCTCCTCTATCCCGTCGCTGTCAGCCGCTACGACGCGGCCGTCGCCCTCACGCTGGCGGTCGCGGCTCTCTGCGCAACCCTCGGCGGGCGCTACCTACTACTCGCCTACGCCTCGCTCGGCTTCGGTGCCGCCGCCAAGCTCATCCCTGTTCTCGCGACGGTGCCTCTGGCGCTCTCACACCGGAGGGCTTCGTGGGGATACACGGTCTTTTTCACGGTGCTAGCGCTCTCCTTCGTCCCCGCCCTGCTACTCGGAGGCGGCAGGATTCTGGAGAGCTTTGCGTACCACGCGGACAGGGGGTTGCAAGTCGAGAGCCTCGCCGCCTCGGTCCTGATAGGTCTCGGCGGGGTGAGCGGGGTCGCCTTCGAGTACGGGGCCTTCGAGGTCAGGGGGACGGGGGTCGACCTCGCCGCCTCTCTAAGCCTTACTATCACCGGCGCTTTGCTCTTCGTCACGGCGCTGGTAATGTACAGGGGGTATCGTGCGGGAAGGCTGGGGAGCGACGCTTTCCCGCGGTACGCGGCGGCGCTTATACTGGCTTTCATGCTAGGGTCCAAGGTCCTCTCGCCACAATACCTGATCTGGCTGCTGCCGCTCGTCCCCCTGAGCTTGAGGGGCCTCGCAGGGGTCGGCATCTCGGCGGTCTTCCTAATCGCCTGCTGGACCACGACAGAGGTCTTTCCCACCCACTACACCGACTTGCTGCACGCCCGCTACCCAGGTCCCGAGCTACTACTCGGCCGCAACCTGCTCCTCGTGCTCCTGTGGGGACTCCTGCTCCTCGTACCGACAAGCTTCCCGGAGAAGAGCGCGTCGTGAGGTGCACGGCGCCCCTAACGGTGCTCCTACTACCCCTGCTTCTCTTTGCGGCGGGCTTCGCGCCGGGGATGGATCTGGACGAGCAAGGGGCCAGCGAGCGGGCCAGCTTCGTTCCCAAGCTGGAGGAGTATTACTCCAAACCGACCGTCGAGACTTCGGCGAGCTACGACCCTGGCTCGGACGCCTGGCGGGTCGTCCTCAGAGAGGAGGTCTCGAACGAGATCGTCGCTAGCCTGGACATCGCGGACGATTCGGGCGAGGTCAGCGGTGTCGAAGTCTCCCCAGAGGCCGACGAGATAGAGTATCCCACGCTCTCCGAAGACGACGCGATCAAGATAGCCGCGGCTGACGAGGAGGTGCGGGATGAGCTCTCCGATCACGGACCGTACAGCACCGCGGCCGAGTACGATGATGGGGAGTGGACCGTACACTTCTACGTCGATGAGACCGGGGTCGTGGGCGGCAGGCCGACGGACGAAGGTAAGGAGACCGCGGTCGCCGGGGTGGACGACGAGAGCTGGATTTTGAACTACGTGCACACAGGGGATCAAGTCGGCTGGCTAATGGCCCGCGGTGAGCCCGGCACCTACGGCAAACAGGCGAACTACTGGTGGGTGTGGGGATCGCTCGCGCTCGCCTTCGCCCTGGCCTTTTCCCGCGCGGACAAGCTTCTGTGTTTGCGCAATTTCGACGTGGTGGCCTTGCTTGGATTCCTCGTCTCGCACTGGTTTTTCCGGCAGGGGATCGTGTATGAGGCCGTCATCCTGTGGTACCCGCCCCTGATCTACCTGCTCTTTCGTACCCTGCTCATGGGATTCGGCGTAGGCGAGCGGGTCGAGAGGACGAGCAACCTCCCGGACTGGCTCCTCATGCTGCTCGCGGGCCTCGCCGGCGGTCTTGTCCTCGCCCTCAACGTCGACTCCCGCGTCATAGACGTCGGCTACGCCGGGGTCGTCGGCGCTGACCGCATCCTGGACGGCACTATCCCCTATGGCAACATGCCGGCCGACGTGGGCACCGGCGACACATACGGCCCACTCAACTACCTGCTCTACGTGCCGTTCGTCCTGACGTTTGGCTTCTCGGGGGAGTGGGATTTCCTTCCTGCGGCCCACGCCCTCACTCTCTTCGCCTTCGTGGCAGGGGCGATGGCGCTGCTCGTCGCGGGCTACAGGCTCGCAGGACCGAAGGGTGCTGCGGCGCTGGTCTTCGCCTGGACCGCCTTCCCCTACACCCTCTACGCGACCAACAACAACACCAACGACGTCATAGTGGCCGCCGTCTCCGCGATGGGGCTCGCCGCAGCAGCCTCCCCGCTGGCGCGCGGCGCGAGCATTGCCGCCGGGTTCGCCATCAAGCTCTACCCTCTCATCCTGGGACCACTCTGGGTCACTTACGACGGCCACAGGAGGCGACCGATCACAGACTTCGTCCTTGGAGGGTTGGGGATTGTCCTGCTCTGCTTCTGGGTTCTCCTGCTAGACGGGCACCCGCTAGAAGCGCTCAGGCTCTTCTACGAGAAGACGCTCGCGTTCCAAGGTGACCGGGTAAGCCCGTGGACCATCTTCACCCAGGTCCCCGCCCTGGGGTTCCTGCAGCGCCCGCTAACGGCGTTCGCGATCTTCGTAGCGATCCTAGTCGCCTTCGTGCCCCGCAAAAAGACCGTGCGGCGCCTCGCCGCCCTCTCCGCCGCGGTCGTCATTGCCTTCCAGCTCACGACCAACTACTGGTTCTACCCCTACGTCATCTGGTTCGAACCCTTCGTCTTCCTCGCTTTACTGCTGGCAACCAACGAGAAAACTGCCCTGGATGGTAGGCATCAGACATCAGGCATTAGCCGTCAGCAAGATGAAAAGGAGCCCGACCACCGTGACGCAGAGCAACCCGGGAGATAGCGAGGCCCCAATCCTGAACGTCGAGGGAGACCGAGGCCGACCCGGTGATTCCTGCCACCTGTTTCACCTCTTCACTAAGGGAGGAAGCAGATGGCCTATCTCATCGAACCGGTCGAGGGCTGACTGGACAGCTGGTTTCAACCAACCTCTGGGTACTCGGGCAGAGGAATCGGCCAAGCTCCGCCCCTATGCGAGCGTCTTCTATGCAGGATGCCAGACATGAAACTCGGAGAACGCCCCTTCTACGCACTCGGGTGAACAAGGGCTAGAAGAGAAAGGGCTATTACAAGAACGGCCTGGACCCTACGCCTTAGCTCCCCACTTTACCTTCCGCAAGGATGAACTTCTGAAAAAGCCGATTCCGCGAACCTCGCCTTATCGGCTTTCTGCGAACTTCGCCTGGCCTTGACCCAGACAACGTCTCGTGCCTAACATAGCATTCCTTGGAGAAAACGACGAGGGAGAAAACCGTGAGGAAATTGCTGTTGTTGATGGGGCTATCCATACTAGGAACGGTGCTCTTCGCATCCGTGGCCTTCGCGCAATCCTACAGCCCTAGCGCCAGTGCTACAGCCAGCCCTACTGCCACAGCCAGTCCTACTGCCACAGCTAGCGCTAGCAGCGCGATGGCTTCGGCGAGCGCTTCGGCCTCAGCCCTGCCGGTGACCGGCGGGCCCGTCTCGTTGATAGCCCTTGCCCCGCTGGTCCTACTGGTGGGCTCGGGCATCCTGGCCTTCAGGGTCATACTCCGCAGCTAATCAACGCCGCTTGTCGCTCAAAGGGGGAGCTAGTAGGCTCCCCCTTAGTCTTGCCCTTATTCACCTGACTGCGTGGAACAGGAATTCTCGGAAGTAGCACCGGACTCGCGCTTTTGTTACCTTGGGTGCAAACGTTCCGGTGGGGGCGTGGGAAAAGGAGCGGACTGTATGCGACGATTCGTCCTTTTGTTGACGGCGATGGCCGTGGTGTTGGTCGTAACCAGCGGGGTGGCTGTGGCGGTTTCCAAGATCGGCACCAACGGCCCCGACACCCTAAGGGGCACAAACGGCAACGACGACCTCTTGGGCAGGGCCGGCAACGACAACCTCTTCAGCCTGGATGGTAGAGACAACCTGCTAGGCGGGGCGGGTAAGGACAATGTGTGGGGCGGCACCGAACGCCGCCCCGGAGAAGGCGATAAGAACCTGCAGGGCGGTCCCGGCAACGACCGGGTTCTTGGCGGTAGGGGCTCAGATAGCCTGCTCGGCGAGGAGGGCAACGACCTGGTCGACGGCGGGCAAGGCTCGGACAAGATAATGGGCGGAGACGGCGCCACCGACGTCCTGATCGACGGCCCCTTCCGCGAGACGGCGCATGACACCCTTTCGGGCGGGGACGGCGGCGACTTTATCGTCGTCGACAACAGAACCGCGTACAAGGACGTGGTCGCGTGCGGCGACGGCTACGACCGGGTGGTCGCGGACAGGAAGGACGCGGTCGCAGATGATTGCGAGGAGGTGGCCGTAGGTCCCGCCGCCATAAAGGAACTCTTCGAGTCGCTCCCACCTGGAGCAGAAGAGGAGTTCGAAGAAGAACTGCCACCTTTGCCCGAAGGATAGCGGCTATCCCTTCGACGCTTAAGGGGACGAGAGGGGCTGGGACGTAGCAGTCCTGGCCCTTTTCTTGCTCTATTCCCCTAGTGCGTGGAACAGGGATTCTCAGTAGTTCGGGAGCTTCAGGCAGTGCCCAACTCCTCGAGCAGCTCTTTCGGATCCAGCTTCCCAAATAGCTCTTTGTTCAAGAGCGGCTTGCCTTCCTCGTCGATCCACTGCTCGCGGGGGCCGTCGTAGTAGAGCTCCAGCCCGTTGCCGTCCGGGTCCTCAAGGTACACGGCCTCGCCCGCGGGGGTCTTGTGGGCAAAGGTGAAGGCGTGGCCGTGGTCGAGCACGCGCTTGAGTGCCTTGGCCAGCTCCCGCCGATTAGGGTAGAGGATGGCTATATGCAACAGGCCGGTGTGGCCCTCAGGAGGCGGCGTCCCGCCGGCGCTATGCCAGGTGTTAAGCCCGATGTGGTGATGGTAGCCCCCGGCGGAGAGAAATACCATACCTGGCATGCCGACGTCGATTTCGGCCTCGGCCCCATGAGCGAAGCCGGTGGACCGGGCACGAGGAGGATGATCGCAATAGACCTTATGTTGCACCCAGCCCACCTGGGACAGTCACCGTAGCAAGCGCAGGGTACCAGGCACATCCCCTATATGGACTATCTTTGGGGTGGCTTGAGCGTTGCTTGGTGGTGCGGACTTCCGAGAATCCCTGTTCCATGCACTCCTCGGGTGTATAGAGGTGCTTGACTAGTGGAGAGGCCACCGCGACGTCCGCTCTATCATGGATCCTCCTGTGCCGTGGATTCTCGTAATGCTCCACGAGCATCCGGAGCTGCTGCGATCGGCCCACCACGTTTCGCCCATCTTCGGCCTCCTGATGGTGGCGCCCCTTCCATACGTTGCCTGTTAGCTCCCACTTCTCTCCCCGTCTTGTTGTTGTCTACCGCTACGATTTCGTGGGTTTACCTCTCCTACCGGACCCAGACCGGGTGCCCGACCACAGCCCCGTAGAGGTAGCCCAGCTCGTTGAATGGAGTCTCGTCCGGTTGGACGTTGCCCGCAGTATCCATCGCCCTCGCCCGCACGTCATGGCGTCCTGTGCGGGCGTCCCAGCCGAACCTCCACCTCACCCAGGCTCCGGGGACGTTCGGCTCGACGAGACGCGCCGCCCGCCAGGGCTCGCCGTCCACGCTGTACTCGACCCTGGTGATGGCCCCCTGCGCCGACCAGGAGCGCCCCCCGATCGTGTGCCGGCCCCGCCTCAGACGCGCCGGCCAGGGCAGCTCCAGGGCGCTCTTCAAGCCCTGCGCCTCCACGGGTATACGCTCGGTCCCGAAACCGCCCCCCGTGAGCACGTACTTGTCGGTGTTCCAGGGAGAAGAGAGCGGCGTTTCGGAGACGTGGATGCGCCCCACCCACTTGACGCTCGCCACCGCCGCCCACCGCGAGACGATCACTCGCGCCGGAAAGCCGTGATCCTGAGGCAACGGTTCCCCGTTCATCGCGTATGCGACGATTACGTCCTCTTCCAGCGCCTTCTCCAAGGGCATGGGTCGGCGCATCCGAACCGCGTCGAGGCCCTCGGGCATTATCTCTCGGGCCGAGGCCTTGATGCCCGCTCGTTGGAGGACCTCCCTGAGCGGAACCCCGGTCCACTCGGCGACGCCTATCGCGCCCAGCCGCCACGGGGTACCGGGTGTCGCCCTACCCTGCACCTCTTCGAAGAGAGCACGTCCGTTGCCCGCGCATTCGAGCGCCCGCACAAACGACGTCTCCGGCAGCCGCAACAACTCGTCGTAGCCGATCTCGAGAGTACGTTTGACGCCGAGCCCCTCGACGCGAAGTCTCCAGCGCGAAGGCTCGATCCTTGGCGTTGGCGCGTGGTTGCGCACGTAGAAGAGCTCATTAGGTGTGAGGTAGTCCCGGCCGGCCATCGCCTCCCAGCGGGTTTCAGCGTTGAGCGCGAGGTCTCCCGTAAGATCGTCGGG
>DASQVA010000011.1:0-11840 GCA_035641035.1 Rubrobacter sp. | reverse complement strand
TAGAGTGTGTCTTCGGTCGGCTCGGCGTCAGCTATATCGGCGAGCCGCGCGGCGCCGATGGATGCTGGCTCGTGGCGCGCCTCCCCGCCACAGTATCTTCTCCGTTCTCGAAAGTGCATGCCCCACGCTCTCGCCTTCAGGGACCCCCTCAAAGGGACCCCTCACAGGGACCTCCTCATGATAGGCAAGCAGCTGATCAGGCTGAAGGAGTGCGCCGAACAGTGGCTCGTGGGCCACAGCACTATGCTGAGCTTCATTGTTCTCGTCGGCCGCGGGATCGGGACGCCCGATGCTACTCGCAGGAGGGCGTCGCAGACGTTGACGGACTTGCTGGACAGACGGAAGTCGCAGAGCCTGGCAAAGAAGCCAATGTGCTGTGGGCTGGAGTGCCAGAACAACTCCGCTGCGACCGGTCCGATCGCCTCCAAGTCGCTTTCGAGTGGTGCGCGCCGCGCTCACCTGACCTCGGTCGTGTCACGCGTGGGCAGACGTGCTGCGTCTAGAGGGTAAGGGCAAGACCGACGGACTGAAAAGGGGACCCAGGTATGGAAACGAGAAACACACAAACTAACGTCGCCGTGGTCGGAGGCGGGATGGCCGGACTGACTGCGGCCTGCTACCTGGCGCGAGCGGGCGTGGGCGTGACCGTGTTCGAAAAGGCGCCCTACCTGGGTGGCCGCGCGGCGACCCTAGAGGCCGAGGGCTTCCTATTTAACCTCGGTGGTCATGCCCTCTACACTGGTGGGGCGGCCTCGCGAGTGTTTGAGGAGCTGGGCGTCTCCTACGACCACGGCACCCCGAAAGACACTTTCGTGTTGCAGGGGGGGAGGATGAGCCGCTTCCCCGCGGATCCACTCGGGTTCTTGCACATTGACTTCCTAGATGCGGGGGATAAGCTGGCGCTCGTCCGCTTCTTCGTCGTGCTTGGCACAGCCAAACCGCACGCCCTGGCAAAGACAAGCGTGCAAGAATGGTTGGATCTCAAAGTCCGGCGTCCGCGGTTGCACCGGCTGATGACGGCGGTCGCGCGCACGTTCGTCTACACCACCGCATTGGACGTCGTCAGCGCGGAGCTGTTCGTCCAGAAGTTCCAGCGCTCGCTCAAGCACCCCGTGCACTACGTAGACGGCGGATGGCAAGTCCTGGTGGACTCGATGCGTGATGTGGCGGAGCGCGCCGGGGCGCACATCGTTGGCCATGCTTGCGTCGAGGGTATCGAACTCGGTGACGGGCGCGCGCGGGGCGTGCGTCTGCGCGATGGTAGCCTTGTGCAGGCCGCAGCGGTCGTCGTAGCGACGAGCCCCCGGGATGCCGTCAGGCTGATGGACGGGGGAGTGCACCCGGCGCTGCGTAGGATCGTGGACGGCCTGGTCCCAGTTGACACCGCCTGCCTGGACGTCGCCCTCGAACACCTGCCGGTTCCGAACTGCCCGGTGGTGCAGGACCTTGACGATCCTCGGTTCATGAGCGCCCAGTCCGTTTACACATCGCGCGTCGCGCCCGAAGGAGGGGCCCTTATTATCTCTTTCAAGCAGCTGGATCCAAGGTACCCCGGTGACCCACGTGAGGACGAGCGCGACCTCGAGAACTTGCTCGACACAGCGCAGCCGGGCTGGCGCGACGTGCTGATCAGGCGCCAGTACCTGCCGCGCATCGAGTCCGTCAGCGCGCTGCCCACCGCCAAGGACGGCGGCTTCGCCGGACGTCCGGATCCCCGAGTGCCGGGGATTTCCGACCTCTACCTCGCCGGGGATTGGGTCGGACCGGAGGGCTTTCTCGTCGACGCGAGCATGGCCAGCGCCCAACGAGCAGCGCAACTGGTGCTGGAAGATGGCTTGCACTCACGGAGAAAGGTGGCTGCCAGTTCAGCACGCTAGCAAGATAGACGGCCGCACGGTGGTCGGTAAGACCCGAACCTCTGGAACGCTTCCTCCCGTTTGGAACTAACGCGCTGTGCGGAAGGCTAGTAGGAAGTTAACGTTAGTAACAGCGCCCACCATCTCTCAGAGGTCCCGTCCACCGACCAGCGCCGATGCCTCTCCCAGACCTATTGCCAGGCACCGAACTCACCTGGCAGATCTCGCCACGGCGTCCCGGGACGCAAACGCCAGCAGATCCCCTCCAATGATGTCTGGCGGTGGTCGCGTTTCACGGCCATCCCCGGCACATCCTTGGCCAGAAGGAAGAACCGGCTCGACCACCGCCCACAACCACTCATCACTGATAACACCCGAGCTAACCATGGAACCCATCGTGACCGCACAGAGGCTGGAGATTTAGCACACACGGTCTAGGGCAGCGCACGACCAACCTATGAAGGAGCGACACGGACGCTGGCTACCCACGGTCGGATTAGAAGCCTAATGCTCCCTATTGCTCACGCGGCGTCGGTAGGCGCGCGTCTTCTTGCGGTTGCCACACACCGCCATCGAGCACCACCTGCCCGAGCGGTTCTTGGAGCGGTCATAGAACGCCCAGGCGCATCTCTCGTTGGCGCAGGACTTCAGCCGCCCCCACATCCCCTCCTCCATCCCGGCGTGGACGGCGGCCAGCACCCCGCCGATGGCCCCGTCTACCCCACTCGCGCCGGGCTTCAGCGCCGCACCACCGTACTCCTTGAAGATGAGGGAGAGCCTCGCCCTCTCCGCGGCCCGGTTCAGCGTCCGGACGGCTCCGGGGTCGACCTCGCCGCTGTTGTTGGCCGCGAGCAGCGCTCGCAGCGCCTCCCTGACCTTCCTCGCCCGCCCGAGGTCGTCTTCCCCGACCGGCTCCCCGTCGGCCAGCAACCCTCTACAAACCAACCACGAGCGCAGGGAACCCGGGTCCGCGAACGCCTCCCAGCGGTACTCCCCCTCCGTCGCCACCGTGTTCACGAACGCCTGCACCAGTGCCAGCGGCTTTGGCGCCGCCCCACGCCCGCCCGGCTCCGAATCGAAAAACGTGTTGTTAGGCACGCCCCTCACCCCGCCAGTGTACACCGTGACCGAGCCTCTTCGCACCACCCAGAACACTTGACTGGTGTTTTGTCACCGCTGTACAGTAGACGACAGTGTTGTAACGATTCGGAATAGGATGGCGGTTGCGGGTGTCGGGCGGGAGGTAGGGTGAAGGATGCGTGGAGGGTTGCGGGTGCTGGTGCTGGCTCTGGTGCTCGGCGTCACCGGGGCCGCGTGCTCGGGCGACAGGGGAGACGCGGCAGGCCGGGCCTCGGGGAGCGAGGACCCCGGGGGCAAGGGCGCCGGGGCCACGGAACGCCCCGTCGGGAGTGGGCTGGGCCACCAGGCATTCCAGCCGTCCACGCGGCTCGTCGTGCCGGCCGCCGCGGGCATGCCTCTCGACCGAGCGGCCCGCGTTCTTGCCGGTCTGTCCGAAGGACCGCTCGGGACGCGCCTCTTCGTGGACCAGCGACCCGGCGAGGGCGGTCGCCCCGCCTGGCGCGACATAGCGGACGAGGAGCCCGACGGCCACCAGCTCGCTTACGTCACCGAGGGGCTCCTAGCTTCGGAGCGACCGGGATCCGGCGGGATCGGGCCCGGGGACTTCGAGATGGCAGCCCAGACGGACGTCGGCTTCGCCGTGCTCGTGGCTAAAGGCGACCCGGAGGTCGAGACCCTGCAATGGGAGGACTTCGAGGAATTCGGGGACTTCGTGAAAGCGGCCAGGGAGAACCCGGGGTTCGTGGAGGTGGCGGACCTGGGGCCCGACACCGTCTACCGCGCGGGAACCCTGGCGCTGGAGGAGGAGACCGGGATAGACCTCTCGCCGAAGTCCCCCGCCGACAAGGCCCCAACGCAGGCCATCTATGACGCGGAGGTGGAAACCGCGCTCGTTCCGCTTGAAGCGGTGGTGCTCTCCGACGTGCTGGCGGGGGAGCTCGAAGCGCTCGCGGTGCTCGGCGACGCGCGCTGCCGGGCGCTCCCGGATGTCCCCACCGCCCAAGAGCTCGGGCACGACGTTACCGTGCCCGTTTTCGGCGGGATCGCCGCGCCGGACGGGACGCCGCAAAGGGTTGTGAACGAGGTCGGGCGGGCGTTTGTCGCCTCCTCTTCGTCGCGGACGTTCGAGAGGGCGCTTGTCGGTTCGGCGAGGGAGCCGATGCCGCGGGGGACGGAGGAGTTCGCGGGCTATGTCGAGGAGCAGGCACGGCGGTTGTCCGGGGCCGAATCCGAGGAGGCGCGCTGAGGACGGGCATCTTGCGGCCTTTCGCCTTCGTCCGGTGAGGAGTCAACGGGACGGGTTGAATGGGACTGTGCCGGCAACGGTGGTGGCGTGGAAACTCGCTCTAGTTTGGGTCATCTCCGCGACCCGGCAATGGGATCGGTAGAGAACACCACCCCGAATGTGACCGACGCCGACGGCCGCCGCCAACGGACGCGCCTGCCCACCTGGGCGTGCCCACCGTTCGTCGCCGTGCGCAGAGGTCGAGGCCGAATCCGCCGCCAATAACCCGGTAGTGCTCGGCGTCTTCAGCCCGTTCGAACACTCGGAGAGGTCATCGCGACTTCGTTCTTCGTATCGAGGGCACCACACGTCGCGTCCAGGATGTGCTCGAAGAGGATCCGAACGTGGTAACGGTCTACGCCCACGGCACCACTGGTTACCGGTTCGATCCCGTCGAACCCTCCCTGACCGTCGACGCCCTCTCTAGCGAAGAACATCGTAGGACCAGAGATTACGAGGCGGGCTTGTTCACCGACGACTGGGGACTCCGCTCGCGCAACACCTCGCTTGGTCCCGGCTGGCGACGACGATGCTGGCAGGGTCGCCTTCCGGTAAGAGAGTGTCATAAAGCGGCGGCGCATCGCGGACCATCGACCCCCTGGGCGTCACTTGCCGAGGTGGTGGCGCACCAGCGCCACCCGATCGTTGCGAGGGACAGGGGAGCAGCCTGTGGTGGGCCGGGGCGGCCACGGTCAAAACCGGCCATGGTGCCACTGGAATCCCCAACCAAGCGGTCCTACGCTCCGCCGACGAGCTGGGAGCACTTCACCGCCGTGTCCCTGGGACGGCCGTCAGTAGAGGCGCTTGGCGTAGCTCTCTTCGATCCTGCGGTCCAGGTCTTCCGCGCGAGCGCCCGGCACGGCCCCCTGGTCGCGGAACATCCGCCCCAGGGACGGGAGTGTCGAGCGGTTCGGCCAGCCCTCCGGCTCCCAGAGCTCCGAGCGCTTGAACGCCTTGGCGCAGTGCAAGAAGCATTCCTCCACCTCGACGCCTATGGCGAGCGCCGGGAGCCTGCCTCGGGCCGCGGTTCGTTCCAGGACATCGGCGTCGCGCACGACCGAGGCGGGGCCGTTGACCCTGAGCGTCTCCTCGAAGCCGGGGACTACGAAGAGCAGCCCCACCGACCTCGTCGCGAGAATGTTCACGAGCGAGTCGAGCCTGCGGTTGCCCGGGCGCTCGGGGATAGCCAGCGTCTCCTCATTCAGCACCGCCACGAACCCCGGCGCGTCGCCGCGCGGCGAGACGTCGCATCTCCCATCGGAGTCGAAGGTGCCAACCAGCACGAACGGGGAGAGGGCTATGAAGTCCCGGCAGTGGCGGTCCAAGTGGTCGAGCTGCTTACCCACCGCCAACTCGCTCGGCTCACCCACAACTGTACGCAATTCTGCCTCGGTCTCAACAGCATCGGTGAAAGCTCTTGCTGCTCCTCGCAAGGTGGAGTTCCTCCTTGATGTCGGTAGACCTCCAGTCCCGCATTCTACGGTGGAAGCGATGTGCCCGCCTCCGCGCGTGCGCGTAGTGTGTCGTGGCGGGGTACGGCTAGCCAGCGTGTCGTTGCTCTTCGACGAGGAGGACGCAATCCTCGATCCTCAGGCACTCGCACCCGAGGCCCCGCTCCAACACGCGCTTCATGCCCTGGGCGCGCTCGATCAGCGCCTCGACCTCCGTCAGCTTCTCGCGGGCCAGGATCCGCCAGCGCTCGGAGGGAGGAGCGTCAGCTGAGAACCCGTGCAGGAGCATTCGGATCTCGGCGACGGTGAACCCTGCCTGCTGCGCGATGCTGACCACCGCCAGCCGATCGAGCACTTCGCGGAGCACCTCGCCATCGTAGCGCCTCCGACCGTTCCTCCGCTCCGGCTTCGGCAGAACGCCCACGCTCTCGTAGTACCGAAGGGCCGAGGGCCTGATACCCGCCTCTTGGGCCACCTCTCCGATCGTCATGCCTCCCGTCACGATTCTCACGCTCCTCTCTTGACTTAAAGTACGCTTTAACAAGTATAGTCGAGGTTGTCATTTGAATCGCGAACAGGAGGACGAGAGATAGTCAGGTTGTCGGTCCTGCGGTTGCTGTTCGTGCCCGCCGAGCTGTTTGAGATGAGCGGCGGGTGCCTGGTGCCACTTTCGTAAGGATAGGCCGCTGGCATGGGCGCTCGCGGGCGCCGCGTTCCTGGCGCTCAACCCATCGGGGCCTTAGGGTGGGTCTACGCCGCATATGGTGACGCCTTCGTCGCACTCCCACTGGCGTGGGGCGTCCTCGTGGAACGTTTCAGGCCCGACCGTCACCACGTCCTGGGTGCCCTCGTGGTCGTTTGCGGCGTGCTGGTCATCGTCGTCTTCTGTAGGCCGAGGAAGGGCAGAGGAGGAAAGGAGAAGGGCATGAAGGCACAAGCGAGAAATCCCAAGGGCGAACCATCCACCGCCTGCAACTTCGCGGCGATGGACGGAGAGCAAAGGGAACGGTACCGGGCATTGCGGCGCCGGCTGGGAGAGGATTTCCACGAGGCGCGGGAACTGGAAGACGGGTACGCTTTCCGGTACTCCTCGGAGGAGGGCGTGCTGGTCGCGCTGGCGGAGTACGTCTCTTTGGAGCAATTGTGCTGCCCGTTCTTCGACTTCGCCATCGAGGTCGGGCGGGGCGAGGTGTGGCTCGGGATGACGGGCCCGGAAGGCGCGAAGGGGATCCTGGAGGCCGCGATGGGAGGTGAGGCTAGGGGAGCGACCGTGGGTGAGCCCGATTGAGCGAGCTTATCGACGCTGTGGTGGGGGCCGGACAGGTTGGCCTGGCGGCCGCCCGGGCGCTCCAGGAGCCGGGTTTGGAGCCGGTGATCCTGGAGGCCCGGGAGCACCCCACGGGCTAGCACCCCACGGGCTCGTGGGGGCGCTACTACGACAGCCTCACCCTCTTCTCCCCGGCCCGCTACAGCGGCCTGCCGAGCATAGCGTTCCCAGGGCACGACCCCGACCGCTACCCGAAGCGGGACGAGGTCGCCGCGTATATGGAGCTCTACGCCGCCCACCTGGACGTAGACATCCGGGTCTGCCAGAGGGTGGTCGAGGTACGTCCGGACCGCTGGGGTTTCGAGGTACGTACCAGCGACGGGGGAATGCTGGAGGCGCAGTCCGTGGTCACGGCCGGTGGCGGGTTCGGCCTTCCTTACCGGCCCGGTCTGCCGGGGTTGGAGGGCTTCGACGGGGAGGTGCTGCACTCGGCGGAGTATCGCAACCCCGATCCCTTTGAGGGTAAGCGGGTCCTCGTGGTTGGAGCGGGGGAACTCGGCGGTGGGGATAGCGGCCGAGCTCGCCGGGCACACCGAGGTCAACCTGGCAACCCGCTCGGCGATCCGGTTCGGCCCGCAACGCCTTTTAGGACGGGACGTGCACTTCTGGCTGCGGGCGTTCGGCGTGGATGGGCCTCCCGTTGGCGGGTGGCTCAAGAACCACCCGACGCAGCCGGTCTTAGACGACGATCGCTACCGGGAGGTCCCGTGGCGGGGTCGGCCCGACCGCAGGCAGATGTTCGTGGCCGCCGACGGCCACCTCCTCGCCTGGCCTGACGGACGGCGCGAGCACGTCGACACCGTACTTCTCGCGACCGGCTACCGTCCCGACCTCGGCTTCTTGTGGGCGATGGGCGCCCTGGACGGCGCCGGACTACGGCTTCACGCCTCGGGGCTCTCGCTCACCCACGTCGGGCTGGCCTATGTCGGCCTAGAGTGGCAGTGCAGCTCCTTCTCGGCCACCCTGCGCGGGGTGGGCCGCGACGCCAGGCACATTGCGGGCCGCCTGCGGACGCTGCTCTCCACGAACAAGCGGCAATGAGCTTTCCACTTCGAGCAGCCCGGCCACTTCGCGGTAGCGGATCGCCGAAGGATCGTCTTCCCGATGTTCGGCCCGCTCCGATAAACGTCCTCCGTTCCGCGATCCCCTGACTTCGAGCGCGATGCGCAGTAGGGTTCCGACGAACCCTTTCGGGGCAGGAGGAACAATCCCGGCGCGGAGGCGAAGGCCGCAGTGCTACTCGACGCATGGCAGCGCGCCCGCATGACCGTCTACCACGCGAGGCACCTTTCGCTCGAGCCGGGTTCCCCTGATGGCTGGTACCGCCGGGTGCGAGATCAAGGACGTCGTGCGCTAGTCCTCGGGGAGCCGGTGGTCGAGAAATCGGGCAACTCCAGCTTCATAAGCGCCGACCTCGAGGGCTGCTGAGACTCGAGGGGATAGATTCTCTCGTCCTCTGCGGTCTCACCACCGACCACTGCGTTGCGTCTACCGTCCAAACGCCCGCAAACCTGGGCTTCGAGACCTACGTGGTTTCGGGTGCCACCGCCACCTTCGGCAGGACTGGACGCGAGTTGGCACCACCGGTGAAGGTGCGAGCGAAGTTAGTAAAAACGGAAGCTCAGGCCCCAAAGCAAGCACTGTTCCCCTACCCGGAAGCCTCGTAGACGCCAGGGACAGTTCCCGAAACGCGCACCGGAATCTCGTGTGGGTTGTCGCTTGCAGAAAATGGTGGTCTACTCTAATATGATAGTGAACTGTCATATTAGGGATAGGGAGGCTGACGATGCGGACTATCGCGCTGGAGGAGCACTACGCTACCCCGGTGTTCATGAAGGGTCCGGGACGCCAGCTGAAGGAGCAGGCGGAGGCCGCGCGCGCCCACCCCCGGGTGGCGGCGGGCTACGCCAAGCTCATCGAGGGGTTGTGCGACCTCGGCGAGGGCAGGGTCGTGGCGATGGACGCGGCGGGCATAGACGTGCAGGTGCTGTCGCTGACCTCTCCCGGGGTGGAGCAGCTCGACGCTGGCGAGGCGGTGACCCTCGCCCGTGAGGCGAACGACGCCCTCGCGGAGGCGGTGCGGAGCCGTCCAGATCGTCTCGTCGGGTTCGCGGCGCTTCCGACCGCGGCGCCTGAGGCAGCTGCGGACGAGCTGGAGCGGGTGGTGCGTGGGCACGGCTTCGTAGGGGCGCTAGTTAACGGCCACTCCCGGGGCCGCTACCTGGACGACGGGTTCTTCTGGCCGATGCTGGAGCGCGCCGAGGCACTCGGAGTCCCGATCTACCTCCACCCGACGCCGCCCCCGCGGGCGGTGGTGGAGGCGTCCTACTCCGGGAACTTCGCGCCGGGGGTCGCGGGAGGGCTGGCGACGGCGGCGTGGGGCTGGCATGTGGAGACGGCCACCCATGTGCTGCGCCTCGTCTTGGGTGGCGTGTTCGACCGGTTCCCGGGCCTGCGGATCGTGATCGGGCACATGGGCGAGGGGCTTCCTTTCTTCGTGCCTAGGCTGGACCTCGCCCTTCCCAGAGAAGCGACGGGACTGGACCGGTCGGTCGGTGACTACCTGCGCGAGAACGTCCACTACACGTTCGGCGGCTTTAACTGGGACCAGGCGTTCCTCGACCTGCTGCTCCAGGTAGGCGCTGACCGGATCATGTTCTCGGCCGACCACCCCTACGCGTCGATGGAGGAGGCGCGAGCGTTCCTGGACGGGCTCCCGGTGAGCCCCGCGGACAAGGAGAAGATCGCCCACGGCAATGCGGAGCGCCTCCTCGGTCTGTGATCGCCGAAGGAGGCCGTCATCCGGGCACGGCGCGCGGTGCAGCCCGAACGATCCGCGCTCCCGCCGCTTGGGGCGGGGATTGCAGAACCGCTAGAATCGAGGCGTGGAGTCACCCACTGGCAGACAGAAGAGACCGAAGGCGGGCTTACGCGAGCGCAAGAAGGCGAAGACGCGCGCCGAGATCCAGCGCCAGGCGCTCAGGCTTTTCCGCGAGCGGGGCTACGACGCCACAACGGTGGGCCAGATCGCAGAGGCGTCGGAGGTCTCAGAGAGCACCTTCTTCCGCTACTTCCCGACCAAGGAGGACGTCGTCCTTTGGGACGAGCTCGACCCGCTCGTCTTCGAGGCGTACAGGACCCAGCCTGCTGAGTTGGGCCCGATCCGGGCCCTGCGTTACGCCATACGCGACGTCCTCACCCGTGCTTCGGCGGCGGAGCGAGAAGAGCTGCGCGAGCGCGTGGAGCTCTTGCTGTCGGTCGCGCCGCTCCGCGCGACGCTCGTCGATCAGGTCCGCGGGCCGATGCGGCTGCTCGCGGAGGCCGTGGCCGAGCGCTCCGGTAGGCGGCCCGACGACCCCGCCGTGCGAGCGGCGGCGGGTGCGTTGATGGGGGTGGGGCTCTCGGCGATGTTCGCGGCGGCGGAAGATCCGGGCTCGGACGTCGTCTCCGTGCTCGACGAAGGGTTGTCGCGGCTGGAGGCCGGCCTCCAGTTGTAGTCGGCCCTTGGCGAGGTCCGCTTCGTCGAGATCTTCAGCGCGTGAGGGCTTCGGAAGCCGGGAGCACATAAACAGCCGTGCCGCATCCGAACGTTGGTTGCCCCTGGCGGACCGCCGTCCTCCCCATGTCACGGTCGGGAAGCGGGACACGTCTAGGCGGTAGAGACGGCGCGATTTACGGACAGAATAGACATCAAATGATGGACCGAGACTTGGTTGTTGCTCGGTGCGGTAGGTGACGCCCTACTCGGCGAACGTGGCGCCGGTAGGGTCCGGCCGCAGCGGCCGTAGGAGGTAGGCGATCGTAGACTGGCAATCCACACGCGTGTGGAGGACGCTTTTGCCGGCGGTCAACCGCCTGATGCGGGCCTGGCTGCGTTCGGGGTGGCACCACCCCGTCAGCTCCTCGATGATGGTGCTTACCTTCGAGGGGGCCAGGAGTGGCAGAATTTACTCCTTCCCAGTCGGGTACGCCGATGATCCAGAAGGCCTCGTGACGTTCACGCGCTTTGGCTGGTGGAAGAACTTCCGAGAGGTAAGGCCAGTGTCGCTACGGTTGCGCGGGCGCGAGGTGCGGGGGACGGCGGTGGCCGTGAGGGATCCTGAGCATGTGGCCGAGCGCTTCGCATACTATCTGGGGCGCAACCCCCACGACGGCAGGTACTTCGGCGTGACGGTTAGCCGCAATGGCCGGGTGGACCCGGACGAGCTGGACCGCGTCGCGGCCCGCCTGGTCATGATACGCACCCTCCTTGACGGCGCGCCTCGCGTATCGTAGGGCGGAGCGGTACCGGGGGATGTCACGGATACCGGGCCGGGGCGTGTCTTGTAGGCATGGAGCACACTGACGGATGCGACCGGGCGAGGAGGAGGCAAGGTGAGCGAGGGTACTTCGGGCGAGCGTCCGTTCGACGCGGCCGGCGTCTTCGACGAGCATCGGGGCCTGCTGGTCTCGGTGGCCTACCGCACACTGGGCAGTGTGAGCGACGCCGAGGACGCCGTGCAGGAGGCCTGGCTGCGCTGGTCGGGGGTCGACCACTCCGAGATCGTCGACCCACGCGCCTTCCTCATGCGCGTCACCACCCGGCTTGCCATAGATCGTCTGCGCCGGACCAAGGCCCGCCGCGAGTCCTACGTCGGCCCCTGGTTGCCCGAACCCATCCTCACCAGGCAGGACGCTGCCGAGGACGCGGCGATGGCGGAGTCCGTGTCGATGGCGATGCTGGTGGTGCTGGAGACGCTCTCGCCACTGGAGAGGGCGATGTTCGTCCTGCGGGAGGCGTTCGGGATGCCCCACGCCGAGATCGCCGACGTCCTCGGGCGCAAGGAGGAGGCGGTCCGTCA
>DASQVA010000010.1:0-3084 GCA_035641035.1 Rubrobacter sp. | reverse complement strand
AACATCGGGCGCAGGCCCGCTATCCACCGCTCGGCGGTGCCCTCCTCGTAGGGGTACGGGTGGCGCAGCATCGAGCGCGCGACCTCCCGCGGTTGGGCGAGCCGATGCAACTCCGGGGCGTCTTTCGGGGTGAACTCCCGGAGCACCAGCCGCTCGGTGCGCAGCTCGGGGAACGGGTCCATCGCCCCGCATCCTACCCCTATTCAGCGGAGTGCGTGGAAGGGTTGTTCTCGGAACTTCGTCCTGAGGGGGTTCTCAGAAGTTCGACCGGCGTCCACCGTGGGTGGGGTGCTCGGGGACTTCCTCCAGAAGCTTGCCCAGCCATTCCACCCGCCCTCGGTCCCTCTCGAGCGCCACGCCCACCTGCCACTCTTCCGCGCCCTCACCACCGTGGGGGGCCATCCCTAAGCTCTTTGGGCTGCCTGCCCGCCAGGACGGGCCGTCCTGGGCTGGTTTACGCGGGATCCGTCGCTCCCGACGACCCGCGGCACGAACCCGGTTTCGTGCCGCCTCGCGAAAGAAGATCGATCAGCAGGTCCATGCCCTCGGCGACGCCAACGAGCCCCTTCTCGCGCCGCATCCGCCCGCCGGCCTCGATGTCGATGAGCCCGTGCACGGAGGCGTACAGGAGGCCCGTGAGCGCGACGTTCGAAATCTCTGGGAGGTCCCCCGAGGACTGGCACTCCCCTACAATGGCCGCGAACTCGGCGAAAGCCCGGAGGGCAGCCTCCTCTAGTTCGCCCCCCCGCGCGGCGATGCCGGGGTCGCCGAAGAGCAGCCGGTAGCGCGACGGGTGCTCGCGTCCGTAGTCGATGAACGTCCCGAGCGAGCGCCTCAGCTTGGCCATCGGTTCCAGAGGGGACAGGCGGATGCCCGCGGCTTCCTCCGCGAGCATCCCGAAATCCTCGATCGCCACCGCCGCCAGCAACGCGCTGCGGTCTTTGAAGTGCTTGTAGGGAGCGTTGTGGGAGACCCCGACGGCTTGCCCGACGGCGCGCAGCGTCACGGCGCTCTCGCCGCCCGAGTCGAGGAGGGCCGCGGCGGCCGACACCAGCTTTTCCCTCGTGCCCGTTTGTTGCCTCGTGCTCATTCGGGTGGAGTTTATCGGAGTAGGGCGGGCTCTTCCTTGCCCTGCAGGTGGACGAGTTGCTCCGAGTCGCGCCACAGCTTCGCCGCGCGCTCCTCGTCGTAGGACGTCTTCGAGGATCGGGCCTCGATCAGCGAGCCGTTCTTCGACTGGAAGTACTTGCCAGACCCATCGGCGAAGGAGGGGTCGTAGGCGACGCGGGCCAGGGCGGGGCCCGAGAAGGACAGGCTCCCCATGGTGACGCCGAGCCTCTTCAGGACCCACTTCATCGGGGACGTGCGCACGAGCCATCGCACGGCCCCGGGGGACGTCCTGGCCAGCCCGGTCTCTGGTATCAGGCCCGGGTCGAACGCGATGGACGCGAGCGAGCTGTGGCCGCGGCGGAGCCTGCGGTCGAGCTCGTACGCGAGGAGCACCGTGGCGAGCTTCGACGTGGTGTAGCGCTTGCCGCCCGAGATCGCCTTCTCCCCGTTCTTGCCTTCGAGCGCGAGGGCGCCGGCGTCCGGCTCCACGGCGGCCCCGACCATCCTGCCGTCCATCGTCTCCGGGTCGTGCGTGCCGCTCGCGGTGAACACGATCCGCCCCCCGTCGGAGACGCGGTCGAGCAGCAGGTTCACGAGCAGGAACGGCCCCAGATAGTTGACCGCGAACGTCTCCTCGTAGCCGTCGGCGCTGTAGGAGACGGGACCCTGAAACTGCGCGCCCGCGTTGGAGAGGATCGCCTGAAGCGAATCTATCTCTCCGGTCTCCAGCATGGCCCGGACACGCGCGGCCGCGGCCCTCACCGACGCCAGGGAAGAAAGGTCGAGCTCGAGGACGCCCACGTCGACCCCGTATTGTGACCGGAGCTTCTGGGCGGCGATCTCGATTCGGTTGGGATCGCGCCCGGCGAGAAGAAGATCCAGGCCCGCGCCCGACGCGAGCTCCTTGGCGGCTTCGAACCCCAGACCCGCGTGGCCGCCCGTGATGAGGACCGTTGGCATGACTAGCTCCTTATTAGTGTACATTGTCAACCATGAGTATACGTGACAGGTTTACATTGTCAACCTGCCGCGCGATCCTTATTCACCGGAGTGCGTGGAAGGGCAATTCTACGAAGTCCACATACGGGGTTCTGCATACCGGAGCCCCCGGTTCGGCCCGGGCCCTTCACGAGCCGTGATAGGCATACCAGTCAACACAAGATGTAGCGTGCCGGCATAGATATGCACCGCGCTGCATGACCACCGTGTTCTGAACGCATTGGGGTTAGTTTCTGCGTGCGCGTGGCGATCGGCGTTGCGCATCACGCATGCCGCTCGGGTGGCACGGTCGTTCTTTCCGCGTTCGGTCTCGCCGAAGGCCTTGGGAGACGGCCCGTTTCACCCCTAACAGATCGCTCCCCTAGTAGTTTTGATTCGCTGATAAACCGTTGTCCGGGGTGTTCTACGAGAGCTTAGTCTTGCCCGTAGAATGTCGCATGACCATACTGCGTTTGATATATGCGGAGGGAAATTTGTAGTGAAACGACCAGCATTGTTTCGACGCCAGAGCCGCACGACCTTTACTACACCACCTGATTCTCGTGAGGGGTAGGTTCTTAGACAACTTAGTTAATAGGACTCAATACTAGGTTGAGACATCCGTTTCGGGTTGGTTGGTGGGTGGGCCTCCGGAAGAGGTAGCACTTCTCAACCGGCTGAATGAGCGGCTCGTTCGTAACCGCATCTGTAAGGTCAGAGGGATTTCTCCTGGGGTCGTAAGAACCTGGAGCTCAACACTACACAGGAAAGGTTCTAGAGGCACCGACCTCTACGGATGCGACCTGGCCGTAACTTTTCACGTTAGGCACGCGTCCTTCCTCAAGACGGTCTTCCTTCAGCTCAAGAAAAGCCAGAACGGCGTCGCAACGATTGAACCTAAGCAAGTTCGGGCACAGCGGGATGGCCGAGGACCTGAGGTTGGCCATCGCGCGGCTCGGCGGAAGGAGGCGTCTCCCGGTCCGCGGACCGGGAGAC
>DASQVA010000009.1:0-3789 GCA_035641035.1 Rubrobacter sp. | reverse complement strand
TCTGCCCAACTACCTGACCTGGATCCAACCGCACGGCTTCACGCGCGGCGACAGCGTGCCTCCCGACGGCGGCGTGCCCGGCTCCGACTACGAAACCATGCGGAAGCAGCTGCTGGACCCGCTCGACGTCGAGTATGCGATTCTAACGGGGGAAGACATCCTGAGTATCTCTTCCCTACCCAACCCGCAACTGGCGGCGGCCCTGGCCACGGCCTACAACCGCTGGCTGATCGATGAGTGGCTCCCCCGCGACTCGCGCTTAAAGGGATCACTGGTTGTGGCTACTCAGGACGCCGAGCGGGCGGCGGAGGAGATCCGCGCCTTCGGCCACCATCCGGGCGTCGTGCAGGTGCTCCTACCCTGCGCGGCCACTACCGGCTACGGCCATCCGCAGTACCACCCCATTTACAAGGCGGCGGTCGAGGTCGGGCTACCCGTGGCCATGCACGTCGGGGGTGAAGGGTTGGGCATCAACCCGCCGCCGACCTCGACCGGCTATCCCAGCTACTACATCGAGTGGCACGTACTCCTCATCCAGTGCGCCATGTCGCACGTGGTCAGCTTCGTCTGCCACGGCGTCTTCGAGAAGTACCCCGAGTTTCGGGTGGCGATGATCGAAGTCGGCTTTACGTGGTTGCCCACGTTACTCTGGCGTTTGGATACCGACTGGCGGGCGCTCCGCTCGGAAGTCCCGTGGGTGAAGTGGCTGCCTAGCGAGACCGTGCGCGAGCACATGCGCTTTACGAGCCAGCCTCTGGACGAACCGGACAGCCGAGGAAAACTTAAGCGGGCGTTCGAGCTGTTCGACGGCCTCGAAGACATGCTCATGTTCGCCACCGATTACCCGCATTGGGACTTCGACCGGCCGGATCTGGTGAGCCTGCGGCTCCCGGGATCTTGGAGGGAGAAGGTCATGAGCGAGAACGCGCGCTCTCTGTACGGCCTGGCGGCACGACCGGTGGCCGCCATGGCGGCCAAGGAAGGGCCCGTGGCGTGAGTGCCGGCGGCAGCACCACCGAGCGGGCGGTGGCGCTGCCGTTGGCCGAGTTGCCGCCGGGCACGAGCACGACTGTGAAGGCCTTCGGCACCACGGTGGCGGTATTCAACGTGGAAGGGCAAGTGTTCGCGTTGAGTAACCACTGCCCCCATCACGGCGGACCGTTATGCCACGGCCGTATCTCGGGTGCCGTACTTCCGTCCCAACCATACGAGTACCGCTACGGCCGCGAGGGACGGGTACTTACCTGTCCCTGGCATGGATGGGAGTTCGACATCGAGAGCGGACGGACCATCTTCGATCCGTCGGTGCGGGTGAAAATCTACGAAGCGCGGATCGAGAAGGGCGAGATCGTGCTGACGCGCCGGCGCACAGTACCGCGATAACCAACGATGGCTCGCCCACTTGGCTTCGCCTCCGCCGAAAGCGAGCGCGAGGTTTTTGGACGTAAGGCGTTGGGCCGTGCCGAGCTGTGCTATCGTTGGGTGCAATGCGCCGTTTGCGACCACTTGCCAGCCACGAGAGGCTCTAGATGCGCCAGTCGGTTGACCGCGCGTTGCAACTTCTCCTCCTCTTCGAGGAGGTTAACCAGGAGCACCGGGTGGGCGAGATGGCGGCCATGCTCGGCGTCGACAAGAGCACCGTCTCCCGCCTCGCCGCCACGCTCGCCGAGCGGGGCTTCCTCGAGCGGGCCCCGGGGAACGAGGCGTTTAGGCTCGGTCCCGAGCTCGGCCGCCTCGGAATGCTCGCAGTGAGCGCCAGCCACAATCTCGTCGAGCTGGCGCGGGGGCCGATGGAACGCCTGGCGGAAAAGACCACCGAGACGGTGAACCTTGCCGTCCTCGAGGACCACCAGGTCATTAACATCGCGCAGATCGACGGGCCCCACCTTGTGGGGGTGGGCGACTGGACAGGCTGGAAGACCGAGCCGCACACCGTCGCCAACGGCAAGGTGCTGCTCGCCTTCGCCGAAGGCGGCCTCGAGGACCTCCCTCTCGAGAATCCCCTGCAGGCGTTCACCGAGCAGACGATCACGAGCGTGGAAGACCTCCGCTTCAAGCTCGAGCGCGTAAGAGTTGAGGGCTGGGCTTCTACACTCGGGGAGCTGGAAGAGGGATTCAATGGCGTTGCGGTCCCCGTCTTCGACGCCTCGGGACGCTGCCTGGCTGCTCTGAGCGCGTCGGGGCCGGTGTACCGGATGACCCCGGAGCGCCTGCCAGAGGTCGCAGCGCTCTGCAAGGAGGCCGCTGAAGAGATCGGCGTTCGTCTCGGAAGAACCCGTGGCGCGGCCCGAGTTCTCGACGAGGTCCATTCTCCCTCATAGTTCGGGCTAAGAGGCGGTTCCAATAAAGCTCTGGTGCTACGCTCCCGGCATGGATCCCTGTCTTGACCTGCATGCTCGTCTGCTACAAATGCCTTGTCGGTGGGTTGCGGTAAGTTATACCAAGTCTCGCTGGACACTCGACATTCCCGGTGACCCAAAAGGCCATACATATCGGCAAAACTAGGGACTACGCCGCGCTTAATGCAGCACTATTCAAGCGGATTTGGTATTAGCCCGGCTGCACGTCGGGACCTTCTTTCATCTCCAAATTACCCCTGCAAATCGAGAGAAAAACGGAGAGCCGACGAGCGGACTCGAACCGCTGGCCTGCTCATTACGAGTGATCGGTCATATGTTGCAGGGGGTTGCACAGGCTTGCAAATACCGCATTCCTAAGCCGCTTTCTCTGCTCCGGGTTGCTGCGGGTTGCACCGTATTGCGTTCCCGGTGGTATCAGAGTGGTATCAGCAGTACGTCAATATCCGCGTCAACCGTTGCCTTTAGAGCTAGTTCGGCTTTGAACTAGAGATCTTTCACATACCGATGAGAAGGCACAGGGATTGGACCGTGGTCACCTGCCGCGGCGTACTCGAACAGACCACCGTCGGACCAGCCGCGGCGTTCGTAGAACTTCCGGGCTCTCGCATTCCCCGCTACCACAGCGAGCCAGGCACTGGAGTATCCGGCATCTTTGATCCTTCGTTCCGCGTCCGCCATGAGCATGTCGGCCACGCCTTTTCCACGATGGTGTGCCGAGACGTAGAGCTGTTCGACTTCGTTGTCGACGACCATCACGAATCCAGCGATCTGGCCCTGGACTACGGCGAGTGTGGTGTTGTTCACTCGCTGCGCAGCCCTCGTCCGGAACGAATCTTCGTGACGCGCCTCGATCAGCACGAACTCTCAACTAAGGCCAATACTCTCCCACTTTCTCTACCCACCGTAGCCCCGATTACGCTTCGGAGCAGATGCTCGGTGAAGCCAGAACCGGTTAGGGGGACGCACATGCTGCGAGGGGTAAGAAATCGGCCCCTTGAGGAGTCTTATAGACGAGGGTCAGAAAGGAGCCTCATGCGGGCAAGACGGGGAGGAGGCGCACCAATTACGGTTCCAGGCAAGAACAGCGAAACTAGGAGGAGAACTTTGAAGGTACGAGCGAGTGTTAAGCCTGTTTGCGACAAGTGCGAGGTAGTACGCAGGCGCAGCGTCTTACACGTGATTTGCGAGAACCCCAGGCACAAGCAAAGGCAGGGCTAAGACGTAGTGCGAACAGCGGATCTGATCTGCTGTGCGAGACCAGGTCGAAGGCGGGCTCGCGCACAATAGACGAGGCCATAATCGGCTTCGCTCTGAAGCAAATCTCGGTGAGCACCGTGATCCAGTACATTAATACATCCGAGGAGGCAAAAAGAGTGTTCTTTAGTCGCCACAAGACCAAGATTGTCATGCCCACCGAGGCTCTTCCCGG
>DASQVA010000008.1:0-10481 GCA_035641035.1 Rubrobacter sp. | reverse complement strand
GTGATCCTCCCAGCCCTCGTCGACCTTGGTGAGGACTTCCGCGAGCTTGAGCTTCTCGAGGAGCCGGATCACGGGCCACGCAGGGTCGAACTCTCCCTTGAAAGCGGCGAGCTTGGCGGAGGCGGGGCGGGCGTGGTGATTATTGTGCAGGCCCTCGCCGAAGGTGAAGAGCGCGAGCAGCTTGAGGTTGGTCGCGTCGTTCTCGAAACTCTTGTAGCCGAAAGTGTGGCCAGCGCCGTTGATCGCGGCGTTCAGCAGCAGGTAGACGACCGCGAGCGTCGCGAGCGCCACGAGGCCGGGACCGATACCCAACAGGAGGACCAGGATCACGCCCGTTAGGGAGAAGCCTAGAGTTCCGCGCCGCAGGAACATCCTGTCGAGGCGGTCGAAGGGGAGATCGGAGGCGTACTTCTCCATGGTGTTGTCGTTGTTGGCTTCGCGGCGGTAGTAGTAGACGTTGCCTATCATGATCTGCCAGTATCCCTCGATGTGGGGACTGTGCGGGTCGCCCTCAACGTCGCTGAAGTTGTGGTGTTTGCGGTGAACAGCGACCCACTCGCGCGGCGAGATGCTGGTCAGCATCCAGGTGCTTAGGCGCATAAACATCGTCACCGCCGGATGAAGCCTGATGGACTTATGCGACAGCACCCTGTGCAGGTAGACGGTGGTGATCAAGGTCGCCACTTGCGAGAGCACCAACCCGACCACGATGGCTACAACGTATTCCACAAGACCCCCCTCGAACAGTTGCCGAACCTCGTCCGGCGCGTTCTAGTAATTTTTGCGATAAGACGAAGGCCGGGGTATAAACCCCGGCCTTCGCATTCTCCGGTTTGTTACCGGATCACTATGCGGGAGTGACGTTCTCCGCCTGCATCCCCTTGCGTCCCTGCGTCGCCTCGTAAGTCACTTTGGCGCCCTCTTCCAGGGTCTTGAACCCCTCGCCGGATATACCGGAATGGTGCACGAAGAGGTCCTCACCCCCGTCGTCCGGGGAGATGAAGCCGTAGCCCTTCTCGTCACTGAACCACTTTACCGTTCCTTGGGCCATATACTGGAGCCCACCTTTCGTATTCCTGGGCCCCACTAAATGAAAAAGCCACCCTCAATCGCGGGGTGGCACTCCGTCTAGCGTAAACCCACCTTACGTTACAAGACTATAGTATAACAGAAGTTCTCCAGCACGTCACTTGCCGGAATCTCCGGGCCTGCGTCAGCCCGGCCTAGGCGCCTGGAGATCATGCTCGGTCACGAACCTCTCCAGCGACTCGATAAACCCCTCGACTTCTCCGGCGGTGTTGTAAGGAGCGAGGCCGACGCGAACGAATCCGCCACTGTCTCGGATGCCGAGTTTCTCTGCCAGCGTCGAGGCGTAAAAGTCCCCGCCCGCTACGAAGAAGCCGTCTTTCAACGCGTGTTCGCAGACTTTCCTCGTCGCGTGCCCCTCAACCCGAAACGCGATGGTCGGGGTTTTGCGCACGTTGTCTGGGGCGGCGTAGAGCATTACCCTGGGGATTTCCCGCAGCCTCGTGCGGAGGTTTTTGGCGAGCCAGGCTTCGTACCACTCGATGGTCTGCATGGCGCTCACGAACCGTTCTCGCGGCGAGGCACCGGAACCTAAGGAGGAGATAAAGTCTAGGGCACCTTTTACGCCGGAGATCCCCTCGTGATTCTGGGTGCCGGTCTCCAGCCTGTCCGGGGCGTGGTCGGGCGCGGGGTCCAGCCGGTAGACGCCCATCTCCTCAAGGAGGTCGCGTCTTACGGCCGTCAGGCCGACGTGCGGGCCGAAGAACTTGTATGCGGAGCAGGTGATAACGTCGGCCCCTATGGCATCGCGGTCGATGGGGATGTGCAGGGCGGCGTGCACGGCGTCGACGGCGACGAGGCCTCCTGCCTCGTGGGTCCTATCGGCGATGGCGGCAACGTCGTTAACGGTGCCCACGGCGTTGGACGCGAGGCCCACGGCGACGAGTTTGGTGCGAGTGGTGATCTTCGCTTCGAGGTCGTCCAGGTCGAGGGTGAGGGTCTCGGGATCGACTCGGATCCAGCGTACCTTCGCCCCCCTCTCTGCGGCTGCTATCGTCCAGGGGTCTACGTTGGCGCGGTGGTCGAGCTCGGTGACGACGATCTCGGAGTCCTCGTCCCAATCGCGGGCGAGGGCGCGGGAGACGGCGAAGGTAAGCGTGGTCATGTTGGCCCCGAAGGCGATCTCGCCCGGGGAGGTCCCGAGAAAGTCAGCCGCGGCGCGGCGGGTTTCGGTGAGGATCTCCTCGGTCTCGGTGCTCGTCGGGAAGACGCCGTGCAGGTTAGCGCCGCCGCGCTCCATGTAGTTGGACATCGCCTCTATGGCCGGCCTCGCCACCTGCGAGCCGCCGGGCCCGTCGAAGTAGGCGACACGCCGCCCGTTGTGCGTCCGGCGCAAGGCCGGGACCTGCTCGCGGACGGATTGCACGTCAAAAGTACGCTGCATGCGTCCTCCTCCCGCCTCGAAACCTCCAGATAGGCGAGTTTAATTTAGCCGCGTCGCCAGGAGGCTGCACTTTAGTGATATAGGTACCGGCCGGTGGCTTGGTCCATAACCCTGCTGGCACAATAGCCGAATACCACGCCCATATCGAGGTCCCCAACGACAGTATTCATCCTACTCTGCCTCTTCGCTAAACACGTTTCCTACTGTATATGATAAGGGCCGAGATAGCCCCGCACTCTATAACGCTCAGTGGCTTCTCTCCCCACCGCACTGCAGGCAAGGTACCTGATACTGATCGACAGCCAACGATAGTCTCAAACAGCCTCCCAACCAAAGTCTTATACGACGATTGTTCCTCTGCCCGATGCTCTTTCTCGCGCCGGCGGCTTTATTGTTGGCAAGGGTCATGCAAAGGAGGTGAAACAACATGCTGACCATTGATGGCGGTGATAAGGTCATCAGGAGGACGAGGCTCGCCTACGCTACCAACGGCACGCTCGCCGGGGTCAACCTGGTGAGTCGGAAGTCCCGACGACGCATCAAGCCGGCGTAGGAGGGCGGGGAGCGAGAAGTGTAAACTTACTCAGGCGTCGAAGGATGTATGGGTTCATAGGGTGAGCCTACGAGGACGACATAGTGCGATCAGAGTCTTAGGCAGAGTATCGGCCCAATGCCGATACTCGCCCACACCAAAGCTCCTATTTTTCTCTTCGACGGACGACCCGGAGCGAGAAAAGGTCCGCCCCACCACGTGACCGTTGCACACAGCGAACTACGGGGACGACGGCTTGCACTGATTAGAATGGAACGAGCCGCCATCGAGGCTGAGGACGTCGCACCCCGGCTCCTATCCGCCGAAGGTCTCGTGGAATGAGTATTCTTCTCAGAAGCCAAGCGGCAAGGATGGAGGGTACATAGGCCGCCGAGAACCACCGCCTTCTCGGACTTCGGGCCACGGGCTGGGGCGGAGAGAGGTTGTTTCCTATGTCAACGGGAGAGCACAACAGGAAAGACACGGCTCTGGTAAACGAGGATCCCGGTCTGAGCACGAGCACGTCCCCCGCGTCGAATCCGTCCAAAGCTGTGATCTTCGCCGCCGATGCCGGGGCGGAATCCTTCCTGAGGATCGAGTACGGGCTCACTAGGCGCTACGAACCCGAATACCGAGTCGTGTGCGAGTCGTCAGCGATGTGGGGGATAAAGACGCTACGGGAGCTGCAGTCGGCCGGCCAGGAGGTGGCCCTCATCCTCGCCGACCAATGGATGCCCGACATCGCCGGCACCGAGTTCCTCGCGCAGGCTCGCCAACTATTCCCCGCCGCGAGGCGGGCGTTGCTCGTCGAATGGGGCGACAGGACGATCCAAGAACCTGTCCTCAGGGCCATGGCCCTCGGCCACATCGACTACTACGTCCACAAGCCGGAGGGCCCAGGCGACGAAAACTTCCACAAGATGATTGCCGAGTCCCTCTACGACTGGGCCAAAACTAACCGCCCCGTCTTCAAGGAGGTGCGGGTGGTGGGCGAGCAGTGGTCGGCGCGCTCGCACGAGCTCAGGAACATCCTCAACCGCAACGGTATCTTGCACGAGTTTCTCGCCGCGAGCTCTGAACAGGGACAGGGTCTCCTCGCTCGAGTCGACAAGACCTCGGCGAGACTTCCTGCGGTGGTTCTCTACGACGGAAGCGTGCTTGAAGATCCTTCCAACGCCGAGCTGGCCGACGCCTACTTAGGCGTCGATGCGACCTCCTTTGAGGGACAAGTGTTCGACCTCGTGATCTTGGGGGCCGGGCCGGCGGGTTTGGCCGCGGCCGTCTACGGTGCCTCGGAGGGCCTGAGCACCCTCATTGTGGAAGGGGAGGCTATAGGCGGGCAGGCAGGTAGCAGCTCTCTGATCCGTAACTACCTGGGTTTCCCCTGGGGCGTTGGGGGGGCAGAGCTGGCCAAGAGGGCCAGTGATCAGGCGTGGTGGTTCGGCACCGACTTTCGATTCATGCGCAAGGCCGTGGCGTTGCGCCGTAACGGGAGGGATCTGGTGGTCACCCTCTCCGACAGTACCGAAGTGTCGGGTAGGGCGGTGATCTTGGCAACAGGGGTTTCGTATCGACGACTTGACGTATCCGGTCTCGAAAAGTTGGTGGGTGCAGGGGTTTTCTACGGGGCTGCGGTCAGCGAAGCCCGGGCGATGAAGGGGCAAGAAGTATACGTTGTGGGGGGCGCCAACTCCGCTGGCCAAGCTGCGATGCACCTCTCCAAGTACGCCTCACACGTGACACTCCTGGTGCGTGGTTACTCTCTTTCTACAAGTATGTCCGACTACCTGATCAAGGAAATCGAGGCGGCTCAGAACATCGAGGTACGCTTCAACACCCAGGTCGTCGGTGGCAGCGGGGAGGGCAGGGTCGAGCGGCTCGTACTTAAGGACTTTGCCTCCGGGGTCACCGAAACCGTTCCCGCCGCGGCCCTGTTCGTCCTCATCGGTGCCGAGCCGCACACCGGATGGCTGCCCGAAGAGATAGAACGCGACGAGCGAGGCTATATCCTCACCGGCCAGGACCTCCTCGGGAAGGACACCCGGCCTACTCGGGGCTGGCCGCTCGGACGCCTCCCCCTGCCAATGGAGACGAGCATGCCCGGCGTCTTTGCCGTCGGCGACGTCAGGTACCGATCGGTAAAGAGGGTGGCCTCTGCAGTGGGAGCGGGAGCCATCGTCATTCAGTCCGTCCACGAACACTTCTCAAAGACAATTTGGGACTCGACTACGTAGGCTCTCTTATCCCCGGATCATAGAACACTTGAGTAAGCCCAACGATGTGAAGACGGGGCCAAGCAGAGCCCGCTGACCTGTACCGATAACGTCGGGGGTTCCAAAAGATGGCTAACGTGATCAGGCAACCCTGCGACGAGGGGCTCATCCGGTCGGAGAAGGCGAACATGCCGTGTACCCAGAACGCCGCTCCGTGGGTCCTGACCGCGACGATCCTGGGCTCGAGCATGGCTTTCATCGACGAGACTGCCCTTCCCGTGGCGCTGCCAGCTATACAAGGCGCTCTGGGCGCTACCGCAGTGGACGCCCAATGGGCGGTGGCGGCCTACACCCTATTTTTGGCGGCCCTGGTCTTGGTCGGCGGGTCTTTAGGCGACCCCCTGGGGCGCAGGCGCGTGTTCTCGCTCGGCGTTGGGCTGTTCGCCCTAGCCTCGGCGTGGTGCGGCCTGGCACCGAATCCGGAGCAACTCATCGCGGCAAGGGCGGTCCAGGGTGTAGGCGCGGCCCTCTTGGTACCGAACTCTTTAGCCATTATCGGCGCCTCCTTCGAGGAAGCACAGCGTGGGAAGGCGATAGGTACTTGGACCAGTTTGACCAGCGTAACGCTGATATTGGGCCCGGTGCTCGGCGGTTACCTGGCGGAGAACGTCTCCTGGCGTGGGGTCTTCTTTATCAACCTTCCGCTTGCGGTAGTGACCTTAGTGATCGCCCGCTCGCACGTGCCTGAGAGCCGGGATCCAGAGGCTCGGAGGCTCGACCTTCCAGGAGCGGCATTGGTCACGCTCGGGCTGGGCGGGATGGTCTTTGGGCTGCTGGAGTCCTCGAGGGCCGGCTTGTGGGATCCGCTGGTCATTGGTGGCCTCGTAGGTGGTTTTGTTGCGCTTATAGGCTTCCTGGTCGTAGAGGGTCGAGGTCGTGAGCCGATGATGCCCCTGTCGCTGTTTCACTCGAGGAACTTCGCCGGGGCGAACGCGTTCACGCTGCTCCTCTACTTCGCCCTCGCGGGTACCGTATTTTTCTTGCCCTTGAACCTTATCTGGGTTCAGGGCTACTCCGCAACCGCCGCAGGCGCGGCCATCGTGCCGGCTATCGTGCTTATGTCCTTGCTCTCGCGCTACACCGGGGGCCTCACGGACCGCTACGGAGCGAGGCTCCCGCTGGTGCTCGGGCCGGCGATCGCCGCTGCCGGCTTCGCCCTCTTCGCGCTCCCGGGTATAGAAGGCTCCTACTGGACCACCTTTCTCCCGGCGACCGTGGTCATGGGGCTCGGGCTCTCTATCCTGGTACCGGCGGTGACCACAGTCACGCTGAACTCGGTGGACGTCAGGCATACGGGGTTGGCTTCGGCGATCAACAATGCCTTCTCGCAGACCGCCGGCCTCTTGGCCGTCGCGATCCTGGGCGTGCTCATGTTCGCTGCTTTCGGAAGCAACCTGGACAGCCGTCTAGCCACTGTCGATTTGCCACCCGCGGCAAAGCAGCAACTGGAACAAGAGAAGATCAAACTCGGAGCCGCACAGGCACCGGAGGGTCTAAGGCCCGAGCTCGGTGCGACCGTGGAGAGGGCGATCGACGCGGCGTTTGTCTCGGGCTACCGGACGGTCATGCTCGTCGCCGCGGCGATGGCTCTTGCGAGCGCTATCAGCGCCGCGCTACTGATCGATGGCAAAAGGGAGAAGAAACGAGCCGAGCATGTGGAGTGAGCCGCAAGCGATCTCGCCTCTCCGTACAAGGCGAAGAGGAAATCATACAATCGCTAACCTTGAGCAAGAACCGCGCCTTCTGGTTGATCGCCTAGGCTCTCTTCCTGGTGCTAGAGGGGGCTACCATCCCCACGTTGCTTTACCCCACCTACCAGCACCGCTACGGGTTCTCGGCCGGCGTGCGGACGATAGTAATCATATTGTGTATGGTAGCGGCGCTCTCTAGTTTGATCTTCGTAGGATCTCTCGGACCGGGTCGATCGGAGGCGATTGGTCCTATCCACCCTGGGATTAGTCGCGATGGGTTCCGCAATTCTCGTCTTGGCACAAAGCGTCGGCTGGCTATTTGTGGCCCGGATGCTGCAGGGCTCAGGAGCAGGCGTCACCATCGGTTCCGAAATCGCCTCCTCACCACGGTTTATCTGAGTCTCGGTAAAGCTGCCAAGACTCTAGCCAAGCTCCTCGGGGTTCACCAAGCCGGTGCGCACAGCATGGAGGGCGGCCTGGGTGCGACTTCTTACGCCAAGCTTTCTTAGTATGCTCGAGACATGGGCCTTGACAGTCTTCTCTTCCACGAACAGGTCGCTTGCTATCTGCTTGTTGGCCTTGCCCCGGGCCAGAAACGTCAGAATTTCGGTCTCACGGTCGGTAAGCGCCTGGGGACTCTCTGGGGCTCTCACCTCGCGCATCAGCTTGGCAGCCACCTCGGGAGCAAGTTGGACTCGCCCCTCAGCGGCTCCCCTTATAGCCTGGTGCAGTTCTTCGGCGTGGGCGTCCTTGAGCAAATACCCGATCGCCCCGGCGCGTACCGCCCCGGTAACAGAAGCGTCCTCGAGCACGCTGGTGAGCGCTATGATCTCCACCTCGGGAAGCTCCGCCCTGATGGCTTTGGTGGCCTCTATGCCATCCATCACCGGCATAAGCAGGTCCATGAGGATCACATCGGGAGATAGCTCTCGGGCCATCTCGAGAGCTTCTTCGCCGTTTTCGGCCTCACCAACCACCTCGAGATCCGGGTCGAGCGAAAGGAACATCCTCAAACCCTGGCGTACCACGCCGTGGTCGTCGGCTATTAAGAGCCTTATCATTATGCTGGTCGCCTCCGAGTCTAGTCTTACATCAACACCCCAACTGGAGCTTACGGCAAGGTTTGTTGTCATGTCCAATGTAGCAGAGCATGCATCTAATCCCTTGCGAAGGCCTGTAAGTCACCGTCACGAGCATCATGGTCGTCACGCCGACGAGGAACCCAGCTTACCTAAGCCATTCTTGTTGCTGACGATCAGCGTGACGATGGGGTGACGGTTATGAGCCCTTCAGGCGAGTGTCACCCAGAAACCACATGAAAATAGAGAGTGTGAGGACGGTTACCTCATGACGGTGAAGTGCAGCGGTTTTCAAAGCAGAAGTTAACGGGCTTGTGACGACCTTCCTGAATAGTAGGGGTATCGGTCATTCTGTAGGAGTACCGGTCATTCAAACCCGCATGGATCAGCGGTATAAAGACGGAGCCTTCTCCCACCGCAGGGGCCACCTCTTCACTGATGCGTGTCTTACATCACCCACGGCGAACACCCCAGGGATACTCATCTCCAACGGTGTGGGAGGACGCACCAGAGATCGTCCGAGTGCTAAGTGCTCGTCGCGAAGAAATTTCTGGCCCACAAGGACGAAACGCCGCTGAGTTGGAGGCACAATGCACTATCGTCTATACACCGGCCACGGCCCCTTCGCTGCTTTCGCCGGTGGCTAGGTCGCCCCGTATGGTTCCATAAGTTCCGCTCCGACTCAGCACCCGCACCCCGTATCCTCTGGCCCTAAGCAGATCCCAAACGCGTCGTTTGAGAACACCGGTTCCTCCGGTCCCAGCACCCCTGAGGTCTGCATCTCCTTCCCGAACTTCTTTCCGTAGCCAGATGTTAGCTCCTCGAGTGTTCATGTGTTCAGGTTCAGTTCGATGAGGCGGGGTTGAGTATCCTCGAGCTATCGACGATTTTCTCGACGGCTCTGTGCACTCCCCGCTCGGCCCGAATCTTCACTCCCAGCTCCTCCGCGCGGACGCGCATCCCTGCGTCCGCGACGGCGTCCCGGATTGCGAGAGAGAGCGCTTCGGTCGTGAGCTTCTTCTGGGGGATGGGTTTGGGACCGACGCCCAGCTCGAAGACCCGTCTGCCCCAAAACAGCTGATCGTTGATGTAGGTCGGGCAGATAATGGTCGGCTTGCCGGCTCGCAGCCCCTCCGCGGTCGTGCCCGCACCGCCATGGTGTACCACCGCCGACATCTTCGGAAACAGCCACTCGTGCGGTGCAGAGTCGATCACGCACACGCCGTCGGGCAGGTTAGGAGGGACCCTGCACCCTCCTGTAGCCAGCACGCCTCGCTGCTCGGTCTGTTTAAGGGCAGTCAATGTGGCGGCCACGACCTTATCCGAAGTCCACCCCCTGAGACTGCCAAAGCCCACGAATACAGGCGGCGGACCGCTCTGGAGAAAATCGGCCAGGTGAGCGGGCGGCTGCCAGTCTTGCGAACCATCCAGGAACCAGTACCCGGTAACGGTGGTCGAGTCGTCCCAGTCAACCGGGGGCACGACAACGCGTGGGCTGCAGCAAACCAGTTTCTGGACTGGCCGACCGCAAAGGTAGAGCTCGCTTGCTTGGAGACGCTGCGGCGACAGGCCAAGGGTCTCCTTGCGCCAGCGGTTGATCGTGCGGTGGAACGGCGCGGTCATCAGACGAAGGAACACCCCATAGCTCGCCTTGTTGAGGGAGCCGCCCAGATCGGCGACCGGCAGCACAGGGTCAGGGAAGGCACGAGTCCGCGAGAACATGGGGACCGGATGGGCAAGGAAGCCGGGCACGTTAAGGGCCTCCGCGATGTGGTATCCGCCCAGCGCCTTCGGGTGGTAGACGACGGCATCCGCCCCTTGGGAGGCGGCCCACTCCTGATCGAAGACCCTCCTGTACATAGACGCGGTCTTTTTCACCGTGCCGAGTAGACCCCTGCCGGAGATGACGGCCTTGCCATCGGGCGACTGCAGGTGCTCCAACAGATCGACGTCCAGGGTGGCGTGGCATAATTCGTGCTGGGTGACGAATACCTCGAACCCCTTGCCGGTGGCGAGAGTGACCTTGTGGCCCGCCCTTCTGAGCCCGACGCCCAAAGCTACGAACGGCTGCACGTCGCCGCGGGTCCCGATGGTCAGTAACGTGATGTTCACAGAAGGTTCCTCGCTTTCCTCAAGGAGAGGATGCGGCCACTCTCGGGGGCAAGCCCGTCTTAAGCCGAGTAGGCGCTAAGGATTGTCCCACCCCCGAAGCTTGTAATACTTGTCCTTCGGCTCTGCCGTCAAGGGATCTATGCTGTGCTTTTTGCACCACCACAGGTGGAACGCCAAGCCCAAGCCGGGTAGGCCTACGATCCAGGCGAACGTCCAGGGTCTACCCGGCTTACGCGACAACGCCGCGGTCACGCCGAAGTAGAAGGTCCACTTCGAGACCCTCCTCCAGAGGAGTGTCTTCTCTTCGAAGTGGCCAAAGACCGT
>DASQVA010000007.1:0-5386 GCA_035641035.1 Rubrobacter sp. | reverse complement strand
CTCCGCGGGGGCGGGAGCCGGTCCGTACCTGCAGCTAGAGGACGTCCTCTCCATCCGCACCGACGAGGAGTTCGAGAAGCGCTTCGCCGGGACGCCGCTGACCCGTCCGGGACGGGAGGGACTGTTGCGCAACTGCTGCGTAGCCGCCGGAAATCTGAGGCTGGCGAAGGTGGTCCCGGCGCTGGTTCGAGCCTTGCGCGAAGATTCGTCGCCGCTGGTGCGCGGGCACGCGGCGTGGGCGCTCGGGAAGATCGGGGGCGCGGAGGAGGAGCTCCGGTGGGCGGCCATGGGGGAGACGGACCCGTGGTGCAGGGAGGAGATAGCGCTCGCCCTGATGGGTGGGGCTACGGGCGCTGCGTTGGGTTAGAATAGGAAAACCATGGCAGATCAGATCAACTACTACGACGTGCTAGGCGTCTCCCGCGAGGCCTCCCAAACCGAGATCCGGAACGCCTACCGCACCCTGGCCAAGGAGCGCCACCCTGACCACCCGGGCGGTAGCACAGAGGCCTTCTCACTACTCCAGGAGGCGAACGCCGTCCTCTCGGACCCGAACCGCCGCCGCCAGCACGACGAGGCCCTCGATCTCGCCCACGCCGCGGACCAGCTAGCCGGCCTCAACCTGGACTTCGGCTCCATGGAGGACGAACTCTCCGCCAAGCGCCGGGAGCGCGAATCGAGCGGCCCCTCCCTCGGCGAGCGCCTGCGGGGCCGCTTCGGCAGGAAGGAAGAGAGCCCCGATGAGACCCTGCGCGAAGGGGGGCGCGGCTCCGGTCGTAGCTCTGGTCGTGGCTCCGGGGACAGCAGGACTCGCGGCCGCTACGAGGTGCGCGAGGCGCGCTGGTATGAGCCCCACTACCTCGACCCCGAGCCCATAACGCTCAAGAGCGGCGCCATAACCTTCGTAGCGGCCTTTTTGGCGTTCATCGTGGTAGGCCAGTTGGGGCTCTGGGCAACGGTCCCTGAGCGGGTGAATCCTGGTCCCTTCGCCTTCGCCACGTCCCTGGCCCCGCTCATGCCGATCCTGTACAGCCTGGTCGGCCTCGTCGCGGCCTACTTCGCCTTCAGGGCCGCGGGTTACGCGGCCCTGGCCCTGGTCTTCGTGGCCGCGCTCGTCGTCGGAGGACAGAGCGGCGGGCCTGAGGGGCTGCTGCAGTTCGCGACCGTAGGCATCATCGTCCTGCTCGTCGTGATGTACCTCGGCAACCGCCGCGACAACAACGCCCGGCGCTGATCCGTCATTCTCCTAAGGCGAGAGTAACCACATGACCTCGCGCGCCGATATACAAGATTTCCTGTCCCGCTTCGAGGGGCGCGTCGCCCCGGTTGAGAGGGCCGTGAGTGAGGCCTGGTGGGGACTCGCGACCACGGGTACGGAGGAGGCCCAAGAGGAGTTGGTGCGAGCCGGCATCGCGTACAACGAGGTCTTCGCCGATGGGGACGAGTTCGGGCGGGTGAAATCTTGGTACGAGCAGCGCGACTCGCTGGAGAATCTGCTCTTGCGGCGGCAGGTGGAGGTCCTCTACCGCTCCTTCGCCGGGAGACAAGGAGATAGGGAGATCCTGGACCGAGTCGAGGAGCTCGAAGCGCAAGCGAACGCCGTCTATGGGAACCATAGGGGCCTCGTCGGGGGCGTCGAGGCCGGAGAGAATGAGGTAAGGCAGATCCTGCACTCCTCCAACGACGAGGCTCATCGTCGGGAGGCGTGGGAGGCGTCCAAGACCGTGGGCCTGGAGGTCGAGGAGACGGTGCGGGAGCTCGCCCGCCTGAGAAACCGGCTGGCTCGCGAGGCCGGCTACCCCGACCACTACCACCGCTCCCTGGACCTGCAGGAGATAGACGCCGCGGGGTTGGACCGGATCATGTCCGGCCTGGAGTCGGCAACCGACGCCCCGATCGCAGAGCTCAAAGAACGGCTCGACGCGCAGCTCAAAGAGAGGTTCGGCGTCGAGACAGTGGCGCCATGGCACCTCTCCGACCCGTTCTTCCAAAGCTGCAAACACGACCCGATTGCGTTTCCACGTCCTGATTCGCGAGGGGGTGCAGGAAGTGCGTCTGGAGAGAACTGCAGGCTGACGCCGGCACGTAACGGAATGGATGTAGACCGCTTCTTCCGGGACAAGGACCTCGAAGCTTTGACCCTTAAAGCCTACGACAATCTGGGTCTCGAAATAAGGGATGTCCTGGCGAAGAGCGACCTTCACGAGCGAAAAGGCAAGATCCAGCATGCTTTCTGTCTCGGTATCGGGCGGGAGTATCCTTACGACGTGCGGGTGCTGGCGAACGTGCAGCCCGACTCGTACTGGATGGACACGATGCTCCACGAGTTCGGCCACGCCGCCTACGATAAGTATATTAATCCCAGGCTCCCTTACCTCCTGCGCTCCATCGCTCACACGTGCATCACCGAAGCCATCGCGCTGATGATGGGTGCTCTGGCGGACGATCCGGCCTGGCTATCGGCCGTCGCAGGCGTCCCCGAGGCCGATCTCCGCGAGGGTCGCGAATTTTTGCTCTGGCGCGACCGGGCGGATCGGCTGGTTTTCATTCGTTGGGCGCTCGTAATGTTCCACTTCGAGCGAGCCCTCTATGCCGACCCAGACCGGGAGGACCTGAACAAGGTGTGGTGGGACCTGGTCGAGCGACTCCAGCTGGTGAGGCGTCCGCCGGGGAGGGACGAACCCGACTGGGCGGCCAAGATCCACGTAGCTGTGGCCCCGGTCTACTACCACAACTACGTCTTGGGACACCTGACCGCCGCCCAATTAAGACGCTACCTGGAGACGTACATAACCCAAGGTCCGTATTTTATGAGCGAGGTGGCCGGACGTTACCTGCTCGAAGCAGTCTTCGGTCCCGGCGCCCGCGATGACTGGCAGACCACCGTGATCCGTGCCACAGGAGAAGCCCTTAACCCTGACTACTTTGTGAAATCTTTGCACTGAAGCACTGAAGAAGCGGACTGCACCCCACCCCGCCGAGCTTCGCCGTCGGGCAGCTAGCATGCGCTTGCCGCCTCTTCCCCGCATCGACGCTCGGCCGACACTAGCGTAGGGGCTCCGGGCGACCATCCGGGGGCCCGGAGCCCCGCCCACCGGAAGTCACGCCTTGGTGAGTCTCGCTACCCACAAAGCAAGAGTGGGAATCCACACCGCATAAAGGGTCGGAATCGATGAAGACTAAGCTGATGCCGTCGTAGGACTTCGCCTGCGCGTCTTTTTGTGCCTCGGTAGGCGTGCTGAATGTCGTGGGATCGTTCGAGCGTACTCGAGCATTGTCTCGGTTGAGTACGGAATTTTCGTGAGCTTGCCGTCTCACTCCTCGGCGCGCCAGCAGATCCACTGGCTGAGGTCTCTCATGTTCGTAGGCTTGGCTCCTCCCCGCCCTGCACCCTTAGGTCCAGAACGGTATCATTAGCATCACGTTGCCGGTGAGCTTGGTTATGGCCGTGGCCGCGTTTTGCTTGTCGAGGGTGAAGTTGCCGCCGTTGGCCCGGATGGCTATCGAAGCCAACCCGAACACTAGCGCCAGCACCAGCCCGAACACCTTAGAGGTGGTCCTGCCTACCCAAGCATCCTTTAACGCTACACTCCTCACCATGCTCCGTTCTCCTCGCGCCCTCTCACGTAACAAAGGCATCATATCCCTGTGGGCACGCCAGTGTATCGCCCAGATGGGCTTGTTCCGGGAACTCCGCTAAGCAACGTTTAAGGATCCTTAACACCCGAAGGTCCGAGAATCTACTCCCTCCGATATGCGGGGCATGCACCGGCGGGACGCCGACGCGATGCCGGGGTATGGTAGGGGACGTGCTAAAGATCTACCGTTCGCTGCTCGCCGTGCCCCACGCCCGCGCCTTCGTCCTGGCGGGATTCGTGGCGAGGCTCTCCATATCCATGCGCGCCTTGGGCTGCGTGCTGATGGTTTCCGAGCTCGCCGGTTCTTACGGGCTGGCGGGCGCCGTCACCGCGGTACTACTGCTGGGCGAGGCAGTGGCCGCTCCTCGGCTCGGTCGGCTGGTGGATCGGTACGGCCAGCGGCGGGTCTTGCTCTTGTCCCTCGCGGTGCACTCCGCCGGGACGCTCGCCCTCGTCCTCTCGGCACAGCTCTCTGCGCCGACTTGGACGCTGTTCGCCACTGCGGCGCTCTCCGGGGCGGCAGCGCTGCCCGTGGGATCCCTAGTGCGGGCCCGGTGGTCGGCGCTGGTGGGCAACTCTCCCGATCTGAACGCGGCGTTCGCGCTGGAGTCTACCCTCGACGAGCTCGTCTTCGTGTTGGGACCGATGCTGGTGAGCTTCCTGGCGCTCGGGGTCATTCCGGGTGCGGGGCTGCTCGGAGCACTCTTCCTCACCGTCGTCGGTTCGCTGGCGCTGGCGCTACAACGTCGCACGGAACCGGCCACCGCCGGGTCGCGCGACCGGTCCTCCACGCCGGCCATACGCACGCCGGGGCTGCAGGTGCTGGTCATGACCTTCGTCGCGACAGGCATGGTCTTCGGGGCCCTGGACGTGGCGATGGTCGCGTTCGCCAGCCAAGTCGGCTCTCCCGCCGCGGCCGGTGTGCTGCTGGCGCTGGTCGCTGCGGGCAGCCTCGTGGCGGGGCTGGCTTACGGCTCGCGGAGTTGGCGGTGGCCTCTGTATAGGCGCTTCGTGGCTTCGTTGATCGGGCTCTGGGCCGGCACGTTCCTGCTCGTCCTCGCGCCCACCGTCGCGATCATGGCGCCCGCCGCCGCCTTGGCGGGTGCGGCCATAGCGCCGACGCTTATCGCAGGCTTCGTCCTGGTCCAGAAGCTCGTGCCCTCCGACGCGCTTACGGAAGGGCTTAACTGGGTGATCACCGGGCTGGGCGTCGGGGCGGCGGTCGGAGCGTGGGCGGCTGGGCTTATCGCCGACGCCGCTGGAGGAAGTACCGCGTTCCTGGTTACCTCGGTCGCTGGCGGCGTCGCTGTGTTCGTGGCCGCCCGCGGACAGAGTCGCCTGAGGGCAAGCTAGGAAAGACGCGAGGAGACCGCGGCCTCCGAGGGCCTCTGGTTCGCATGGGACCGGCGTGTAGATAAGGCGCCGGCAGAGACCGGCTGAGATACACTGATCGCGCAACGTGGATCGTGGTGAGTGAAGGGCGGGCCGGTTGCGTCCGGCACTTTGCGGTTTGTCCGTCAGCGGATCCTATCGGTGGACGACCGAAGGAGCGAGTGTGCCAACGCGAACGTCACCGGATGGGACGGGCCCCGTGGCGACGGCGGGTCGGGCGGCGTGCTAAGTGTACGGGCGCTCAACCGCGCTTCTGGAGTGGCGGCTGCTGTTGCGCCGCTCAAAGCTCCCCGCCGCCGAAACCATCGAGCTACCTGGCGCCACAGGCCCAGTCGACGCTCGCGCCCTACGTCGGC
>DASQVA010000006.1:0-2407 GCA_035641035.1 Rubrobacter sp. | reverse complement strand
CTCTAGCTTCCGAGAATATCTCCTCTCGGCAATGCGGTGAATAGAGGATCGAGATCTTCTGAGGAGCAACTATTCTGACGCTCCCTTGTTTAACCTGTTGCTATAGTGGGTAGAACATATGGCACAACCGAAGAGATCGTTAGAGCTAGCGAAACTGGCCCTTAGAAGATCATAGGGCAATGCTCTTAGAGCGAGAACGCGTAAAGGCTCTAGGCAATCTCTAAGGCAAAAGATGATCTGCTGAGCGAGGAGGAGGTTAAGGTGGTGGTTAGATACGTCGAGTGAGCTAGAGAAAACCGAATATATATAGAAGCCCTCGGTAAACAAGCCGGGGGCTTTTTCGTTGCCTATAGCTCTAGCGAGTTTCCGAGACCTCGGTATGCCGGAAACCCACTCTCTGAGAACACTCCTTCTAGGTAACCCCGACGTCGCCGAGGCGCTGCAGCGGGCCGCGCCGGAACGGTGAGCCGTCGCGGACGCATTCGTTCTTGTACAGCCCGATCGTCGTCTCCGCCAGCGCATTGTCATACGCGTCCCCGGCGAACCCGCCGAGGCCATGCCGTGGCCGCTGCCCGACGGCCTCGGCATCGCGGCGGGCGACCTACGCGTCCTCGCCCTTCCCGACGCCGTCATCGGCTACCGACAGGCAGAATGATCCGCGCCGTCACGACCTCGTGAACGTGAGGTGGGTGACGCCGCTGGGTGTCGAGACCGCCTCGATGTCGTAGTCCGCCTCTAGAGCTTCGAGGCCGTCCCACAGCCGCACTCCGCGGCCGAGCACGATCGGCACCTGGACCAGGTGGACGTGGTCGACGAGCCCCGCCGCGATGAAGTCGCGGGCGACGGTCGGGCCGCCGCCGATGCGCACGTCCTGGCCGGCTGCCGCCTCGCGCGCGACGTCGAGGGCCTCGGCCGGCGAGGCGTCGAGGAAGTGGAATGTCGTCCCGCCGGCCATCTCGATCGGCGACCGCGGCCGGTGGGTGAGCACGAAGGTCGGCGTGTGGAACGGCGGGTTCGGGCCCCACCACCCTTTCCAGTCGGCGTCGTCCTGCCAGCCCGGGGGGCCGAACTTGCCCGCGCCCATGATCTCGGCGCCGATGCCCGGCTCGTGCTGCTGGGCGACCGCGTCGTCGATGCCGACGGTGCCGCCCTTGCGTCCCAGGATCGGGGCGCCGAAGCGGGTGGCGAACATCCACTCGGCCAGCCGTTGGCCGGCGTGGCCCATGGGGGCGTCGGGTGCCTGGCCCTCACCGGTGGCGAATCCGTCCAGCGATATGGAGAGGTTGTGAATGCGGGTCCGTGTCATCTGCTCGCTCCGTCTGCTCGGTTGCTTCATGGTCTCGCCGGCGGTCGCCGGCCCGTGGCCCGTGGACCGCTCCCGGGCGACCTCCGTGACGTAGGCCGCCAGGTTGCGCAGCGTCTGCTCGCCGCCCTCGATCGCGTGGTACTTCTCCACCGCCTCCTCACGGAGTTCCTTGGTGGGGAACACCGTGCGCATCACGATCCGGGTCTCCTCGCCGGCCGGATCGAAGGTCAGGACCGACTCGAAGGCGTTGGGGTCGTCGCGGGACTCGCCGTGCAGCATCGCGATCCGCTCCGGCGGGACGATCTCGGTCCAGGTGATCCACTCCTGGTAGTCGGTCCCGTCCGGCCCGTGCATCACGAAGTCCCAGGCCCCGCCCGCGCGGAACTCGAAGGATCGCGTCGTGGTAGTGAACCCTTCCGGTCCCCACCATCGCGACAGGTGACGGACCTGCGTGAACGCCTCGAACACCAGCTCCCGTGGGGCACCGATGGCCCGGGCGATCACGATCTCGCGGGCCGCGGTCGCGGGGTCAGGCTCGCCGCTGCTACTGGTCGTCGTCATCCTGTGATTCCTCCTGCCTTGCCTGCTTCAACTCCTGCACGTACTCGTCCAGCCGGTCGAAGCTCTCGCTCCAGAACCGCTCGAAGCCGCCCACCCACTCGTGGACCGGCCGCAGCCCGCGGGCGTCCAGGCCGTACAGCCGCTGCTTGCCCGCCCCGCGGACCCGCACGAGCGCGACCTCCCGGAGGACCCGCAGGTGCTTGGACGCCTGCGGCTGGGTCATCCCAAGGTCCCGGGCCAGTTCAGTCACCGGCCGCTCGCCGCCCCGCAGCAGCACCAGGATCTCCCGCCGCTGCGGTTCGGCGATCGCGTTGAACGCGTCCGAGGTCGTCGCCGCTCGTGCCATGGCGTCATTATATGCCTATATCGGAATGTGTCAACGCCCCGTCGCCCGGCCGCATCACAGGAGGGGCTGTGTGACGAATGACGGGCTGGAACTGTCAGGCAGGTGGAAGACCGCTGCAAGGTCCGTCGCCCATCCTGTGCGAGCAGCCGGACGGAACGGCGCTACCTCAACCCGACCGGCCTGTCACCAACGTC
>DASQVA010000005.1:0-26870 GCA_035641035.1 Rubrobacter sp. | reverse complement strand
CATCGGCGGCGTGCTGAGCGTATCCGGGGAGCGTAGGAGCGAGCTGGATGAAGAAGAGGTGCATTTCTACACGCGGGAGCGCTCCTACGGCAACTTCAGGCGAAGCATGAACCTCCCCGAAGGCGTGGATACAAGCAAGATTAGCGCCTCCTACGAGGACGGGATGCTTGAGCTCACCGTAAGGGGCGGAGCCGGCTACCCCGAGCCCGAACGCATCCGGATTGGGGGCACCTCTGGCCAAGATCGGTAGAGGAGCCTTGGCGAGCTGTGGCGTAGGATCCTCTGCTTCTAGAGACCTCTCTGGAGCAGAGAGCCCGTTCTCTCTCACGCGGACATCACGCTCTCAACAGCGTGCTGACCGCCTCCAGAGAACGCAGGAGCGAGTTGGACGAGGAAGAGGTAACTTTCTACGTCCGCAAACGCTACTACGGCGCTTTCAGGCGGGGCGTGACTTTGCCCGTGAGCATAGATGAGAGCGATACAAGCGCCGACTTCGAGAACGGCCCGCTAACGATTACTGTCCAGGGTGGTGCCAACGCCACAGCGTAACCCCTGCGTATCGAGATCAGGTATAGACCCAGCCACGCACAGCGGAGGCCGCCCCGAAAACGCTGCCCCACCTCGCACGCCTCGTCCACCGCTGGCGGCTTACCGCCCGCCCAGTGTTCTCGCTCGGCAGGGTAGGACGGCACCGGGCGCATGGCTCGCAAGGGCCAATGCGAGTATACGGGATCCGCTATGAACTAGTGTGCTCTGGGACCATCTGTTCTGCGTAAGAGTAGAAACCACAACACTTGACCCGTGGAGTCAAGGCGAGAACCGCGCGGCGGGTGATCTCACCGGGTATAGTCACGGGGGCGCTTGAAGGTGAACAGCGGCAAGGAGTGTCGTCTGCGCGAGTATTCGATCAGGGTGATGAGCTTCAACGTCCGGGGGTCGTTCAGGGACATGCGCAAGTCGAGCGCCTGGCGCAACCGGGCCGCGTCGAACGTCTCGACCATAGAGCGTTACGCGCCAGACCTGATCGGACTACAGGAATGCCAACGCGGCAACCTCAGGGCCTACCGGAAGAGTTTGCCGCGCTACGTCCACATAAGGGGCCCGAGGTACGGCAACGCCATCCACCCCGACTCCAACGCGATCCTCTACGACCCGGAGCGTCTCGAGCTACTGGACTCTGGGGGTTTCTGGCTCAGCGAGACGCCGAAGGAACGCTCCAGAAGCTGGGGGGCGAGGGTGGTCCGCTCCGCCAACTGGGCGCTCTTCGAAGTCCCGGGAGCCGCCTTGTCTCTCCTGCACCTGAACACGCACCTCGACCACAAGAGCGGGCTGGCCCGCCGGGAGGGCAGCGAGCTCATCCTCCACAGAGCGGCAGAGCTCTCGGATCGCCACGGCGACGTACCGGCGATCGTCGTCACCGGGGACTTTAACTCCCGTCCCGGCAGCCCCCCGTACCAGAACTTCGCGGAGGCCGGTTTTGTGGACACCTACCTGGCCGCCGGCAACGAGGACACCGCAAGCGCGAACACCTTCCACGCCTTCGCGGGGACGCGCTTTCGGGACGCGCACCCCGAACGCGGACCGCGACGGCTGGATTGGATCCTCCTCAAGGACCTCCGTAATCGTCTCCGGATAGAGACCCACAGGATCGTGCGCGACGGCGACGAGCGCTCCGGGCTCTATCCGAGCGACCACTACCCCGTCCTGGCCGAACTCGCACTCACCGGCTGAAGGTGAGCCGGGAAGGTTTCCGGAGAAACGAAAAGGAGCCCCGCGAACGGAGCTCCCTCGGGTTTCGCAGGGTTGCGAGCTCTAGGCCGCGGCGCCGCGCAAGACCATGCCGAACTCTCCGCTACCGAGCATACGCTCGGCCTCGCGCTGCAGCTGCCTGACGCGCTCCCGGGAGATTCCCAGCTCGTCGCTGAGCTGGGCCAGCGTCGCGGTGTCGCGGTTGCCGAGGCCGTAGCGCCGGATCAGGACGTGCTGGTGCCGCTCGGGGAGCCGCTCGATGGCGGCCCTGAGCCCGTTGACCTCCATCTCCCCGATCACCGCACCGGCCACCTCCGAGGCGCGCTCGTCCTCGAGGAGTTCACCGAGCTCGGAGCCGTCCCCGTCCGAAGTGAGGGTTTGGTTGAGGCTCGTAGCGTCGGGCATAGCGCTCTTGACGTCGAGCACCTCCCCGAGCGTCCACTCCAGACGCGCGGCGACCTCCTCGTCGGTCGGCTCGCGGGTCAGCTCGGTGGAGAGCTCGTTGTAGGCGCGGGCCATCTTGCGGATCTTGTCACCCATGTGCACGGGTACGCGGATGGTGCGGCCCTTGTCGGCGACGGCCCGCTGCACTGCCTGGCGGATCCACCATGTCGCGTACGTCGAGAACCTCCAACCGCGGTCCGGGTCGAACTTCTCGACGGCCCGCATCAGGCCGACGTTGCCCTCCTGGATGAGGTCCTCAAAAGGCAACCCCATCCCCCGGTACCTCTTGGCGACGCTGACCACGAGCCTTAGGTTCTTTTCGACGAGCCTCTGCCGAGCCCGGTCGTCGCCGGCCTCCGCCCTCTTGCTGAGGTCTATCTCCTCCTTGTGTGTCAGGAGGTTACCCTTGTCGATGCGCGCAAAGTAGCCCGGGATAAGATCCGGGGTCTCCGCCGGTCGCTCCGTCCGACGCCCACTTGCCTTCTCAATAGTTTCCATCAAACCCCTCCTTTGCCATGTGCTATAACGTCCACTGTACCGCCTCGCCCCCCGCACCACGCTCCTACCCGAGAGCGCCGCCGGACCAACCGAAGCGCTCCGCACCGCGCGGGCATCGCCCTTCGGTGACTCGAAGTTGTGTGGATGCGGTAATGCAGGCTTTTTATAGATTTTTGCCGAACTAGCAGTATATACATCTCTCGGCTTTTGTCAAGGGTAGGGTGGACGTACCCTTGATCCGAGCGGGGACACGGCCGGTTCGGTACGTCGGAGGAGTTAACCGGCGGGGATCTCAGGGTACGCGCTGATCCCGCGATCGGTACCGGTTGGGACGAGGACGTACGTTATGAGCGGTGCTACCTTAACGCAGATAAGCACCATCTCCCCAGAGGGTTCGAGGCGGCAACCAAGGGGCTTCGGGGGCGCCAGCAAGACCTTGCCCAACGTGCACGGTGCGTGGGTCAAGGACATGAACGTCCTCATCGAGAACGGGAACTAAACGGGGTTATAGCGTGAACGTGGAGGTGATTTTCGCCCTAGAGTACGGCGCCTGAAGGGGTGCAGGGTCCGTTGAAGGATCTTCGGGCCGGGGTGTCCTCTGCCCAACCCGTGCCGCCGAGGGGTATAGTTAGATGATGGACGCAGCCGCTACGCGAAATCCTTGGGGAGGAGCTGGATGCGTTCTGGGTGCTTGAGCCTTGTGATGAGGGTTGGCTTGGTTTCAGTGGCCGCGGTCTGTGCGGCCCTGAGCGTGGCCCTCATTCTTTCGTTTGCCGTCTCGGCGCTGGGGCAGCCGGATGGGACCGAGAGGATCTTCAAGGTGCTGATGGCTTGTGCGGCGGGGATCGCTTTCATTGTGGTAGGCCGTGGCATCTGGCGAGACTTGAGGGAACGTCGCCCGTCGCCGCCGCCCGAATCCCGGGAAGACCGGGGGTCCGCCGAAGACAGCTGACGCTGGAGGGTAGGATTTGGGGTTGGGGATCAAGCACCTAGGGCGGATGATCCGTCCGGTACGGTAGCGCTCCCGTCTACGCTCGGGGTGAGCTCACGGATTATGTCCAGAAAGGATTGCAGGTTCGAAGAGGTGTCGTCGCGCCGCCAGGCCGCGACCAGTTCTAGCGATGGCGCGGGATCCCGCAGGGGCTTGAAGATTACGTCGTACTGCCGGTATCCTGAGACCATGGGTCTGGCGACGATGCCGACCCCTACGCCGGAGGCCACTATCCTGTAGGTCGTGGGCCCCGAGTATAGTTGCGGCTCTTTGCGCTGCACTACTTTGGGCTCGAAGCCCGCTTCTCTGCAACACCCGACCACGTAGTCGTAGGAGCGGGGGTGAAAACTGCGAGAGAAGAGGATGAGGCGTTCGTCCGACAGCTCCTTCAGGGAGATCTCGTCCCGTCCGGCGAGGACATGATCCTTGGGAAGGGCGGCCACGAGCTCTATATCTAGGACGTGCTCTATCTCCAGAAGCTCGTCCTCCTCCGGCCTCAGCATAAAGCCGATATCGAGCCTCCCTTTGCGTAACCTGTCGATCTGTTGCAGCGTCTCTTGCAGCGTGAAGGTCTCGTGTTCCTCCAACTCGACATACGGATAGCGACGGCGGAAGGTCTGCAGGGCGTCCGCGACGGGCGTGTGGTTGGCGTACTCCGGAAATCCCACCTTCAGGTGACGGCCCGCGGCGCCTCCCACCTCCCTGGCCTCGCGCGTCGTCTGCTCGACCAGGATAAGAACCCGACGGCCGCCCTCGAGCAGGACCTGCCCGGCCTCAGTCAGCACAACGTGGTTCTTCGTTCGATGGAAAAGGGAGATCCCCAGCTCTCGTTCGAGCTTCTGGATCTGCTGGCTTAGGGCTGGTTGAGACAGGTACATCCGCCCGGCCGCGCGGCTGAAGTTCAACTCCTCGGCCACTGCGACGAAGTATCTTAAGTGCCTGAGCTCCATAGTTGCTCCGCTCGTATTTACCTCTGTGTGCTCTGTACTGTACTCCTATTTCGAGGTCGGCGAACACCGCCGGCCGACAACGCATCTCCCTATAAGCCACGCTTATGATACCCGTCGAAAATCGTATTGGACGACTTGCTGGCCGGCTTCTACATTTCGCGCATGGACAAGAACTACGAAGTTATCGTCGTCGGGCGTGCGGGTCCTCTTCAAGACCGGCGGCCTGGTTATAGAGGCCCCAGGCGACCGGGACCTTGAGAATGTCGGCACCCGCAACGTCGAAGGCTACGTCGCCGCCTTCGAGGAGCACGGCTTCGACTACGAGTTGCTCGACCCCGCCGAGCTCACACGGCGCTGGCCGCAGTTCCGCCTCGAAGGGTCTGAGCGTGTGATCTTCCAGAAAGACTCCGGGCTTGTAGACGCCCGCAAGGCGAATCCCGTTCACATCGCCCTGGCCAGGGCGCGCGGAGCTACGGTGCTCGAGGAGACGCCCGTGAGGGCCATCCGTCCGAGCGGGGAGAGCGTAGAGGTCGTCACAGACGGGCGCACGTACCTCACCAGTAGGGTCGTGGTCGCCAGCGACGCGTGGACCACCGAGGTATTGGGAAAGGCCGGCACGCGAATACCGCTGACCGTCACCCAGGAGCAGGTGACCTACTACGCGACGCCGAACCTCAGGCAGTTCTCCCCGGAGCACTTCCCGGTATTTATGTGGCACGGGGCTGACAACTTCTACGGGTTCCCCGTCTACGGCGAGGTCGCGACCAAGCTGGGCCAGCACATGGGTGGACACGAGGTTACAGCGAAGACGAGAACCTTCGAGCCCGACCCAGGTCGTCTCGAGCGCTACCGCGGCTTCCTGGGCCGGCACATATCCGGTTTCTAGGTCCAGAGATCTACACGAAGACATGCCTTTATACGATCCCGCCGGATCAGAACTTGATAATAGATACGCTGCCGGAGCACCCCCCAGGTCTCGGTCGCTATTGGGGCGGGCCACGCCTACAAGTTCGCCGGCCTTACAGCGTATTGCATTGATATTGACCCACACACGCCATGCATGTACGGGTGGTCGAGTAAAACCCTTCGCCGAGACGGTATGTACACATCATGCGTTGTGGGTCAACCAAACTGAAATCCGCTGTATTGGCCGCATCCTCTCGGAGCTGGTCCTGAACGGGGAGTCCCTCTTCCCTATCGGGGCATTCCGACTGGATCGGCCGGCGATGTTCGATGCCGCCTTCGAGCGAACCTTACACGTGTGACGAGGAGAAGACAGTGGACGACCTGACGGAGCTCGTAAGCAACCGGATACCTGGCAAGAGCCTCCCTCGGAAGTTCTACGTGGACCCAAAGCTTTTCGAAGAAGACCTCTCACGGGTCTTGCACGCCAACTGGCTTTTCGCCGGGCACACCTGCGAGATACCCGAACCCGGCGATTACTTTCTCCTCCCGGTCGGCAATGAGGAGTTGATCGTGCTGCGCGACAAGGAGGTCGGAATCCGAGCCCACTTCAACGTGTGCCGCCACCGGGGCTCCCGGATCGTTACCGAGTCGTGCGGCCGCTCCCGCTCCCTGGTGTGTCCATACCACCAGTGGGTCTATAAACTCGACGGCTGCCTCGTCAACGCCAGGCTCATGGGAGAGGACTTCGACGCCACTGAATACTGCCTGCACTCCGCGGCGGTCCGAGAACTCGCCGGGCTCGTCTTCGTTTACCTCTCGCCGGATGCAACCACACCGGACTTCGACTCTTTCTTCGAGTGCATCGAGCCCCAACTCAGGCCGCACGGGCTGGAGGGGGCGAAGGTCGCGGTCCGGCACCGCTACGAGGTCAGGGCTAACTGGAAGACGCTCGTCGAGAACAACCGGGAGTGCTACCACTGCCGGGTGAGCCACCCCGAGTTCTGCATGTCCAACTACGACCTCGGGCTGCCGGGCGACACCCGCACCGACAAGGGCTTCGATGCGAGCCTAGAGCGCGAGTACGAGCGCTGGCGAAACCTCGGCCTCTCCCCAGAGGAGTCGAGCTTCCCCGGCGGCTCCCCCTACCGCGTCTCCCGCCTACCGCTAAAGGAGGGCTTTCTCACCGAGAGCCTCGACGGCGATCTAGTGGCACCGCTCATGGGAAATCTCACGGACCCCAGGACGGGCAGCCTGCGCATCATCACCCTCCCGAATTTTTGGGCCCACGCCAACTGCGACTATGTCATGACGACCCGCCTACTGCCGGCCGACCCCGAGTTGACGCGGGTCGAAGTCTGCTTTCTCGTGCGCGAAGACGCCGTGGCGGGCGTTGACTACGACCCCGAGAGGGTGGCCGCCGTGTGGCGGGCGACCTGCGAGCAGGACTGGCAGCTCTGCGAGAACAGCTTCGCAGGCATCAAGTCGGTGGCCTACGAGCCCGGCCCGTTCTCGGAGGTCACCGAGAGCTCCGTTGAGGCGTTCTTGCAGTGGTACCTGGACCAGCTGGGCGAAGAAAACGGGGAACTCGGCGGCGAACCGCGGCGCGGTTCCGTGCCGCGCCGCGTATCCGCATTCTCTTAGAAAGGCCTCAGGCGAGGCTAGGGCTTGGCGCTAAGGGCAAAAGACGAGACGTCGGGCAGATTCGGGGCGTACACCAGCTCGTGGCGGTCCTCAATGTGCAAGCGAAGCCCGGGGACGTAGTGGGAAACCTCTCGCTGACGGAGCGCGCCGCAACCGCGGTCAAGCACGCGCACCCGGCGCTCCGATGGGCGGTCCTGTCCGAAAGCTCTCCACCATTGGCTCTACGCAGACCTGCCTGAGATCCATTGCCACGCCGACAACGCGAACAACGGTACGAGCTCCCACGTTCTTAGCCTCCTGACCCGCCGTATCGGCCTCTACATAGCCTGCGGCTTTCCCGAAAATCATCCCGTGGGCGGGGTCTCTGACAGCGTGAAACTCATCGGTTCGCTCGGGCTCCTTCTTACCTACAGAAAGAGTCAACTCGTGTGAACCACCGGCGAGCCGGACGTTCTCGTCCCCGACTGTGACGTCCCGGTCGTTCTGGCAGGCGGGGCGTGTGTGGCGCTCGTCATCTGCTGGGACTTCGGTTCTCGGGAGGCCGTGCGCGAGACCGCGCTGAAGAGCGCCAAGCTCATTCTGGTCCCGGCCGGCTGGCGGCACCCCTGGGGGGGCGCAGTACGAGCTGGCGTGCTCCACGCGGGCCCTAGACAACACCGTCTACCTGGCGAGGGCGAACCAGCCGGGAGTTTACCCAGAGGCCAGTTTCGACACTCCGGGCGGCGTCTACGGTCCGGACGGCGACCGGATCTGCAGGAGCGTGGGCGCCGGGGGCGTCGCCGAGGTAGACGTCGAACTGCCCGAGCGCTGGCGGAGCTCCTTCAGCAGCACCCTCCCAGCGCGTGCCGGAACGCTGGCGCCGCAACCACTTCTCTAGGCGTCCAGAGGCGCCCCATCGATCGCTTCGCCACCCGGTAGCCGGAGGAAGATTACAATATTCTCCGGGACGTTCGAGAAAGGAGTGGTGCGGTGGCGTATTCGGTCGAGGGTTCCGAGACGGGGCGGGTGGCGCTCCCACCCCTGCCGCTCGAAGAATGGGAGCAGAGCAAGGAGACGCTGCACCGCTACGCCCAGGTCGTCGGCAAGATCAGGCTCCGGTACACGCCTTTCATGAACCATTGGTGGCACGTTACACTGTACGTGAACCCGCGTGGGCTCACCACGGGTCCTATCCTCTACCGGCATGCCACCTTCGAGATCTCCTTTGACCTCCTGGACAATCGGCTCGTGGTGTCGACAAGTGAGGGAAGCGGGTTCACTTTCGTCCTAGACGACCTCCCCGTCGCCGGGTTCTACGGGAGGCTCGTCGAAGGTCTCGGTGCCTTGGGCATACACGTCTCTATAAACACCACCCCCTTCGCCCTGGACGACGAGTACACTCTGGATGAGAACGTCTTCCACTGCGTCTGCGAGCGCGGCCACGTCAGACGCTACGCACGCGTTCTGGGGCAGGTGGATCAGGCCTTCAAGGAGTTCGCCGGTCGCTTCAACGGCAAGCAAAGTCCCGTCCAACTCTACTGGCACAGCTTCGACCTCGCCGTCACCCGCTTCTCCGGCCGCCGCGCGCCGCAGCCGCAGGACGTAGACCCGGTGACCCGTGAGGCGTATTCCCACGAGGTCATCTCTTTCGGCTTCTGGCCCGGCGACCGCAACCTTCGAGAGCCAGCCTTCTACTCCTATACCGCGCCCGAGCCGGATGGACTTACCGACCAGCCCCTGCGACCGGAGGACGCATCCTGGACCCCTGAGGGCGGAACGGCGCTCCTGATGTACGAGGACGTCCGAAAGAGCGAGTCCCCCAAAGAGACCCTACTCGAGTTTCTGCAGAGCGCCTACGAAGCCGGGACGAAGACAGCCGGCTGGGATGTAGACGATTTCCGTACCAAATCCGCCGGCTGAGGTAGCGTGTAGGAGACGGCGTTCGCCGTTGAGTCCGCGCCGACTACCTCAAGCGGGTTCTCGTGCCTGTGTTCGGCGTAGAATGCGAGGCCGACCAGCTCCCGCGGGCCGTAGCGGGCGTAGAGGTCTTCGAGGGTCAGGTGGCGCTTATGTAGGGCCGCGTTCACGCCCTAAGAGCAGGAGAAGTCGAGGTACCGGGAAGATCCCGGCTGTCGTCGCGCATCGACCTCAGGAGGCCCGGTAGAGCCAGCAGGCGTGCTCGGGCGCCAGGTAGTTCAGGGTGTCAAGGCGTCGAAGTACTTCATGGGATTCGGGAGGTCGTAGACGTGGTCGAAGTTCGCCTAGCTCTCCCCATTGTGCCGGGGGTAGGGGTTGGTCACCGCCCTTACCTCCTCTTACGCGCCAGACAAGTGAGCTTGGGGTAGAGGTTCGCGCCGATTCTAGCCGAGCGTGGACGTTTGCGACGGTCCGATCTGAACTCTAGTATTGGGTGGGAAATCTAGTGAAGGGAGGCGGTCGTGGAGAAGGTCATCATCAGCGCGGCTATCACGGGCGGTATGACGGTGCCGGGGCAGAGTGAGGCCATACCCATAACGCCGGAGGAGATCGTGGAGTCAGCCGTCGGGGCGCACGAGGCTGGAGCTACCATCGTCCACCTCCACGTGCGCGAGCCTGAGACAGGCAAGCCGAGCTCGGACATCGGGCTCTTCCGTGAGGTGGTCTCTGGTATCAAGGAGCGGTCTGACGTGATCGTGCAGCCTACTACCGGCGGCGGGAAGGGCATGACGCTCGAGGAGCGCGCCGCCGTCCTGCCTGAGCTCGAGCCCGAGATGGCGACCTTCAACACCGGCAGCTTCAACTTCGGCCTCTTCCCCATAGCCGAGCGGGGCGCCCCCGGCACCTTCGAGGAGTGGGAGGTGGACTATCTCGAGGGCACCCGCGACTATATCTTCCGCAACACTTTCGCGGATATGGAGCAGGTCTGCGCCATGTTCCGTGAGGCCGGCGCCAAGCCGGAGCTCGAGGCCTACGACGTGGGGCACCTGTACAACATCAAGTATCTGCTGGAGCGCGACCTCCTCGACGCTCCCGTCCACATCCAGTTCGTCCTCGGCGTCATGGGCGCGAACGCCGCGACAATCGAGCAGCTCATGCACATGCGCCGCACCGCGACCGAGCTCTTCGGCGAGGACTATACGTGGTCCGCGGCCGGGGTCGGCTACCCGGCGGAGTACCACCTCGCCGCGATGTGCCTGATGCTCGGCGGCCACGTCCGCGTCGGCCTCGAAGACAACCTGCGCGTCCGCCGCGACAAGCGCGCGGATTCCAACGCTGAGCTCGTCGAGAAGGCCGTCGCCCTCGCCGGCATGTTCGACCGGGAGCCGGCCACCCCCGACGAGGCACGCGAGGCGTTCGGCCTCAAGGGCCGCGCCGCCGTCGCATTCTAGCCCTAGCTTTCAACCGGGGCGTTCCAGAGAGAGGAAGAGCATGAAGAGAGTCTGCGTCTTCGACGTGAACGAGACCCTGCTGGACCTGGCGGCCCTCGATCCGCACTTCGAGCGGGCCTTCGGAGACGCCGCCGTGCGCAAACTCTGGTTCAACCAGATGCTCCATTCCGCCCTCGTCGCCACCGTGACCGAGGCCTACACGACCTTCGGCGAGGCCGCCGTCGCGGCCCTCTGGATGACCGCCGAGCGCCAGGGCGTAGAGGTCTCGGATGAAGACCATCAGAGCATCCTGGGCGGCTTGCGCAGGCTGCCACCTCACCCAGAGGTCGCCGGGAGTCTTGACCGGCTGCGCGACGCAGGTTTCCGCCTCGTCACCCTCACCAACTCCACCCAGGAGGTCGCCGAGGCCCAGATACAGAACTCCGGCCTCGCGGACAAGTTCGAGGCGGTCCTCTCAGCCGACACCGCCAAACGCCTGAAACCGGCCCCCGCCCCCTACCGCATGGCGGCGCGGACGCTTAGCATACCCGACCGCCAGCTGCGCCTGGTCGCGGCCCATGCCTGGGACGTGGCCGGCGCCCTGCGCGCCGGGTGCGCCGCCGCTTTCGTCGCCCGCCAGCCCTTCGATCCGCTCGTCGAGCCTCCGGACGTGGTCGGGAAGGACCTCGGCGAGGTCGCCGACGGCATCATCGCGGCCGAGACGGGCTAATCGGATAGCGCCCGCAACTCCTCGAACACGTCCCGACCCGGCCGACGCTCGTCCCGCTCCATCGCGTGCATCAGCTCGACCACCCGCTCGTTGAGCGGGGTCTGGACACCGTACTCCCGACCCTTCTCGACGACGCCGCCGTTTATGACATCCACCTCGGTCTTGGCGCCCCGTTGGAGGTCCTGGAGCATCGAGGCCTTCGTCGCCCCGGCGTAGCCCATCGCCACCTCGAGCGCCTCGTCGGCCCGGCTGCGGTCCTCGGGGTCGCGCACGACGAGTGCCTCCGCGGGGACACCGAGGACCTCGTCCAGCGCGATACCCTGCGCCAGCCCGACGTCGTAACCTTCGCGCCAAACAGCGAGCGCGGCCTCCCTGCCGGCGGGGTCCGCGACGACCTCGCGGTAGAGCAGGCCCGAGATCGCGCCGAGGCCGGAGAGAGCGCTGTTGACGAGCAGCTTCGACCATACCTGGCCGCGAATGTTCTGGGTGACGCGCACGTCGGCGACGGTCCCGAGCGCTTCGGCGAGCCGTCGGGTCCGGTCCCTCGTTACGCCGTCTGGCTCCCCGACCACGAACGGCGCCCGCGTGGTCTGCGCCAGGTGCCCCGGCCCCAGGTTCGTCGCCCCCCACTCCACCGTACCGATGATGAGCTTACCCCCACCGACGATGCCGGCTATGCGATCCTGCACTAGCCCGTTCCCCAACGAGACGAACGTCTCAGCAAGATCGCGCTCCACCAGCGGTCCCAAAGCGGCCTCGAGGTGCGGGGCCTTGAGTGTCACGAGGGCGAAGTCGAAGGGGTTTTCGAAGGCGCCAGGGTCGGCGTGGGCGGGGAGGCGCACCCGCCGCTCCTCGCCGAGCTCGTCGAGCAGGAGGCCGGGGTCACGCATCAGGCGGACGTGCTCCTTGTCGGCGTCGAGGACGGACACTCGCCGCACCTCGTCGGCCATCTTCGCGGCCGTCACACCGCCGATGGCTCCGGCACCGACGATCAGGACGCTCGCGTCTATCATTGCGTCTCCTCCGATCCCGCGCTCACCGGCGGCAGCCTCTCCAGCAGCTCGTTCAGCGCAGCGTAGCGGCGGTCGCGCTCGATCAACAGCCGGTCGCGCTCCTCTTCTGTGTACTTGAGGAACCCGGCGCCGCTCTTGGTGCCGGTCCGTCCGCCCTCGACGAGCTTCCGCAGCGCCTCCGGCGCCTCGAAGCGCTCGCCCAAACCCTCCTCGAGAATGCCGAGCACGCTCTCGTAGACGTCGAGACCGGCCATGTCGGCGATCTGGAACGGCCCGAAGAAGGGCAGCCTGAAACCGAAGCAGCTGCGCACCACCTCGTCCACCTCCTGGGGCGAGGCGAGGCCCTCCTCCACGCACCGGACCGCCTCTAGGAACAGCGCGTTCTGGATGCGGTTCGCCACGAACCCCGGTCCATCGCCGACTACGGCGGGACGCTTTCCAATGCTGCGCAAAAACGCCACCACGCGCTCGACGGTCTCAGGTTCGGTTGCCTGAGCCGGTATCACCTCGACGCCCGGCGTCCACTCCGGCGGGTTGAACCAGTGCATCCCGCAGAAACGCCCAGAGCGCCCGACGAACCCTGCGAGATCGTTTATCGGGAGCGAGGAGGTGTTGGAGACGATAACGGCCCCGGGCGGCGCGGCTCCGGAGCAGACGCCCAGAAGCTCCCGCTTCAGACCCATATCCTCCGGTACCGCCTCGAAGACGAGGTCCACGCCTGAGACGGCATCCGCCGCGCTATCCACCGTAACTACCGTCTCCACCCTCTCTGCGGCCTCTCTCGCCAGCAACCCCGCTGCGGCGTGCCCGCGGGCGCGCTCTACGAGCCGCTCCTTGGCCCGCCGCGTGAGATCCGGGGTCGCGTCCGTCAGGCGTACGACTATCCCGGCGGCGGCGAAGCACTCCGCCACGCCGAGGCCCATCGTGCCGGCCCCGACGACGGCCACCGTTTGAGGCCAGCCCCGGTATGTCCCGGAGTCGCGCATTACGAGTAATATCCTGGGGGCTTCATGAAATCCGGCCTCCTGGGGGCTTCATGAAATCCGGCCACGACCCCGAAGAGTGGCCGGTGACGAGGGTGGCGCCGTGACCCTCGACGATACAGCGCATCTTGCGGGTAGAGTTGGCGACCTCGGCAGCGGAGTAGATCAGACCCGGCAGTGCCGTCTTGTTGTAGTGGTCCATGGCGCATTCCATAAAGTACAATCGCAAATCATCCGCCATTTGTTCTCCCTTTGATCAAATACTTTCAGCTATCAACCGTAAGCTTCTCTCGCTCCGGCGTTCCCCCTTCACGCTGGCCCAACCCCGGTAAGGAAGCCTACGCCCGGTTGCCCCGGTAAATTCTCGCCTCCCACCGGCTGGCTGATAGCTGACGGCTGACAAACGCTATTGCCAGTTCTCCATCGACTCGCGCAGGACGTTCGCCAAGTCCCCTTCGGAGACCTCTTTCGGCGCGCCGACGAGCAGGCGCTGTTGCTTCATCGCGCCATCCACCAGGTCGTCTATGTCGTCCTCGTCGTAGCCGAGTTCCCTGACACCTTTGGGTGCGCCGACGTCCTGCATTAGTTGGATGATGATCTCCGGGAGCGTGTTCTCGTCCGCCGATTCGATCCTCTCGCCCGCCAGCAGCTCGGCTACCTCCCTGTGGCGCTCCGGCATCGCCTCGTAGGTGAACCGGAACGCGGCCGGCGCCGTGACGATGACAGACCAGCCGTGCGGCACGAACGGGTGGTCCTGCGGGTAGCCGGGCGGCTGCCACTCGTGCTTGAGGCCCGCTATGGGGTAGGCGCAGGCGTGCGGGATGTGGACGCCGGCCGAACCGAAGCCTATGCCTGCCAGGGAAGCCCCGAGCATCATCGCGCCGCGCGCCTCGACGTCCTCGCCGTTCTCGACGGCGCGACGCAGAAACCTACCGCCGTACTCCAGCGCCTTCGCACTCCACATGTCTGCTATCGGGTTCGACCCCTGGTACGGGGGCCGGTCCTCCGGGCTCTCCGGCTTCGGACGCTCATCGTACGGCTTCGCCAGGTAGGACTCGGCGGCGTGGCAGACCACGTCGAGGCCGCAGGAGGAGGTCACTTCGGAGGGCATCGTCATGGTGAGAAGGGGGTCCACTATGCCGCGGTTCGGGCGCATAAACTGGTGCGAGATTCCGGTCTTCACCCGCTGGTCCGGGATATCCAGAATCGCGACCGTGGTCGCCTCCGCGCCGGTGCCGGCCGTCGTCGGGATGGCGAGGAGCGGCTTCAGGGGTCCCGGCGGTTTCTTGCCCCCGCCGACGGGCGGGTTGACGTAGTCGATGATCTCGCCGCCGTGCGTCGCGATCAGGTCGCTCACCTTCGCCGTGTCGATGCTCGACCCGCCGCCCACCGCGACGAACCCGTTGAAGCCTCCCTCGACGGCGAAATCCGCCGCGGCCTGGAAGGAGTCGGCCGTCGGCTCGACGCGGGAACGGTCCCACACCTCGACCTCTATACCGTCATCCTCGATCAAGCCTACGATTCGACCCGTTATGCCCGCCTCGACCACCCCGGGATCAGAGACGAGCATCACCCGCCCGACACCCATGCGCTTCAACTCCCAGCCGGTCTCCCCGGAGGCCCCCGGCCCGTACTTGAGCGGCGTCGCCTCCAGCGTAAAGATGGTCTCGTGGCCGTTTGCGAGGTCGCCCATATCTCTCCCTTCCTCTCCAGGGTCCAATATATGCCCGGCCCAGGCCAGCGGCAACCGAGAAGGATACCGCCGAGCGTTTGGTATGTGCCGTTCACATATAAGTTTCATTTCTAGGTATAATTCGTGTGACGGTTGCTCCGGTCGCGACGAGGAGTCGAGTACGGCGGACACGCTACGCAGATGGTACGACGAGGAGGTTTTCGGGTTGACGGAGGAGAGAGGAGTGGCGTCCGGCACGGACCCCACCGAGCTCTGGCGGCAGTGGTTGGAGTCGGGGACCAGGATGTGGTCGGGAGCCACGGGCGGCACCCAGGATAACTACCTCGACCCCACAGGTGTGTACCGCCAGTGGTTCGAGGGGATGCGCGAGCTGCAGGAGCGGATGGGCGGGGTTCTTCCCGCCGCGACGACCGCGCTTGGTGGTGGCGCGGGCGTCCAGCAGGTGTGGCAGCGGTGGTTCGAGGCGGCTGGCGAGTCCTGGCGCAGGGGCGCCGGGTTGAGCCAGAACGCGATGGAGGTTCTGCCGCGCTGGACCCAGATGCTCGAGGAGGCGCGGGACAACCTGCTGGCCGCCGGCGCGCCGCCGAGTGACCCCTTGCAGCTGGCGACCCAGTGGTACAACGCTACCAACGGTCCCTTCTCGGACTTTGTCGGGGACCTTATCGAGCGCGAGGAGTACCTGGAGCCGTCGAGCCGCTACCTCCAGAGCTACGCCAGCTTCTATAAGGTCTTCAAGCGCAACTCCGAGGAGTACCTCAAGAACCTCCAGCTACCGGTCCGCTCGGATGTCACCAGGATCGCAAGCCTCGTAGTCAACCTCGAGGATAAGGTGGACAATATCGAGGAGGTTCTCGAGGACTTCGAGTTCGGATACGCAACGCCAGCGACCGCCGAGTCCGTCCAGGACCTCGAGCGGCGTCTGGTCCGGGTGGAGGGCAAGCTCGACCGGCTGCTCGCCGCGCTGGAGAGTAGCGGCCAGAACGGTGGCGCACAGGCGGCGCAGACCCCCGCCGATGCCAACGGGTCCGCGGGCGGTGAGGTGGTGGATGCGACCGACGCGGCCCAGCGCAAGGCGCGAGAGCTGGGCGTAGACCTCACGACCGTCGAGGGAACGGGCACGGACGGCAGGATCACTGTCGACGACGTGCGCAAGAAGGGAGAGAGCTAGATGACCGAGACGGCCAACTACGGCGAGGCGCCGACCTCCCACGGGGGTGCCGTACCCTCGGACATAGAAAACTTCTTCGACAAGTATTCCAAGGGCATGAGGATCGTCGTCGAGGGCGCCCAGGCCGACACCGGCCAGACGCCCAAGGAGACGATCTGGACCAAGAACAAGGCCCGCCTCTACCACTACGCACCAAACGCCGAGAAGCGGCATCCGGTGCCCATCTTGATGGTGTACGCGCTCATCAACCGGCCCTACATCCTCGACCTCATGCCGGGCAACAGCTTTATCGAGTACCTGGTGGACGAGGGCTACAACGTCTACATGCTCGACTGGGGCATTCCAGGCGACGAGGACAAGGACCTCGACTTCGAGAACTACGTCCTCGACTACATCCCGCGCGCGGTCAAGAAGGTCTTGCGGCACTCCGGCTCCGACGAGTTCACCCTGCTCGGCTACTGCATGGGCGGCACGATGAGCGCCATGTACGCCTCGCTCTTCCCCGAGCACCTCAAGAACCTTATCCTCATGACCGCCCCCATAGAGTTCCCCGAGGGCGAGATGGGCCTCTACAGCCTGTTTACGAGCGAGAAGTACATGAACCCCGGGCTCCTCGCCGACGCCTTCGGCAACATCCCCGGCGACCTCATCGACACCGGCAACCGCATGCTAAAGCCCGTCACCAACTACGTGGGCACCTACGTCAACATGTGGGAGCGCATCTTCGAGGAGAAGCCGATGGAGACCTGGCTCGCCATGAACAAGTGGGTCAACGACGGCCCGCCGTTCCCCGGTGCGACATTCCGGCAGTGGATCTCCGATTTCTACCAGCAGAACAAGCTCGCCAAGGGCGAGATCGTGCTGCGCGGCCGCCGAGTGGACCTCTCCGACATAAAGGTCCCGTTGCTCAACATCGCGGGCAAGAAGGACCACATCTGCACCCTCCCGCAAGCCGAGGCGACTATGAACCTCGTAGGCAGTGAGGACAAGGAGTTCTTCGTCCTCGATGCCGGCCACGTCGGCCTCATGACCGGCCGCGGCGCCAAGCGAGGCCTCTGGCCCAAGGTCAGCGCCTGGCTGGAGACCCGCTCCGACTGAGGGCTGCCAACGACCCACGACCCCGCTGAGGCGGGACCTTTTGGGGTCCCGCCTTTTGTTACCCCGAACGCATGAAGAGGAGGACCAGGCGGTGGCACGTGGGGCGCTGGGCAGCCTTCCTCGCACTGGAGGGGGACGTTGAGATCATCCGCCGAGGGCCTCGCGCGAGGATGAGGTGATCCTAGCTGCCCTGGACGCCCTTCCAGACGTGGCGCTCCTGGACATAGAGATGCCTGGCGGCGATGGCCTCGCCGCGGCGACGGCGTATGGGACGAGCTTCCCTCCTGCCGAGTGATCGTGCTGACCACATCCGGACGCGCCGGGTACCTCAAGCGCGCCTTGGAGAGCGGCGCGGGGGGCGTCCATTGAGCAGGAAGCCCCCGCCTCCCAGCTCGCTCACGTCTACGATGCGGCGGGCCATGAACGGCGAACGGGTTGTGGACTCCGGCCTGGCCGCCGCCCTCAGCGAGAGCAACAACTCGCTCACGGGCCCGTAGCGTGGGGTGCCGGTCGCAGCGGCCAACGGTGCGACGATAGGCGATGTCGTCCGCAAGCCCCCCTCTCGAAGGGCACGGTTCGCAACTACCTCTGCACCGCGATCAATAAGGTGGAGGCCCAACCCCGTCGAGGTGGCCCCCGACTCACGGGGCAGAAAGGCTGATTGTAGCCGACCCTTACGGTAGGAGAGGTGATATGGTTCTTCTTTAGAGGCTACTTCTCCAAAACGTAGGTGCCCGGGGCGTCGACTAACGCCGGGTAGTTATCGCTGCCCATCCTGGGGGGATTCACTTTCTTGCTGGAGCGGTCTTCGAGCCACTTGGTCCAGTCCTCCCACCAGGAGCCCTCGTGCTCTTTGGCCTTCTCGCGCCACGCCTCGGCGGTGTCGAAAGCGCCACCGTTCTCGGTGGCCCAGTAGCGACCCTTGCCCTTGCTGGGGGGATTGATCATGCCGGCTATATGGCCGGAGTTGGCGAGGGCGAAGCGGGTCGTACCATTGGCGATCTTGGAGATCTTCCACGCCGAGGCCCACGGGACGATGTGGTCCCTCTCAGCGCCGACGGCGTAGATGTCCCCGTCGATCTTCCCGAGGTCTATCTTGCGGCCCTTTATACCAACCTTGCCCGGCCTTACGAGGTTGTTCTCCAGGTAGGTGTTGCGGAGGTAGAAGCTGTGGGCATCGCGGGCCATGCGCGTGCCGTCGGAGTTCCAGTACAGAAGGTCGAAGGCCGGCGGTTTCTGGCCGAGCAGGTAGTTGTTGACGACGTTCGACCAGATCAGATCGTTGGACCGCAGCAGGTTGAACATGTTCGCCATCTTGCGGTTGTCCAGGTAGCCGCGCTCGAGCATCTGCTGCTCCATGAATTCTATCTGCGGCTCGTCTATAAAGACCTCGGTCTCCCCCACCTCGCTGAAGTCGTGCAGCGCCACCATGAAGGTCGGCGACCCGAAGGGGTTCTCGTCGTCCCCGGCGGCGAGCCAGGCGAGCGCGACCGCGAGCAGAGTCCCCCCGACGCAGTAGCCTACCGGGTTCACCTTCTCAGAGCCGGTTATGTCCCTTACGGCCTCGGCGGCGGCCAGCGGCCCTTTCGTCATGTAGTCCTCGAAGTGGATGTCCTCCATCGAGGCGTCCGGGTTCTTCCAGGAGATCATAAAGACCGTAAAACCCTGGTCGACCAGGTACTTGACGAAGCTGTTCTTCGGTTGGAGGTCGAGGATGTAGTAGCGGTTGATCCAGGGGGGTATAAACATCACTGGCGTCTCGTAGACCTTCTCGGTCGTCGGCTCGTACTGGATCAGCTCTATGAGCTCGTTGCGATAGACGATCTTGCCAGGCGTGATCGCCAAATTCTCTCCGGGCTTGAAGGCGTTGGCGTCCGTCATGCTCATCCGGCCCTCTTGCAGGTCGGCGAGCAGGTTGCGGGTGCCCTCGGCGAGGCTCGCTCCCCCCGTCTCGAACGCCCGCTTGAGCGCCGCGGGGTTCGTCAGCAGGTAGTTGACCGGCGCCATCGCGTCCACAAACTGCTTGAGGTGGAACTTGAGTCGTCGCTGCTCGGCGGTGTCCTCACCGTCCGTCTCCTCGGCCTCCTTGAGCAGATACTCCGAGGCGAGCAGGTAGGACTCCTTGAGCGTCTCATAGAAGGGATTCTGCTCCCAGTCGGGCGCGGAGAACCGTTTGTCCGGGCGGCCTTCCTCCTCATCCTGCGGGGTTTCGAGACCCCAGAAGCGGTTTGCCGCCTCCCGCCAGGTGTCCATCGTGGCGCTGAAGAGCTTCGCGTTGAAGTCCGTCGCCCGCTGCAAGGCGCGCGCCGGGTCGGACATCTCGCGCATCCAGAGGGTCTGGAGGGAGCGTGTGATCTCAACCCAGTTGAGCGGCAGCACGTTCTGCACCGGGTTGGCATCCCACAATTTCTCGACCGTCGAGAGGAGCGGATCCTGCCGCATCGTCCCCTCCGGAAGTGCCGCCACCTCCTCGCCCGTCGAGACGCCCGGCGTCATGAGCCATGGGACGCTAGCGCCGGGCGTAGCGGTAACCGCACCCATGTTCGCCCGCATCCACTCCGTCCACAGGTCGAAGGGGGCCATGGTGCCCTGCCCCGCCCCGGGAGTCCCGGCTTTGCTAGCTCCGCTCTCGCTCATAATTTTGTCCTCCTAGGCTTAGCTCTCAAAATGGGTACCGCCCTGCTGAAGTGACCCGATTCACAGTGTACCCGCTGTCCGGCCCAGCGACACGCGGGGATATCAGGAAAACGGGGTCAGGACCCTCCTAATCCAGCGGAAGACTGCCCGAAACAGGCCCGAGATCTTCCGTTCGGTCTTCTGAGCCGCCGTCGTCCCCACCGTTGGCCTCCGCGTACCCCGCTTTTCCGGCCTCTTGAGAAGCGAGACGACCTCTCTGTTTACGTCCGGGAACCGCTCGATGACGACCAGGTGGCCGGCGTGGTCGAGCACTCGCAGCCTGGCACCCGGGATGGACTCGGCAAAGGCGGCGGCGTTAGCTACGGGCACTTAGCGGCCCTCGGCGCCGTGAATCAGGAGCAGGTAATGGTGCGGAAGTGGCGGGGGAAGGTCGGAACCTGCTTGAACCACGACCAACGCCCGAAGCTAAGGCCGCCTGTCAGGATCAGGGGCGGCCCTCGCTTGAACGTCGTAGCCTATGCTGGTGTTTTCGGTGAAGGTCATAGGCATGCGCTGCTTGCCTCGATTCTCACTCCGCCTCCGGAGAGAGCCCTCCGTGAAACCTCCATGTAATATCTTTTGGCCAAACCGAAAGGCCAGCCCCTTCGGGCCGGCTCGGACCTCGATTCCCGGCGTCCCGTCTCTGTTCTATTTGCCGCGCCAACTCGTGGAGTTCCCCGTAAATATGTGACTCCAGTATTTTAGAAGAGCAGGTCCAGAGGGCAAGCCAGCCGGTGTGAACTCCTTCGTAGCCTTGTTGACCGCGTTGTCACCACACCCTATGCTGCCGCGGGAAGGGGCGCCTGGCGGCGTTCGGCGTTCGAAATTTGAGCATGGAGGAGCCCTAGAAGATGGCCATTACGTCCGAAGGAACGCTCCGCGAGAAGCGACCGGTTGACTTCATAAACGCAACCAGCCTGCTCTCCGACGAGGAGAAGGAGGTCCGGTCCAGGGTGCGTGAGTTCGTGGACAGGGAGGTCATCCCCACCGCCGCGGACCACTGGGACCGGGCCGAGTTCCCGTTCGAGCTGTTGCAGGACCTCGGGGGGCTTGGCCTGATGGGCGGAACCTTCTCGAAAGAGTACGGCTGCGCCGGCTGGAACAACGTCGCCTACGGCCTCGCGATAGCGGAGTTGGCACGCGGGTCGGGGTCCCTGGCGACGTTCTTGCACGTCCAGAGCGGGCTGGCTATGACCGCGATCCACGAACTCGGCAGTGAGGAGCAGAAACGTCGCTGGCTGCCGGAGATGGCAAAATGCGAGAAGATCGGTTGCTTCGGCCTCACCGAACCCGACGCCGGGAGCGACCCCGGTTCCCTGACGACGACCGCCGTGGAGAGAGCCGGCGGATACGTGCTAAACGGGGAGAAGAAGTGGATCGGCAACGCCTCCTTCTCCGACGTCGCCGTGATCTGGGCCAGAACCGAAGACGGTAGGATCTCGGGCTTTCTCGTCGAAGGCGACAACCCAGGCTACCACGCGGACGTCCTCCCCCGCAAAGGCGCCCAACGCGCCGCCTGGCAGACGCACATCGGGCTGGCAGACTGCCACGTCCCTAAAGAAGCCCGACTTCCGAAGGCTAATGGACTCGGCTCCACCCTTTCGGTGCTAACGCACTCGCGCTACGGGGTGGGGTGGGACGGCCTCGGGCAGGCGGCGGACTGCTACGAGATCGCCCTAGCCTACGCGAAGGAACGGGAGCAGTTCGGGCAACCCATCGCCTCGTTCCAGCTCGTGCAGCAGAAGCTCGTCGAGATGGTCAACGAGATCTCGCTCTCGCAACTCCTCTCTATCCACGTCGGCCGCCTGAAGGACGCGGGGGAGCTCGACCCTGCGACCGTCTCATTGTTCAAGATGAACAACGTCGCCAAGGCACGGCGCACCGCGGCCACAGCGCGCGACGTCCTCGGGGGCAACGGCATCCTCCTCGACTACCGCGTGATGGAGCACATGGCGGATATCGAGGGCGTCTACACCTACGAGGGCACCAACGACGTCAACACCCTCATAGTCGGCCAGGCCATCACCGGTCACCGCGCCTTCTCCGCCCGCCCCCCGCACCGGGCCGAGGAGAAACAGAATTAAACGGACGAGCCACCGGAGGGCGTGGAAGCCCGCGTGCAGCATTCAAACCCCGTTTAACGTCTGTTAGGAGAGAGACGAACATGGAGAGACAGGAAGCGCACCAGGCGGAGCTTCGAATCACCCCCGAAGAAGCCCGGAGTATCGCGAGCCTCCTCCGCTACGCCATTAGCCTGAACACCACCGCGGGACTTGTCTCCCCCACCCAGCGCCGACTCGCCACCTCGACCTACAGGGCCGTCGAGCTCGCCGCCCTCGTCCTCGAAGGCAAGGGGCTAGACGAAGCCGTCCACGAGTCCGACCAGACTTGGACAGGCTCCCTCGTCGAAGACCACCTCCGGGCCATCGAACTGCTCGCATCAGAGCGCGACACCCTAAGACGGACCATGTCCGGCCTCCTGACACCCGAACAACTCGTCGATTACCTCGAAATTACCCAGGACCAATTCCTGGAGCTCGTCCGCCCAAACACCGCGAAACGACGCGTCATCGACAGCACAGAGGCTTAGTTACTTAAAGGGATCGGGCCGCACGTTTAACTACCCCACCACCCGCGGTACAATACCGATATATGCAAACTGCATATAGATACAGATTATCCTTCGTTATCGGAGGTGAGCGGCGATGAACGGTCTCATGCCTCTGACTTTAAGGGACGGGACTTGCGTGCCGGTACGTGGGATCCGGACGGAGGACGCCCCGGCTTTGCAGCGGCTTGTCGGGCGGTCGAGCGAGCGCTCGATAAATTTGCGTTTCTTCGGGCCTTTGAAGGCGCTCTCCGACGAGAGCGCCAGGCACTTCGCCGACGTGGACGGCGAGGATCGGTTCGCGCTGGTGGCGCTCGACCCCGAGGATCCGGGTGAGATCGTGGCGGTGGTGCGCTACGAGCGCGAGGGAGAGACTGGGGCTGCCGAGTACGCCGCTCTGGTCGAGGACAGGTTTCAGGATCGGGGGTTGGGGATCGGGTTGACGCGGCACCTGATCGAGGCCGCCCGCGAGAACGGCATCGAGTGCCTGCATGCGATGGTTATGAGTGAGAACACTGGGATGCTGCGCCTGCTGCGCAGCCTCGACCTGCCCGAGCGTAAGCACTGGGAGGACGGCACAGAACACGTGGAGGTAGACTTGCGATCCGCCCTGGCCTCTTAGCCGAGGGCGGGGCAGTCGCAAGCTCCGTCCCGGAGACCGCACGATCTTAATTTTCTATGCAAGCGGTAGGTAGCTGAAGGCCGTCGACAGGTTCCGGATCACCGGGCGCGTTTCGTGAGGCCTTGCCGAGGCGCCACTTCGACTGCGTGTAGGCAGATAGAGGGGCCGGCATCACAAGCGCCGACCCCCTCTATGGATCTCTCTCGACTACTGCCGCGGTTCGTGACCCTACTCGGTAGTAGCCGCTTTACTTGGCGGCGATACCGAGGTCTCCGCCGGATGGCAACCCCGACGACACCTCCTGGATGCGGGTCAGGCATCCGTCGCTCTCGACCCGGAACGCGGTGATCGTGTTTGGGTTCGAGTTACGGACGTAGAGGTACTTGCTGTCCGCGCTCAGGGCCGAGTCGGCCGTGCTGCTGCCCGTGGGTTCCTCCTGGCTGTTGAGCAGGACGAGGGGCCCGTCGGGTTCGACCCGGTAGCTCGAGACCGCACCGTCGTCCCCGAAGCTAGCCGTGTAAGCGAAGCGGTTGTCGTCGGTGATGACGCCTTAACGGGTGTCGGACTGCCCCTTGCGTACCCTCGGGCTCAGGGGCGTGAGCGTACCGTCGCGCTCGACCTCGTAAGATGCGGCGCCTCCCTGGCCGGGAGCTACCCCAACGTTCTAGGTCGTGACGAGTTGGTCGCATTAGGTGAACACGAACGGAGTTCATCACGTAGACCGCGCCCTTGCTCACCGTGACGCTGGTTGGGCGCTGGCCGTTCGACGGTTTCACGTCGATGAGCTCCAGCCCGTCGGGCTCTACGCGAAATACGGAGATCGAATCGCTCCCTACGCTCGTAGCGTACAGGCACCTGGCCGTCCCCTGCAGGTTGTTTGGGGAAGACTACCCGCTGCGGTTGGCGATGGTCAGGCCATTGGCCGAGTCCTCGACGGTGCCGGTCTCGAACGTGCCATCGGGCTCGAGACGACCGTCGGCACCGCGGTTGCAGGCGACGACCTCGTTGCCGTCCACGTCGTTGGACATCCCGAACACGGCGCCCGGCGTGAAGTCCGGCCCGGCCTCTTGCGCAGCGGCGAACCCCGCGCCGCCGAGGTCGTACTCAAGGACCGCCCGTCTGCCGCCCCGCCTCTATCCGAGACGATCTAACCAGACGCCCTTGGGGTCTCCGAACGCTAGCGCGGTCCGGGTTTGTTGGGCGACTCTTTCGTGGATGCCTCGGTCCCCGGACGTCCAGAGATGCTGTGCGCACAAGTTCAAGAAAACGGCGCCCGGTCAAATCCGGGCGCCGCGGTTCGTCGGGTGTACGGTCGCTTAGACGCGCTCGAAGATCGCCGCGATGCCCATTCCGCCGCCGATGCACAGCGTCACGAGGCCGTACTGGCCCCCGGTGCGGGCGAGGTGATGCAGGATCTTGACGGTCAGGACCGCGCCGGTGGCCCCGATGGGGTGTCCGAGTGCGACCGCCCCGCCGACGGGGTTGAGCTTCTCCTCGGGCACCTCGAGCTCGCGTCCGACGGCTATGGCTATGGAGGAGAAGGCCTCGTTCGCCTCGATGGCGTCCAGGTCGTCTACGGAGAGCCCGGCCTTCTTCAGCGCCATGCGGGAGGCTGGGATCATGCCTGTACCCATGACCGAGGGGTCCACGCCGGCCACGGCGGCCGAGACAAGCCTGCCGGCCACGGGAAGACCTAGCTCCTCAGCCTTCTGGGAGTTGGTGACGAGCATCATCGCCGCGCCGTCGTTGATGCCGCTGGCGTTCGCCGCGGTCACCGTGCCGCCGTCTTTCTTGAAGACCGGCTTGAGCTTACCGAGACCCTCGACGCTCGCGTTCGCGCGCACGTGCTCGTCGGTGGTGAACTGTATGGTCTCTTTCTTCTGCTTGACCTCGACGGGGACGATCTGCCCGTCGAAGAGCTCCTCTTCGTTGGACTTGGCGGCCCTCTGGTGGCTACGCACGGCGTAGGCGTCGGACTCCTCGCGGGTTATGCCGTACTGCTCCGCGACGTTCTCCGCCGTCACGCCCATGTGATAGTCGTTGAAGACGTCCCACAGGCCATCGTAGACCAAGTGATCGTAGATGTCGGCCTTAGGCATCCCCATGCGGTAGCCGTAGCGGGCCTTGTCCAGCAGGAACGGCGCCCGGTCCATGTTCTCTATGCCGCCGGCCATCACCACATCAGCGTCGCCCAGAGCGACCTCCTGGGCCGCAGAGATTATGGCCTGTAGGCCCGAGCCGCACATCCTGTTCAGGGTCATGCCTGGGGTGGTCACCGGCAGCCCGGTCTTGATGCCGACCTGGCGTCCCGGGTTCATGCCCTGGCCCGCGCTCAGGATGTTGCCGATTATGACCTGGTCCACCTGCTCGCCCTCAATCCCCGAGCGCTCGAGGACCTCCTTACCTACCGTCGCCCCAAGGTCCGTCGCCGGGGTGTCCTTGAGCGCCCCGCCGAAGGTGCCTATAGCCGTCCTCAAGGGTGTCGAGATGACTATCTCGCTGCCGTTGCCGTTATTGCCGAAGCTCACCTTTTCTCCTCTCCTCTACACTTTGTAAAAGGATACACCAAAAGGCGAGGCCTGGACCGTAGGGCCTGGGCCTACTTATGATGCCATAAACTTACTGCCTTCTAGCGGTTCGCCCTCCGCTGCGCCTCATCCTGGTTGCCACTATAGTAGGAGAACATGGAGTTCAAGAAGTCCATGTAGGCGTTCGCCTACTCCCGCGCGAGGGCCTGGGAGACCTCCTGCTGCCTACGCCGCTGCTCGATCAGATCCTCAGTTAGCGCCCGGTTGCTCTCGGCCTGAGTCCTGAGATTGTTGATCACGCCATTGAAAAAGTCCTGAGTCAACTGCGTGTTGAGTTCCTGGGCCGAGACGGACCGGTCCGTCAAGAATTGGTAAGACTGCTTGAGCGCGTCCGCGAACATCTACGCCGCCTCATTTATCCACTTCTGCTGCTTCTCGCCCCATATTATTTCCCTCTTTTATTGCGTACGTGAAGCTGTACCTTTTCGGCATAGACCGGGCCACTAAACCGAAGGTGGAGCGGGTACGCAGACCCGCTCCACCTTCGGACCCAAGAGACACTTTACCTGGCGACCTTTCTAGCCGCTTTCAGACCCTCCCTCTAGTACGAGAACGGCGCGTAAGCGAAGTTCGTGTAGCCGTCGAAGGACTGCTCAACGAGCACCTGGGAGGCGCCTCGCTGCTACTCGGCTCGCTCGAAAAGCTCACCCAAGACGCTGCGGTTGCTGTCGGCCTGATGGTGGAACTCCTTGATCGAGGTGTCCACCAACCCCTGCGCGAATCGCACGTTGCGCTCCTGAAGGCCCACCGCATGGTCCAGCAGCACCGTCTGGTATGTATCTCGCCAGCTCTCCACAAGCCTCTCTACGGCCTCGCTGGCCTTCTCCGTATAAACCAATCTCACCAACTCGTCTCTAGCGTAAGACGCGAACTCATCGGCGGACGCTACTCGTTGTTCTTCTCTTTCTTGTCCTGCAGAGGCATGCCCGTGTAGAGCCTGAAGAAGTTGTCCATAGTCTGCTGGTACTGCTCCAGCGACCTTGCCCAGAAGTCCAGGTAGGACTTACCGGCGTCGGTGATGGTGTACATCCGGCGCGCCGGCCCGCCCCTGGAGGTCTCCCAGGTGGACTCGACGATGCCATCCTTCTCCATCTGCCTGAGCGTCCGGTACAGAGTCCCCGGGTTCATCGCCTCAAACCCGAAGGCCGAAGCCCGCTCCATGAGCTCGTACCCGTAAGAGTTCCAC
>DASQVA010000004.1:0-4828 GCA_035641035.1 Rubrobacter sp. | reverse complement strand
TCCTCTAGCAGCGAGACTCCTCCTAGATTTACCCTTGCCGGCTCAATCGGGAGGCACATAAACCTTCATCATAGACTTACACTTCCGGACTGAAACTTCCGGTTATCCACCGTCTTTACCGATTTGTCCACAACATCTTGTGCACGAGACGCTCCTTGTTCCCAAGAACCCTCGGGTTAAGAGCGTGTTGTAGACTTCGACTTCGACTGCAGGGTACAGCCGGTGCGTGTCCTATCCAAGGGATCCGAGCTGAACCTCGTAGCATAAGTTGGGCAGGGTCTCAGCAGGACGGGGGAAGAGGGTAGAGATTGCGGGTGGTTCTCACTAACGCCGGAAGAGGTACGGGCCGAGATGGATAATCGGGTAGCGGTGGGGGCGACTAGCCTTCTCCCCAGCCCAGGGACTCCATCTTGTGGTCGTCCTTATTCCCAAGGTCCTCGATGCGCAAGATCCTGGTGGGCTTGGGGTTCTCGATCATCACCATGTTGCCCTCAGAGTCGTAGGACACCCCCCTATTAGCAAGTCGAGTGAATGAGCGCCCCAACTCTGTCCGTCTCACGCAACTCGTTGTAGAGTCGAACTGCTTGTTCGGATTGCTCCACATGCACGGGGATGTTCTTCTCCTCTAGCATCCGCAAAGTCTGCTGGCAGATTTGAAGTCGCTCATGAAACCCTTTAGAGAGCACCACCATGGTGGCTCCGTGTTCGAGCAACTCTTGTACGTCAGCAGGTTGTATACCCGGCACATGGGCAGTGCCAGTCTTGTTCCAGTCCCACTCTCATCTCTGCGCGCGAACTGCTATGGTACAGAGAGGCTCTAGTCTAGCTCAGTGGTGTCACAAAGCTTCCACTAATGGTGCGATGGCCTCTCATATTCCGTGTATTCGGCTTATATAACCCGAATAGAGAAAGTCGACGAGCGAATTCGAACCGCGCTGACCTGCTCATTGTGCTGCCATGCTCCATGCTGCGCCGTTCACGTTCGCGGTGGTGCCCAGAGTAATGTCAGTTCTTACCTTCTAGGTGCTTCCACTGTGGATGCTCTCGTGCGGGAACAGGGCTGACCGTGGCACCGGCCTTACCCTTCGACTCCTACTGAACGAACGGGGCGCGTGACGGATATGGGATAATCTGCCTCCGCAACTATCCTTTCTACCGCGCCATTAGCTCCTCCTCAGGCTTGCTTTGTCAAACAAGTCGCGTAAGGGGAAAATAGAGCGATATGATCGAAAGGATACGAGCAGACTGGCGACAGTTCGAGGCGAGCAGGTCAGGCTTCCGCTTCCGAGAACGTTACCGTCGCCGCAAGCGAAGCAGCCGGGCTGGCTTCGATTTCCGGAAGGCTCTCTACATCGTCGTCGGGATCACGATGACGATCGGGAGCCTCTTGTTGGCCCCCTTGCCGGGTCCCGGCTGGGGCACGTTCCTCGTGGGACTCATGATCCTTGCGGGCGAACTCTACATCATCGCCCGTTTGTTGGATCAAGCCGAGGTGATGCTCAGAAGACCGGCGCGGCGGGCCAAAGGCGTCTGGGCGAGATCGCCCACCACGGTAAGGATTCTGGTCGGCGTGGTGGTTCCGATCTGTAGCACCGTGCTCGGGCTGTGGGCCCTGTTATCTGTTCTTTGATGGTTATTATAGGTGCTCCCCTGAGCCTTCATTGTGGGCGTCTTCGGGGGCACCAGGTCAAGGACGCCGGGCTGGCTCCTGCTCGTCGAGGGGGTGGCGGGTATCCTGGCGGGGGTCATCGCCTTCGTCTTCCCCATCCTGACCGCCGTCGTTTTCCTCTACCTCATCGTCGCCTGGGCAATCGTTACCGGAATTGCCGAGATAGCCACGGCCATAAGGCTGCGCCAAGAGATCCCGGGCGAATGGGCCCTGATCGTAGGTAGGATACTCTCGATTCTTTTCGGTGTGCTCCTCGGGGTGCTGGGTCCGTTCGCAGGCATACTCTACCTGATATGGCTGATCGGGGCCTGCTCCATCGCGTTCGAGGTGCTGCTACTGGTCACAGCTTTCCGGGTGCGCGGCCAGTACAACCAGGAAGGCCAGAGGCCACGCCGGGTAGTGTGATCCCGCGAATATATTGAGGAACCTTCAGACAAGCCCGCCGTCGAGAGAACCGGCTGGTCCAGGCCCTAATCACTACTCTGCACCAACCCGCTTTCTCGCGGGTCATGCTTGACGTAGCGCTAGGATTCCCCTCCCCTACCGCCCTTCGATCCTGTATCCGGGCGCAGCCACATGCCTACTTGGGCGGGCTGCATCGTCTCCCTGACTGCCCTTATAAGGTCTCGCTCAACGCCTCCAGGTCCGTCTCGTCTCTCGGCTTGGCCGATAAGGTCTCTAAGGTCTTCCTCGCGTCGTACTTGCTACGGTAGAAGCGCCTCTCGATGAAGGACTGGATACGTCGTCTCAGGGGGTCGAACAGCGCAGCGATCACAAGGGAGGGGCGGAATCGTCACGCTTATTGCACGCCGGCCTCGGCAAGGTACTGATGGACCAACATCACCGCCATAGAGCCCTCCCCCACCGCGGAAGCGCAACGCTTGACTGAGCCGCTGCGCACGTCGCCAGCGGCGAATACTCCCGGCATGCTCGTCTCCAAGAGGAAGGGCTCCCGCGAACGTTCTTGCCAGGCGTCCTCATCGAGCGCGGACCCGTCTACCTCCCTGCCCGTAAGGACGAAGCCGCGTTCGTCGAGTTCGAAGGCCCCTTCGAGCCAGCCCGTGTTGGCCTCCGCCCCGATGAAGACAAAGAGCGCCCGCGCCCCGAGGGTTCGACGTGTACCCGAGCGGTTATCCTCGACCACCACCCCCTCAAGGCGGTCCTCTCCCACGAGTTCTCGGACCTCGGTGTTAGGCAGCAGCTCGACGTTGTTGGCGTCCGTAACCCGGTCGACAAGATACCTCGACATGCCCTTGCCCAAGTCGTCACCCCTTATGAGCAGGTAAACCCTACGCGTGCGTCCCGCCAGGAACAGCGCCGCCTGGCCCGCCGAGTTGCCCCCGCCGACGACCACGACCTCCCCTCCTTCGCACCGCTGGGCCTCGGCTTCGGTGGCGGCGTAGTGGATGCTTACGCCCTCAAAACGTGCGAGGCGGGGCACATCCAGCCTGCGGTAGCGGGCCCCGGTGGCGGCTATCACGCTGCGGGCTACTACTTCGCCACCCTCTGAGAGCCCGATACGGTAGTGGCCGTCCTCCCTTCTGAGGGCGATCGCCTCCTCGGGCACCGCGGTGCGGGCGCCGAACTTGTCGGCCTGGACCAGGACGCGGCTGGCGAGCTCGAAGCCGGCGAGGCCCGCGGGGAAGCCTGGGTAGTTCTCTATGCGCGACGAGGTGCCAGCCTGCCCTCCCAGGGCAATCGACTCGAGGGCGAGGGTAGAGAGGCCCTCCGAGGCCCCGTAGACCGACGCGCCCAGGCCCGCAGGCCCAGCCCCGACCACGACGAGGTCGTAGGTGCGTTGTCGGGGGGCGTCTACCTTGAGGCCTATGGTGCGGGCGAACTCGGCGTTCGTCGGGTTTTTGAGCACCTCCTCGCCCTGCCAGATGGTCACCGGTGTCTCCGATGGCTTCGCACCGAACTCCTTGAGCAAGGCTGCGGCCTCGGGGTCCTCCTCAAGTTCGATCCAGACGTGGGGCAGCCGGTTGCGGGCCGCGAACTCCCTCAGGCGCGTCGCATCGCCCGAGTGGCGCGAGCCTATCATCCTTAGGCCCACGCCGGTCCTCATCAGATACGAGCGCCTGGCCAGGAAGGCCTTGAGGATGATGTCCGAGAGGTTAGGCTCTTCGGTGACGACCTCTTTGAGCCGCTCGCGAGGAATCGCCAGCACCTCCCCGCCCTTGCGCACTACGGCCGAGAGGTACAGTCCCTGCCCGGTGAGCATGTTCAGCTCGCCCAAGAACCGGCCCGCAAGGAAGACGGCTATCGTCCGCGCCTCGCCGGCGAAGTCGTCGACCATCTCCACTTCGCCTTCGAGGACGACTATAAAGTCGTTAGAGGGGTCGCCCGCCCTGAAGAGGACCTGCCCAACCTCCGTCTTTCTCGACTGCCCGTAGCGCCGGAGGATCTCGATCTGGTCTTCCCTCAGCGTCGGGGCTCTGGTACTGCGAATCTCTCCGGATCGATCATTCACGGTGTGCCCTTGTCGGTAGCCTTTACTATTGCAAGCATAGTGCCTCCTACGGCAAGCCGGTGCATCCCCTGCGCATTACTTCTAAAAATCGCGAACTTCCGAGAACGCCCCTTCTACGCGGTAGGGTAAATAAGCGCCGCTGCTTCCCGATCGTTTATCGACCGCGGGTTTATGAGGAGGGTGACCGACGGGGCGCGAACCCGCGACCTCCTCTAGAGCCACAATCCGATGCCGTCCGTTACAGTCCGTCCTGGGCGCCCGGTAATTGGGCTTGTTTAGGGGTTTTTGGTAGTTCTGGAGACTACCCTCGTCTGTTACATAGTAGCCCGTACTTGGCTGGATGCAGTACATCCGTCGGCTCATCCGCCATAGCCCTATGTCGATTTCCTGCGTATTGATTTCCTGCGTAGAATTCCTCTTACCCTCACCGGCTGTCGGCGAGCGGGTGAACGGATGGGAAGGAAAGGATAAGCGCATGAGAAAGCAGGACTTACCGGATGGTATTAACTCGCGCGAAGTTAGCACGTCTCGATTGACAACTCACCTGCTGGAAAGCGGCCCGGAGGAGGGAGCCCCCGTATTGTTCGTCCACGGCAACGTCGCCTCTTCTCGGTTCTTCGAGGAGACCCTAGCGGCGCTCCCGCCCTACTACCGGGGGCTGGCTCCGGACTTGCGGGGCTTTGGTAGGT
>DASQVA010000003.1:0-5597 GCA_035641035.1 Rubrobacter sp. | reverse complement strand
ACGTTCGGGGGCACGAAGGCCAGCGCGAGGCCGCTTACGACCAGTAGGATCGGGTACGGAACCCGGATCCTGTTGGCGAGCGTCGCGAGCGCCGCCACCGCCGCCAGCAGAAGAAAGATGACCCCGATCTCAGCCAAGCGTTACCCCCGCCCTCGTCAAACGAACCTCTCCGCCATCAACTGCGTCACGTCCGCGTACCTGTATAGCTCCGAGAGCAACCCTAGCATGCGCTCCCCGGCCACGTCCTCCCCGAGGCGTGCTTTGTCCGCCACTACGAGCGTCACGAGGTAGTCGTAGGGCGGCTCTTCATCGGAGCCGAGTAGACCGTTCACCCTGTGGTTATGCCAGTATGAGGCAGAGGGCAACTCCCTGGCCGTGGGGGCGTAGCTCTCCAGAAGCAGCACTCGTAGTCCGCAGGTTCGACGTCTCCCTTCAGCCGCACCAGCACGATCATGGTCGGCACGGCGACGCCCTACCTAGGCTCCATGACGACCACGCCCCCGTCACGCAGGACAGAGACGCAGCAGCCAGGGGACCGATGAAGGCCAGGTCCACGAGGCTCGTCAGGAGGTATCCGGAGAGGGCCAAGATGGCGACCCACAAGGCGATGGCTAAGAGGTAAACGAGCGTCCCGAGTGCTGCCCCCTCTCCCGATCACGGCCGCCGCTAGGCGCACGCCGCGCTAGTTGATCGTCTGGTCGAACTTCCTCTCGCAGTCCTCCGAGACGACGTCGAAGTGGTCCCTCTGTCTGTTAGTGGTCCTTGCCGGCGCCGCACTCGAGGCGGTCCCTTTCGCCGTCGCGGGCCAGAAGCGTATCCCGACCGTTTCCCCACGCAGCGTCTCGTTGCCGGATAGCCCGTTCAGGCGGTCGTCGCCCGCCCTGCCCGCGAGAAGGTCGTCGCGTGCGGTCCCCACAATCCGGTCGTCGCCCCTGGTTCCGAGCTGGGATCCTCTCAGCCGCGGATGACCATGCGGTGGATCGTGCCGCCGCGGCTGTGGATGGCGAAGGTTCCGCCGCCGTTGTAGCCGTCTCCTCGGACCTGGACGCTAACTATGATGCCCTCGCCGTCCGGACGCACGCCGGTCACCTCGATGCGGTTGTGGGTGCCGATGTTCTCCTGGGTGTTCCAGGACGCAATTTCGGTCCACTCCGGCTCGATGTGGACGGCGGGGACGAACGGCAGTAAGCTCGCTCCGATGCCCATCACGACCAGCAGTAGCGGCGCCGCGACCCCCAAGCGGGCCATGGTAGGCTCCGTGGCGGCTTCTGCAAGGAGAGTAGCGGCGGTAGGCATCGCCGCTCACCTTTCGGGAGCCCGTTGTTCTAAATCAGGCCTCCGGCTGCGTCGCCGCGTCGTTGCTGGCTCGAATTCTGCGCCCCCGCCCGCCAAGCACGTCGTGCACGGACGGTCCGCCCGCGAAACACCAGAGGGCGATCACCGGGTCGCAGATGGCGCATCCCAACGATGAGTGTTCCACGAACGGAACTATGGGGTTGCCGTAGAGATGGTGCAGCGCGTCCCAGACGGTATGCAAGAGCCACCCTACACCTATGAAGGTGTAGAATCCCAGCCCTCTGTAGGCGAGGTAGGTGATCACGGCGGTGAAGGCGAATTCCCACATGCCGAAGCCTCCCCCACTCAGGTAGGCCGCGCCGGCGCCCGCTACGAAGATGGCGTTGAACTTCCGTCTGGTGGGCTCCTCGAGCAGGGAACAGAGTGAAATGTAGACGAGCCCGATGACGATCGGTGCGAGGACGGTCATAATCAGCGACATTGGTCTCCCTTCAGTTAGCGATTGTGCACGCGCCGTTCCCATGGCCGACGTCTGGCGAATTCCGACGGGGAGCGAACTCCCGATCTTCTGGGCCTGGCCCCACTCGGTGGGGGTGTAAGCTCAACCTCTCTACATTAGGCAACCGGTGCGAGACGGGGAAGTGGCAGGATTGCCATATATCAACGGATTCGCGCCATCGGACTCCAATCGCCGCGATCATCAGCCGGCCAGGAGTACGCGAGGGTGTAGAGTACTGCCATGCACGCGGTCGTCGTCCTCGCGCTGGACGGGGTTCTGGCCTTCGACCTTTCCACCCCGGTCGAGGTTTTCGGCCGCGCCCGGCTGCCAGACGGGCGCGCGGCGTACCGGGTGCGCGTCTGCGCCCCGGCCGCGGAGGTCGACGCGGGCGTCCTTGCCATCCGCGCCCCCTGGGGTCTGGACGCACTGGGGGATGCTGACACCATCATCGTGCCCGGCCTCGCCGACCCCGCGGAACCGATCCCTGGGGATGCACTTGAGGCGTTGCGGGCAGCGGCGAAAGGGGGCGCGCGGGTCGCCTCGATCTGCGTGGGCGCGTTCATCCTGGCCGCCGCAGGGCTGCTGGACGGCCTGCGCGCGACCACCCACTGGGCCGCTGCGAAGGAGCTCTCCCGGCTGTACCCGCATATAGACGTGGACGCAGACGTGCTCTTCGTCGACAACGGCCAAATCCTCACCTCGGCCGGGGCAGCAGCCGGTCTGGATCTGTGCCTGCACATGATCCGCCAGGATTACGGCTCCGCGGTGGCCGCCGACACCGCCAGGGTGGCCGTGATGCCCCTCGAGCGCGCCGGAGGCCAGGCCCAGTTCGTCGTGCACGAGCGACCCGGCGCGGACGGTTCCAGCCTAGAACCGCTCCTGAGGTGGATGAAAGAAAACGCCCACCGGAGACTTACCCTTGAAGAGATCGCGGCCCGGGCGGCGACGAGCACCCGCACCCTTAACCGGCGCTTCCGCGAGCAGACCGGCACGACCCCGCTGAGGTGGCTGCAGCGGGCCCGGATCCGCCACGCGCAACGCCTGCTCGAAACTACAGGCCACCCCGTCGAGCGGATCGCCGGCGAGGTCGGGTTCGGCTCGCCGACGAGCTTCCGCGACCTCTTCAAGAGCCTCGTCGGCACCAGCCCGCGCGACTACCGGCGCGCGTTCGGAGGTTCACCGGCACGCTGACTGTATGTACGATCCACCGCGCAGTGCGGGCGGTGACTGCCCGTGACCGGCCGCAGAAGGTGTCATCTCAACCGTAAGATTCGGTAGCAGGAGTATCCGTCGCGCGCCGATCTGCATACACGGCTCAGAGAAAACGCCCGATACGGCTTGACAGCGTTACCTATCTATGTTAGAAAACCAGACAATGATAGGAGGTCGAGAGGCTTGGGCATCAAGGAACGTAGGCAGCGCCAGAGACAACAGCTGAGGGACGGTATCCTCTCTGCGGCGCGCGAGATCGCCTCGGCCGAGGGCTGGCGGGCGGTAACGATCCGCAGGATCGCCGAGCGTATCGAGTACAGCCCGCCCGTGCTCTACGAGTACTTTGACTCGAAGGAGGACCTGCTCCTCGAGCTCGTCAGGATAGGTTACGCCGCGCAGTTGGGGGCGGTTGAGTCCGCCCGGGAAGCCTCTGCAGAACCGGAGGAGGCCCTGCTCGCGATGTCGCGTGCCTGGTGCCGCTTCGCGTTCGACTCCCCCGACCTCTACCAAGCCATGTACGGCCTGGGCGGGGTGTCCTTCCCCGTAGCGGAACTCCAAAAGGAGGGAGAGAAGATAGCCGAGGCGACAGGTGGGGCGATAGGGGAGGTCCTGACGAAAAACGGGATGGACACTACGGGCGTGCGGGACAAGGTGGTCCTCGCGTGGGGCACGTTGCACGGGCTTGTGGCGCTCGCCATGGCCGGCCGGATCACGGGCGGCGAAGAGGAGGCTGAGAGACTCGTGGATCGAGCCATGCGCGATTACCTCGCCGCCTGGACGGAAGCGTAGGAAAGACTTCGAGGGAGGTGGTGCCCTTTTTTACCTGTAACTTAACAAAGTTCGATATGTGTATGGTGTTAAGTAGGAAGGAGGTGATCATCGTGAAAGTTTCTGACGGGCTCTGGTTCGGGACGGCGCGTCTCGCGCCAACGGTAGTGAGAGGTTTGTAGGCAGTTCACCCAAGATCGCGATCCATCGGGGATCGCCCGAAAACAAGGAGATGGTATTTATGAACCGCATCACGTTTAGTCCGAAGGGCGAGATCCGTCCGGCCGCCGTGGTACTGGTGGGCCTGGTTCTGTCGGCGCTCGCCTTCGCGCTTGACATGTTGATCGCCACCACGGCTCCGTCGGCTTTCGGGACGCCGGGCGAGGTTGCCGCGCTCGGCTTCGCGACGGTGTTGGGGATGAGCGTCCCGGCGGTGCTGGGCAACACTATAGGCTTCTACTACTCCTACCGCCGCTACGATCCGCGGGCGAATCTGAAGTTCCTCGTGCCCGCCGCGGGGTTCTACTTGGCGTTTATGGTCCCGCACGTCTGGGGCCTGCTCGCCGGCGGCACCTTCGCCAACTTCGCCGTGTCCGCCGCCCTCACCACCCTCCCTGTCAGCATCGGGGTGGCCGCGCTGCTTAGCCTGCGGCCGGGGCCGCAGCCGGTCAACGCCCCTGCCGCCGCGACCCCGGACAACGCCCGGGGGCTTGGGGCGGAGACGGCGGTTAGGTAAATCCCCCAATCACGTTACAGAAAGCAACCTTGTCGACGAAGTACGGACCAGCCAAGTGGGTACGGAGAAGTTTGATCGTTGCTTAACTAAGTTCAGACAATGAGAGCTGTTAAAGAAGGAGGTACTGCTGTGGGTGACGGCCGAGGTGCAAACGGGGCGTCGCAGATGCGGGAACGGAGTTGGAAGGAGGTCTTGATGATGGAGGAGAGGACAGGCAACGGGGCCGCTACGGTGGCAACCGAGATAGTGATGCCGCGAGAGGGCGGCCCGGAGGTGCTCAGGGTCGGCCGGCGCGGGAGGCCCATCCCGGCGCCGAACCAGGCCGTGGTCCGGGTCGAGGCGGCGGGCGTCTCTTTCGCCGAGGTGCAGATGCTCAAGGGTCGCTACTTCATGCAGCCCAAGTTCCCCTTCGTGCCCGGCTACGACCTGGTGGGCACGGTGGAGGAGGTCGGCGGGGACGTCGACGGGGGGCTGGTGGGGCAGCGCGTGGCCGCGCTCACGCAGACGGGCTCGTGGACCGAGCGGGTGGCGCTCGACGCGTCGAAGCTCGCGCCGGTGCCGGAAGGGCTCGACCCCGCCGAGGCGGTTGCGGCCGTGACCAACGGGGTTACCGCCTGGCAGATGCTCCACCGCGCCGCGAAGGTGCGGCCCGGACAGACCGTGCTCGTACACGGGGCTTCCGGAGGGGTAGGGACGCTCTTGGTGCAGCTGGCGCGGCTCGCGGGCGCAAAGGTGATAGGGACCGCCTCGGCCCCCAAGCACGACCACGTGCGTGCTTTAGGCGCCGTGCCGATCGATTACCGCAACGAGGACGTGTCCAAGAGGGTGCACGAGCTCTCGCCGGGGGGCATGGACGCGGTCTTCGACCACGTGGGCGGTCCGGGGATCGTCGACTCTTGGCGGATGCTCCGCCGAGGCGGGACGCTCGTCAACTACGGGTCCGCCTCCACGCTGAACGGTACCGGGCATCGGCTCGCCCCCTACCTGCCGATCTTCGCGCGGGTCCTCCTCTGGAACGCCCTGCCTAACGGGAGGCGGGCGACGTTCTACTTCGTTCAGCGCTGGCCCAAGCACTTCCAGGAAGAC
>DASQVA010000002.1:0-13796 GCA_035641035.1 Rubrobacter sp. | reverse complement strand
CGGACGACCTTAAGGTCCTGGCGAAGTTCGGGACCTTCACAGAGGGGTGCGGCTACGAGTTTGCGGCGTTCCCGCAACACAACGGGATGGCGTCGTTAGTTTATATTAGCGGCAAAGAAGTTGCAGGTCGTTAAGGCTCGGAGGCGCTCTTGAGGTTTGGTTTTTCGACGGCGGGGGAATCTCACGGCCCCGGTGAGGTGGCGTTGGTACACGGGGTCCCAGCGGGACTCGGGCTGCTCGCGGAGGACGTCAATCGGGATCTCGCCCGCAGGCAGAAGGGTTACGGCCGGGGCGGTCGCCAGAAGATAGAGAAGGATGAGGTCGAGTTCCTGGGCGGCGTGCGCCACGGTCGCACGCTGGGCTCCCCGGTCGCCATGCTTATCCGCAACAACGACTACGCTAACTGGGAGCATCGCATGTCTCCTGAGCCGGTCGAGGACCCGCCGGACCCCATAACGCTCCCCCGTCCCGGGCACGCCGACCTCGCCGGGATGCAGAAATACGCCTTCGACGACCTGCGCAACGTTCTCGAGCGTTCCAGCGCCCGCGAGACGACGGCCCGGGTGGCTGCAGGTGGTGTGGCGAAGAAGCTCCTCGCGGGGTTCGGCGTCGAGATTAGCAGCGCCGTCTACCGCATCGGTGCGGCAGCCTTCCCGAAGGAACGGGCAGCCCTCGACGTGGCCATGGCCGACGAGTCCGAGGTGCGCTGCCCTGACCCCAACGTCTCCGAGCAGATGAAGGCAGAGATAGACGCCGCCCGCTACGCCCGCGACGCTTTGGGCGGAGAGTTCGTGGTAGTCGCCCGGGGTTGTCCGCCGGGACTTGGTTCCTATGGCGACTGGCGGGACAAGCTCGACGCGAAGCTCGCGGCAGCCATAATGTCCATAAACGCCATCAAGGGCGTCGAGTTCGGGATGGGCTTCGAGCTGGCGAGCAAGAGGTCCAGCGAGGTACAGGATGAGATCATCCCCGAAGACGGCCATCTGGCCCGCGCGAGCAACCGCCTCGGGGGCCTGGAGGGCGGCATGACCAACGGTGAGCCCGTCGTGGTCTCTGCGGCCATGAAACCTATCTCGACCATAGCCAAGGCCCTACGCACCGTGGACCTCTCGACCGGCGAGCCCACACGGGGCTTCAAGGAGCGGGCTGACTCCTGTGCGGTGCCGGCGGCGGCCGTGATCGGGGAGTCCATGGTCGCGGTCGTGCTCGCCGAAGCCTTCCTGGAGAAGTTCGGGGCGGACAACATGACCGACATCTGCGCCGCCTACGGCTCCTATACCGAACGCATCGCCGGGACCGGCAGCAGAGAGAGATTCTAAGGTTTGAAGAGGCACGTGGCGATCGTCGGCTACATGGGTTGCGGCAAGACCACCGTCGGGCGCGCCCTTGCCCGCGCTCTCAGACGGGAGTTTGTGGACCTCGACCGCGCGATAGCAAGGCGAGCCGGTTGCGGGATACCCGAAATCTTCGCGGAGAACGGCGAGGATCACTTCCGCGACCTCGAGCACCAAACTCTCCTCGATGCGCTCGAGGGCCACCCAGGGAGCGTCGTCGCCTGCGGCGGCGGCGTCGTGGTCCGCCCGGACAACCGTGCGCTGCTCCGCGAGGCAGCGACGGTTTTTCTTCGAGAAGATACGCAGATTCTCTACAATAGAACGCGAGGGACTGGCCGGCCGCTGCGTGCAGCGAGCCCCGAGGACTTCGAGCGGCGCTATGCTGAGCGTCTCCCGTTGTACCGGGAGGTCGCCGATCTCGTGATCGAGGTCGGGGGGCGTCCGCCGGCGGCGGTGGCCGAGGAGGTGATCCGGTGCCTGCCCAAACCGTAGAAGTCCCGGTGGCCGGTGCCTACCAGGTGGTCGTCGGCGCGGGCCTCGACCTCGCCGAGACGCTCTCGCGCTCGCTCGCACCCGGACTGTGCGCCATCCTCACCGACTCGACCGTAGGTCCCTTGCACGGTGCCTCCGTGCGCGAAGCCCTTGAGAGGGCCGGCTGGCGTGTGGCCGGTGTGCTCGAAGTCCCGGCCGGCGAGACCTCGAAGAGCCTCGAGACCTACGCGGGGACCATCCGCAGACTAGCCGGCCTCGGGCTTACCCGTGATGCGACACTCTTCGCGCTCGGTGGTGGAGTCGTGGGGGACCTGGGCGGCTTCGTCGCCGGCACCTACCTGCGTGGCGTGAACCTCGTCATGCTACCGACCTCTCTCCTCGCGATGGTGGATAGCTCCGTCGGCGGGAAGGTCGCGGTAGACCTGCCCGAGGGGAAGAACCTCGTCGGCGCCTTCGTCAGGCCCCGCCTCGTCGTCGCTGACCTCGACTGGTTACGTGCGCTCCCTAGGCGCGAGCTCTCCAACGGCCTAGCTGAGACCGTTAAGATGGGACTGCTCGCCGGCGGGTCCTTCTTCGACGACCTGCACCTCGTCGAAAAGGCCCGAACCGGGGACGCCGAGGCCCTGCTCCCACTCATCCTTCAGTCCGTCCGCTTTAAGGCCCAAGTCGTTGCCCAGGACGAGCTAGAGGGAGGACTCCGCGCCATTTTGAACTACGGCCACACTGTCGGGCACGCTATCGAGGCCGCAGCCGGCTACGCCCTTCCGCACGGCTCGGCGGTTGCCGCAGGCATGGTCGCCGCTGCCCACCTATCGCGCGAGCGCTTCGACAGGGACCTCACTGCCCTGCACCAGGACCTGATCCAGGCTGCCGGACTACCGCTGAGCGTACCAAACGTCGGTACCGGTAGGGTGCTCCAGGCGATGGGGCGCGACAAGAAACGCTCCGGATCCGACGCGGCAGGAGAGCACCGCTTTGTCCTCCTCGAAGAGGTGGGCCGACCTCTCTGGGGTGTGCCTGTACACGAAGGCGAAGCCCTGTGGGCCATAGAGGCTGTCGTTGAGTAGGGTCTTCGTCCTCAACGGCGTGAACCTCGGCATCCTCGGCACCCGTCGACCCGAAATCTACGGGAACCTGACCCTCGACGACATGGAGAAGCTACTACGAGACGAGTTTCCTAACGTGGATCTAGAGTTCAGGCAGACTGATTTCGAGGGAGAGATGGTCAGTTTCGTCGGTGAAGCGGCCGCTTCCGACGGTTTAATCATCAATCCCGGGGCGTGGACGCACTACTCTTACGCGCTGCACGACGCACTAGAAGCGGCAGATGTACCCAAGGTAGAGGTTCACCTGTCGAACATTCATACCAGAGAGGAGTGGCGGCGCGTGTCGGTCATTTCTCCGGCGGTCGATGCGGTGGTCGCCGGTATGGGGCCTCGGGGTTACGTGGCCGCGGTCGGTTACGTGCTCATGCGAGGTGCCGGTCGCGGCCAAGGGCCGAAGTAGCCCACAGTTACTCGCCAATGTCGGAGATGCCGGTGTACGATCGGCTACCGCGCGTGGGCGAAGGGGAGCCGATGCGATGACGCGTAGGCAAGGGCGTCGTCGACGAGCCCGCCAGTCTGAGATTGATTGTCTTCGCCGGCGCGCGGGCACGAGCACCTGAAGGCCGGAGGAATTGTGCGATAATATTGCGGCGTTTCAGCCGGGCTGCTGTGCTTCGTACGGCTGCGACAACAAGGCGTTTCGAAGGGGAGTTTTCGCGCATGATATCCACTAACCAACTCAGAAACGGCACTGCCATCCGCGTCGACGGCAAGCGGTTCATGATCCTATTTTTTCAACACGTGAAACCGGGCAAGGGCGGGGCGTTTGTGAGGACACGCCTTAGAAACATCGACACCGGGGCCGTGGTCGAGAAGACCTTTCGGGCAGGGGAGAAGCTTGAGAACGTCAGGACCGAGTCGCGGCCGATGACGTATCTGTACCGGGATGGGGACATACTGTACTTCATGGACACGGACACCTACGAGCAGACTGCCATCCCCGCCGACGCCGTGGGCGAGACCGCCAGCTACGTGGTCGAAGGCCGCACGGTTAACGTGCTCGCTGCGGACGGGGAGGTCGTGAGCGTCGAGCCCCCCGCGCACGTGGACCTTGAGGTCGCGAATACCGATCCCGGCCTCAAGGGCGATACGGCTACGGGGGGGACGAAGCCCGCCACGCTGGAGACCGGGGTCGTGGTGCAGGTCCCGCTATTTGTGAACGTCGGCGACCGGGTGCGGGTGGACACGCGCTCCAAAGAGTACCTGACGAGGGTTTGAGCCTTTTGCACTGGAGAGGCATTTGAGCCGGCGCACGGCGCGCAAGCAGGCATTTTTGACCTTGTATCAGAGCGACGTCAATGAGAGCCCGCTTGGGCCGACGTTAGAGCGCTGGCGGAGACACAGGGGGAATCTGGAGGAGTACGCCGTCCGGCTCGCCCAGGGGGTCGAGGAGGAGCGGGAGGAACTCGACGCGGTGCTCTCCGAGGTCTCGGTCGGTTGGCCCGTCCACCGGATGAGCGCTGTGGACCGTTCGATCCTGCGCCTTGCGCTCTACGAGATGCTCCACGTGGACGACGTACCCCCCGACGTCGCTGTCAACGAGGCGGTGGAGCTCGCCAAGGGTTTCTCCGGCGATGAAGCGCCCGCGTTCGTGGGCGGGGTCCTGCGTGGCGCCGAGGGCCGAGCGGACGGTAAGGTAGGGTATGTCGAGCGAGGCTAGCGGGACGCACAGCCGGGTGCGCTGGGAGCAGCACCGGCGCTCCTTCGAGGAGTACCTGCACGGACTCCGCTTCACCGCGGAGCCGCGGCTAGAGGAACTCGAGGAGGCCATGAGGTACTCGATGCTCGCAGGAGGTAAGCGCGTGCGGCCTACGCTTTGCATGGAGACCGCATGGGTTTTCGGGGACGAGCCCTCGCACGTTCTGCCCTCGGCCGCAGCCATCGAGCTCATCCACACCTACTCGCTCATCCATGACGATTTGCCGGCGATGGACGACGACGACTTCCGCCGGGGGCGGCCGACGGCCCACAAAAAGTTTGGCGAGGCGATGGCTATTCTCGCCGGCGACGCATTCTTCGGGGAGGCACTGACCCTGATCACGGTCCACCAGGAGGGCAGCTCCGAACGGGTGCTGGAGGTGGTGAGAGAGCTGGCGGACTCCACGGGGGTCAACGGGATGGTCGGCGGGCAGGTTATGGACATGGACCAGACCGGCGTCGGGGGTGGAACGGATCTCGAGACGCTTTACATGATCCACAAGTACAAGACGGGAGCCCTCATAAGATCCGCCGCCCGCATCGGGGCCATCCTTGCCGGTGCTACGCAAGAGGAGCAGGCCGCCGTCTCGGAGTACGCTTCGGAGGTCGGCCTCTGCTTCCAGGTCGTGGATGACGTACTTAACGCCACCTCCACGCGCGAGGCGCTTGGCAAGAGTGCGGGCAGCGATGCCGAGCAGTGCAAGGCTACCTTCGTCGGCGTCTTCGGATTGGAGGGCGCCCGGCTCGAGGCCGACGAGGCCGCCGGGAGGGCAATGGCGGCGCTTGCGCGGGTCAAGGGAGACACCTCGGGTCTGCGGGAGCTGGCGTACTTCGTGCGCCACCGGGATAGCTAGCGCTGGGCATGAAGGGCAACGCCCAGCGGTTGGACGCCTTGCTGGTAGAGAGGGGACTCGCCGAGAACAGGAGCCGGGCGCAGGGTTTGATCCTCTCCGGCAGCGTTCGCGTCGGCGACCGGGTGGTGACTAAGGCCGGCTCGCGCGTCGCCCCCGACGCACCCCTCGAGGTCGAGCGGGCCGACCGCTTCGTCTCGCGCGCCGGCGAGAAGCTCGCCGGCGCCCTAGACGAATTCGGAATCCGGATCGAGGACCGTCTGTGCATCGACGCCGGCGCCTCCACGGGGGGGTTTACGGACGCGTTGTTGCAGCGGGGGGCGGCGCGGGTGCTGGCTGTAGACGTGGGCTACGGCCAGCTCGACTGGTGCCTCCGAAACGATCCTAGAGTCGTCGTCATGGAGCGGACCAACGTGCGGCATCTGGACGGCGGCGATTTACCCTTCGACCCTGAGGTCCTGGTGGCCGACCTCTCGTTTATCTCTCTTGCTGTTGCCTTAGAGCGCCTGGTTTCGACCACGCCGACTTTGCGTGAGGCGGTCGTACTCGTCAAACCCCAGTTCGAGACGGGACCGGGGTCCGTCGGGCGCGGCGGGCTCGTCCGTGCCCCGGGGGTGCACGCGGCCGTGATCCGGCGCGTCGTAGGTTTCTTCGACTCCCAAGGTTTCGGCGCGGTCGGCGTGGCGCGGGCTGCGGTCGCCGGGAAGAAATCGGGGAACCGGGAGTACCCGCTCCACCTCGCCCGTGGGGCGCAGACGACCATCGACGAGGCGCGTATCGGGGGGGTGGTGGGCGGTGGCTGACCTTATGGAGCCAGGCGTGATTCGGCGCGTCGGTATCGTCGCGAACCCGAAGGTCAGCGAGGGGTACTTCGACCGGCTCGTCATGGCCTTGAAGAAGGGCGGGGTGCAGATCGCGGAGGTCAGGCCCGACAGCGAGCCCGACGGGACCCCCCAGCTCGATCTCGTGTTCGTGCTCGGCGGCGACGGGACTATGCTCCGGGCATCCAGGATGTACCCGGGGCGGGTGCTGCTTGGGGTGAACCTGGGCAAGGTCGGCTTTATGTCCGGGATGCTGCCGGACGAGATGGAGACAGGCGTCGAGAAGGTGCTCGCCGGGGGGCTCAAAGTACAGCAGTACCGGATGCTCGAGGTCAGGGGTGCCGAGGGCGGGCCCTTCCTGGCCGCTAACGACGCCGTACTCATCAAGAAGCGGCCCCACCAACTTATCTCGGTCGACGTCTCTATCGCCGGGGAGGAGCTCTTCGCGTTCCGGTGCGACGGCTTTATAGCGGCGACGCCCCTCGGCTCGACGGCGTACGCACTCTCGGCGGGTGGGCCGATCATCTCTGGTGATGCCGGGTGCTACGTGCTCGTCCCCATAGCGCCCCACGCGCTCGTCAGCCGGCCACTGGTCCTGGGCGAGGATCAGGTGGCCGAGCTCAGGCTCGTCGGGCGGGAAGCGCTGCTCTCCCTAGACGGTGACGATCCGCGCGAGGTACCGGCGGACGGGCGGATAGAGATTAGTCTGTCATGCCAAAGCGTTAGAATAGGGCGGACCGAAGACTGGAGTTGGTGGCGAGCGGTGCGGAGGACCTTCCTGTAGTGCTCACGGAGATTTCCGTCGAGAACGTGGCCCTGATCGAGGAGGCCACCCTGGAACTCTCTCCCGGACTGAACGCGATCACCGGGGAGACCGGCGCCGGCAAGACCCTCCTCGCAACTGCGCTCCAGATGCTCCTCGGTGGCCGCGCCCGCTCCGACACCGTCCGCGCCGGCGCCAGCAAGGCCACCGTCGAGGGCACCTTCGTCCTGCCCCAAGAGACCGGCCCGGCCCTTCTCACCGATGCCCTCGGGGACCTCGCCGAGGAGGTGGAAGGTGAGGATGGCCTGGTCCTGCGGCGTACCCTCACCGAAGAAGGACGCTCCCGATGCTACGTCGGCGGGGTTTCGGTTCCGGTCAGAGCACTCGCCTCTCTAGGCGAACGCCTGGTCTCCTACCACAGCCAACGCGAGCAGACCCGACTTACAGAGCCTGCCGAACAACTCGCCATCCTGGACGACTTTCTGGACGAAAGCGCCGCCACAGCGAAGCGCGAGCACGCGGCGCTGTGGCATGCGGTTGAGAGGGATCGGCGAGAACTCCAGGAGATCCTTGCCTCCTCCGAGGCGCGCCTGCGGGAGGTGGACTTTTTGCGCTTCCAGGTCTCAGAACTCGAGTCCGCAGGCTACGACGCAGAAGAGATCTCCGAGCTCAAGCGCGAGCGCGAGCGCCTGAGAAACGTCACCGACATCTTGCAGGCCGCCGCCGCGGCGACCGTCGCCCTCTCCGCCGAAGACGGGGTGGGTGCCATAGACGCGGTGGCCCGCGCCACCTCAGAGCTGGAGACGGCCTCCCGCCACGACGAGGGCCTGATCACCCTCCTGCAACGCCTGGGCGGCCTCTCCGCGGAGCTCGAAGACTTGCTCTACGAGCTCAGGTCCTACGTGGACGAGCTGGAGGCCGACCCGGGCCGCCTGGAGACCGTCGAAGATCGACTGGCCGCCATGCGCACCCTCGAACGCAAGTACGGCAATGTTGAAGGTTACCTGGAGGAATCCCGAACGCGGCTCTCGCGGCTCGAGAACCTGGACGAGGAGACGGCCCAGCTAGACGGGAGGCTTGCAGAAGGGAAGCGGCGTCTCGCGGAGCTGGCGGCCTCTATCTCGGCGGGACGAAGAAAGGCGGCGGAAATGCTCTCCGAGAAGGTGCAGGAGAACCTGGGGGACCTCAATTTAGGAAAGACGACGTTCCGGGCTGAGCTGGTGCCGGTCGAGCCCGGTCCTTCCGGCGCGGAGAGGGTGGAGTTCGCCATAAGACCGAACCCCGGCGAGCCGGAGCTGCCGGTCAGGCGCTACGCCTCCGGCGGCGAACTGAGCAGGATCATGCTAGCCATCCGGCTCGCGCAGGAGCGAGTGGAGCCAGGGGCGACCTACGTCTTTGACGAGGTTGACGCCGGGATCGGCGGCGAGACGGCGACTGCGGTGGGGGCGAAGCTCCGGGTGCTCGGCGAGCGCAACCAGGTTTTGACCATCACCCACCTGCCGCAGATCGCCTCCGAAGCCGCCTCGCACGTCGTCGTAGCCAAGGAGGAGTCTGACGGGCGTACTATCACCCGCATCACCCGCGTCGAGGGCGAAGCGCGCCTCAAGGAGATGGCCCGAATGCTCTCCGGACGGGTCGATCAGGCCTCTCTCGCGCACGCCTCTGAGCTCCTGGTCGGTGGCGGGTAACGCTTACCGCCGCTCTGCGGAGGCTGCCGTGCAGCACCACACAGGTACCGCACTGGTTCCGGCCATAAGACCACAAACGACTCCCACGCGCAGCGGTGGGGATCGTCTTCGGCACCTTCTGTACTCGGCTCCGTGCGGAGAACGGGGTATGGTCCCCCTGCCGTAACCAGGGTTAGGCGAAACCGAAACCCAGGCGCTCGTCTCTGGCGTTCCGGGAGACCCCCCGAGCAGCGCTGCCCATTTTGAACCATTCGGGAAGATGGCGGTAAATGTATAATCGCCGATTCGAACAGAAGTAACAACTACAGCGGTGTGCAATGGTATTGACCCATCGTTATATCGGGGGGGTTAGACGACTCCGCCCCGTACACGGTTACGCCTCCGATTCACCCACAACACCGACGGGCAAGCGAGGGGGTCAACTGCAATGACTACCGCTATAGTACATGAGATTTCTCGCATGAATACACGGCTCGGGGTAAGCGTTTGATGCTCGGGTGAGGAGGTCACGGTGGCTGGCGAATGACGGAATGGGAGATACGAGAGTACTCAGCCGGTGCCAATTGGTGAGGACATCGGAGCGCCCCCGCCGGTGTTAGGATCGGGTTGATGTGCGCGCCCGAGATTCCCGGGGAGATAGGCTACGAATTAGCCCCCAAGTTGCCCGAGCCCCTAGCTGCCCGGGCTCCTGGGCAGGCACGTCGACGGGGCCGTGGTCGATTTCGGGAGTGCGTGACGCTGAGCTCGCTGAGAACCTCGTTGGCGATAATCGCCGGCGCGCTGGGCGCGAGCCTATAGGACGAGGAGACGGTGGGCGAGCCGCCTATGATTACCGCCTGAGGCGCAGCAGCGAGGCCGACGACTTCGATGACGACGACTTCGATGACGACTGGGTTAATCACCAAGATCACCTGGGTGAAGACCCGGGCCGGAGAGCTCGAACGGCAGCGTGAGGTTTGGGACCAGCGGTACCGGGCAATTACGAAGTCCAGAGAACGATCCGAGACAAGAATAACTACCGGAGGAGACCAGATGAAGGCGGTAACTTGGCACGGTAAGCGGGACGTCAGGGTGGACAACGTGCCCGACCCAACTATTCAGGAGCCCACAGATGCGATCGTGCGCATCACGACGACGGCGCTCTGCGGCTCAGACCTCCACCTCTACGAGGTGCTCGGCATGTTTATAGAGCAGGGAGATATCCTCGGTCACGAGCCGATGGGCATCGTAGAGGAGGTGGGCCCCGAGGTCACCAACCTCGCACCCGGCGACCGGGTCGTGATGCCGTTCCAGATCTCGTGCGGCCACTGCTGGATGTGCGGCCAGGGTCTCCAGACTCAGTGTGAGACGACGCAGGTGCGCGATCAGAACATGGGAGCAGCGCTCTTTGGCTACACCAAGCTCTACGGGGAGGTGGATGGTGGGCAGGCCGAGTTCCTGCGCGTCCCCCAGGCGCAGTACACCCACATCAAGGTGCCCCACGGACCGCCGGACGAGCGCTTCCTCTACCTATCGGACGTCCTGCCCACCTCCTGGCAGGCGGTCGAGTACGCAGGCATCCCAGAAGGTGGGAGCGTGACCGTCCTGGGCCTCGGGCCCATCGGGGATATGTCCAGCCGGATCGCGCTGCACCGCGGCCACCGGGTCATCGCCGTGGACCTGGTACCAGAGCGCCTCGAAAGAACGCGGCGGCAGGGGGCCGAGGTGCTCGACCTCAACGAGCACGAAGACCTCGCCGAGACGATCCGGGAGATGACCGACGGGCGGGGGACCGACTCGGTAATCGACGCGGTCGGGATGGAGGCGCACGGGTCCCCCGGAGCCGGGCTGGCCCAACAGCTCACGGGCCTCCTGCCCGACAGGCTGGCGCAGGGCGCCATGCAGGAGACCGGTGTAGATCGCCTGAACGCCTTTTTGCTCGCCATCGACGCGGTGCGGCGGGGCGGGACGATCTCCCTCAGCGGCGTCTACGGCGGACAGGCTGACCCCCTTCCCATGCTGACGCTGTTCGATAAGCAGATACAGCTCAGGATGGGGCAGGCTAACGTCAAGCGCTGGACCGAAGACATCATGCCGCTCCTAACCGGCGACGGCGACCCGCTCGGCGTCGAGGACTTCCATACCCACCAGCTGCCGCTGGAGGAGGCCCCGCGCGGCTATGAGATTTTTCAGAAGAAGGACGACGGCGCCATAAAGGTTTTGTTCAAGCCATAGTCGGCCGGACAAGTACCCGGACAAGTACCTATTAGACACCTCGCAAGGCCGGCCGCCGATAAACCGGCTGTGCCGGTCCTTCTGAGGTGTTTTATTTTTTCAACAGAAGGCGTATCATACGCGGTGATGCGGGGACGATCCGGGCTGCCGTTCTGGTTTGCCTCGTCGCGGTCCGAGGGCCGGTCGGGGTCGTGCCCGGGACTCTCTGCTCTGGCCTTTCCCGGTGGATCCCGATTCGTGAAGGGGGTAGCAGCGTTACGTTGGGTGCGTCTTTGGGGGTGTCGTTGAGATGAGTGAGACCAAGTATGTCTTCGTGACGGGCGGCGTGGTGTCGTCAATCGGCAAGGGGACGAGTGCAGCGGCTTTGGGGATGTTGCTGAAGAGCCGCGGGTACCGGGTGGTGCTCCAGAAGTTCGACCCGTACATAAACGTCGATCCGGGGACGATGAACCCCTATCAGCACGGCGAGGTCTTCGTCACCGAGGACGGGGCGGAGACGGACCTCGACCTAGGACACTACGAGCGCTTCCTGGACGAGAACCTGGGTCGTCTCTCCAACGTGACTACGGGGAGCGTGTACTGGGAGGTCATAACCCGCGAGAGGCGGGGGGATTACCTCGGGGCGACCGTGCAGGTCATCCCGCACATTACCAACGAGATCAAGAACAGGATAGGGCGTCTCGGCCAGGACAAGGATATCGTCATCACCGAGATCGGGGGCACGGTCGGCGACATCGAGAGTCTGCCCTTCCTCGAAGCTATAAGGCAGTTCCGCAACGACGTCGGACGTAACAACGTGCTCTACATACACGTCTCATACGTACCGTACATCGATGCCGCCGGCGAGCTAAAGACCAAGCCGACCCAGCACTCCGCGCAGCGGTTGCGGGAGATCGGCATCAGCCCCGACGTGCTGATCTGCCGGGCTGACAGGCCGATGAGCGAGGACATAAAGAACAAGATCGCGCTCTTCGCCGACACCGAGCTCGACTCGGTGATCCCAGCCGAGGACGCCCCGAACCTCTACGCGATCCCCCTGAACCTGCACGACGAGGGCCTCGACGACCTAGTGCTCGAGAAGTTCGGGCTCTCCGCCCCACCGGCGGAGCTCGGGGAGTGGCGCGAGCTGGTCTCCGGCATGCTGGAGGCTGAGCGCACAGTCAGGATCGCCATCATCGGGAAGTACATAAAGCTGCAAGACGCGTACCTCTCGGTGGTAGAGGCCCTCGGGCATGCAGGCGGCGCCCACGGCCTGAAGGTTGAGCTTGACTGGGTGGACTCCGAGCAGCTCTTCGATCTTGAATCCACGGAGGCACGCCTCGCTGGCGTGGACGGCGTGCTCGTCCTTCCCGGCTTCGGCCACAGGGGTGCCGAGGGCAAGATCGAGGCGGCCCGCTACGCACGCGAGACCGGGACGCCTTACCTCGGGCTGTGCCTCGGGATGCAGATAGCGATCATAGAGTTCGCCCGCAACGTGGCGGGACTCGAGATGGCTAACTCGACCGAGTTCGAGGACACCCCGCACCCGGTCATAGACATCATGCCCGACCAGGTCGGTGTGGACATGGGCGGCACGATGCGCCTCGGGCACTGGCCGTGCAAGGTCGTATCGGACACCCTCGCCGCGGAACTCTACGAGTCCGACCTCGTAGAGGAGCGCCACCGCCACCGCTACGAGGTGAACAACGCGTACCGCGAGGCGCTCTCGGAGGCCGGGATGGTCTTCTCCGGTACCTCTCCCGACGGGAGGCTGGTCGAGATCGCCGAGCTCAAGAACCACCCGTTTTTTATCGGGAGTCAGTTCCACCCAGAGTTTAAGAGCCGCCCCCTGCGCCCGCACCCGCTCTTCTACGGCTTCCTCGACGCCAGCGCCCGGACCTCCAAGGATACCGAGGCGTCGGTGCAGGAGGCCACCATGCCCGAGGAGCAGGCCGCCCGCTGAGGGAGACGGGCGGGATGGCAAGCCTCACCCGGGCCGCGAGGAAACGGACCCTAGTCCTGCCGACCGGCGAGCCGGCCGGCACCGTGGCTACCAGCACGGCCGGCACGGTTGAGTTCGGCGCTACGCTCCTCTGGGACCGCGCCGAAGACGAGCTGCCGGAGTCCACCATGCTCCCGGCGCTGCCGGAGAGCGTCCGGCGCTCGATCGTCGAGATCGACGCGCCGGGCGAAGCGCGGCGCGAGGTCCTCGGGGAGATAGTTGCCCTTACACAGCGCGACCTCAGGCTAGCCCTCGAGGCCGTGCTGCGGTCCTTGACCGTCGCAGCGGCGCTCTCGGGGGCCGTCTTGGAGACGCGCGTGGTCCGCGTGGCGCAGCCCAGAGTGGCACCGTCAAGGGTGGTGCAGGAGCTCGCTCTGGACCTTTGGGAGGCCGGTTTTGCCGTACGGTTTGGCCCCTCGTGGACTCCGGTGTCCGTCAGGGGGGTCGCCGTTGGGTTCGGGGGAGCCGAGGCGGAGCTGAAACGCTTTTTCGGGGAGCATCAATCGTGGGAGATGCCTTGATCTTTCGGACGCGCACGGGTGGATCGGGCAAAATCCAGTTAGGCGAGTACCGTTTCAGGTCCGTGTTCGCCTAGGGGAACGGGCGCGGACAGTACTGTGTCGAGAGGATGGGAGCCAACTCCGGTGGAGAACGGCGGTTTCAACGATAGCATCAACCCCGGGGTAATCCTCGGGGCTATGGGACCACGTTACGCGCACGAAACCGCCGGCTTCGAGGCGCCCGTTGCGGACACGCCTTGGGGAGGCGTGCTATGAGGATCGGGGTGCCGAGGGAGAGGGCGCCGGGCGAGACCCGGGTGGCGCTGGCCCCCCACGCCGCGCACGAGC
>DASQVA010000001.1:0-4809 GCA_035641035.1 Rubrobacter sp. | reverse complement strand
AGCTACCTCCGCCGCCGGCAGGCGATCCACTCCGTCGACGTAGCGGAGCTGGAAGACCATCTGCGCGAGCAGGTAGCGGTCCTGGTCGACGCGGGGCTCGCCACCGATGAAGCGTTCCTGGTGGCGGTGAAGCGCATGGGCGACCTCGACGCCCTCTCACGGGAGTTCGCGCGCGAGCACTCGGACCGCCTCTGGAAGCAACTCGTGGTGTCCCCCTCCGACACCGGGGAGCCGCAGCCCGCGGCGCGAACGGACGCCATCGTCGCATTCTGTCTCGCCGCGGCGGCGGCGCTCGCCATCAAGGTGCCGGCGCTCTTCGGAATTCAGTTGGATGCGGATGTCGGTTTCTACGCCCGCAATCTGAGTCTGTTCGTGCTGCCCCTCCTGGCCGGCTATTTCGTCTGGAAACGGCGGCTCGACACCAGTACTCTCCGCTGGCTGGCCGTGGCGTTCGTCGCGGCGGGTGTATTCGCCAACGTCTATCCATTCGCCCCGGGCGGCTACACCGAGGCGCTCACGGCGCTGCACCTGCCGATCGCGCTCTTGCTGGTGTTGGGTGTCGCGTACGCCGGCGGCCGCTGGAGCCAGGTCGGGGGCCGCATGGACTTCATTCGATTCTCGGGCGAGCTGTTCATCTACTACGTGCTGATCGCCCTCGGCGGCGCCGTCCTCACGGCGTTCATGGCGATGATCTTCCAGGCCATCGGGATCGATGTCGAGCCCTTCTTCGAGTCCTGGCTGCTGCCGTGCGGAGCGGTCGGGGCCGTCGTGGTCGCCTCCTGGCTGGTGGAGGCCAAGCAAAGCGTGATCGAGAATATGGCGCCGGTGCTGACTCGCCTCTTCACGCCTCTTTTCGCCGCCATGCTGGTCACGTTTCTGGCGACCCTGCTGTGGACCGGACGCGGAGTCGACATCGAGCGGAACGTGCTCATCGCGTTCGACTTGCTCCTGGTGGTGGTCCTGGGCCTTCTGCTCTATTCCCTCTCCGCCCGGGACCCCCGGTCGCCCCCCGGCGTCTTCGATGTGCTCCAGGTCGTGCTGCTGGTCAGTGCGCTACTGGCTGACGCGGTAGCGCTGTGGGCCATAGCCGCGCGAATCTCCGAGTTCGGCTTCAGCCCCAACCGCGTGGCCGCGTTGGGCGAGAACGTAATCCTGCTCGTCAACCTTGCCTGGTCCGCCGCGCTCTACGTGAGCTTCCTCCGCGGGCGTGGGTCGTTCTCGCTCCTCGAACGGTGGCAGACGGATTACCTGCCGGTCTATGCCGTGTGGGCGGCGATTGTCGTGATCGTCTTTCCGCCGATGTTCGGGTACATCTGATAGGGTGCTCGCCGTCGGAATCATCGGTGCCATCATCGCGCTTCCAGCCACATGGAATGGCACGCGCGTTGTTCGCGACGGCGCTCGCTCGGGGGGGCATCGTCAGACCTGATGGGCAGCATCGGTGGTAGAAGGTCCAAGTGCACAGGGAGGTAGTAATGAAGAAGTGGCTGAGACGCATCCGCGGTGCAGTCGGGATGGGCCTGACCTGGGCAGCCGGATGGACGCTCGTTGGTGTGCTGATAGAGCTGTTCATAGATCCGATGGGGTCCCTCGTTGATGTCTGGCCGACGGCGCTGGCGATACCCGGCTTCCTTGGCGGCGCGGTCTTTTCCGCGGTGCTTCAGGTTGCAGAGAGCCGTAGCAGATTCGATGAGTTGTCGCTTCCCCGATTCGGCGCCTGGGGGGCGGTGACTGGTCTGCTGATGTGCGTGCTTGCGGTTTCTGCGGGGGTGGCGAGTGCCATATTCCCGGACCTGTGGCTGCGGGCTGCCGTACTAATCGGTCCTACGACTCTACTGGGCGCAGTCTCAGCCGTCGGATCGGCGTTGTTGTTTCGGTATGCTGCGCGGGAGCATCCTCCCGCGGGCGCAGGGCCGGAGGGTTGACCCGCGCCGGCGATAGAATCACAGACCGCGGACATAGGCTGGTTCCTCGGGACGGAGATTGAAACTCAAGGTTTCGCCGCCTCCCGCGCGTGAAGCGCCTTATTGCGCGCGGTCCCGCCCCCTCCCTGCCACGCTCCTGCTCAGACACCTCGAAACCTTTCCTCCCTGGTCGAATATCCGAAGTACCTGCACTACCAGGGCCTGTGCGCCCCCTCATGATCTGCGGTACGGTGCGGTTAGGGTCAAACGTGGGGGTCAATCCTGACCCACTGGCGTGAAATCCGCTGTAGCAGGAGCCCCTATAGGCCAAGGACATCGCCCTCTCACGGCGAAAACCCGGGTTCGAATCCCGGTGGGGTCACTACCCAGCCCGCTTTTCGGTGGGCTGTTTCTATGCCAGAAAGAGAACCGCAAACCCTGCTCCCACCACCGCGCCGGCGAGCGTCTGGGACAGGGTGTGTGCCTTGAGGGTCACCCGCGACCAGATTACGAGCGGCAGCACGAGGAGGAAGACGAAGCCTAGAGGGCCGAGCAGCAGGAGCCCGGCGGCAGCGACATGTCCGGCGACGGTGCAGTGGGCGCTCGCTTTCCAGAGCAGTGTGATCCCGGCGATCGCCACGCTCGCGAGACCCATCGAGAGGGTAAGCAAAGAGAGATCTTGTGGGGCATCGAACAGGACCAGGGCTGCGAGCAGAACCACGAAGGCTGCGAGCAGAAACAGGGCGGGCGTGAGACGTTCGGCGCGGGCAGAGATCCAGAAGTCCCCCACCCGGGAGCGCCGCCGCATAAGGAGCACGTACCCCGCAACGGCCGCCGCAGCAAGCAACTCCACCGCCAGGTAGAGGACGCCCCTGTAGGCACCGGCCTCCGCGAGGGCGACCAGGGCAAAGAGCGCCGTAAAGAGGACAAACGGGTTGAGTGCGTTCGTAAGGGCGTGGGCGAGTTCCTGAGGGCGGAGGGTCACGGTGGGTAGAATAGAGCGCTTGCAACCTCCGCGCACATCGACCATCCCTGACGAGAAGACCCTCGCGCTTTGGTCCGTGGCCCTGGGGCGAAGGGAGGAGCGAGACCTCCTAGAGTACGATACGCTCTCTAGGAAGCCACACTGGCGATGATAAGCCAGATCAGAACCGACGCGACGGGCACGAAGCCTACCACGGCTGTGACGACGGTGGTCAGGAAAGAGGTCCTGTAGACGCTCTGGATGCCTATTCCCATAAGGACTATCAGGGCGTAAGTGAAGGCGAAGGCGCCAAGTATGGGTATCCATGCGAGTACCAGGGCGGCCGCAGCGTAGGCCGCCATGCGGTAGACCTCCGTGAAGCCGGACATCTTCCCGACGAAGGTCCTTATGGAGAGAAGGTAGATTCCAGCTACCACGCCGACCCCGACAGGCGAAAGCAATGCGAAGAGGACGGCGTCGACCACTGCCGCCCGCAGGTCACCGGCGTCGAGGTCGCCGAAGAGAAGGTTGGTGGAGAGGGCGAGCGCGGCGCCGAGGATGCCAGAGACCGCGCCTACGAGTAGCACGAAGGCCGCAGGTTCCTTCACAGACCCTTCGACCTTGAAGTTCAGGTAGAAACTTCTCGGAGAGAAGAGGACAGTCCGTATCACTGCGACCGCACTAGCGAAGGGGCGCTGCAGGTCGAACTCGGGGGCCAGATCTTTTTGCATAGGCGGGATTATACAGACCGTCGGGACCGTGCTTGCGAAATCGCTCTCCGAAACATAGACTTAGATCCCTCGAAGATGGTGGCGGAGAGGTACCGTAGGCGATGTTCAAGCTCTACCTAACCTCGATACTGGTGGCTGAGGTAGTCGCCGTCGCGGCGCTCGCGTTCCTGACGCCGGGCGGGAGTCTCTGGTACCTCGTCCCCATAATTACGCTGACGCTCGTCGTGGCATTTATCGCCCGCCGCAGGTTCGGCGGTCCCACCTACGGCATACACCGTCTCTCCCCTCAGGCAATCGCCGGCTACAGGGCCCGTGACCCCGCCACCAACTCTCCCGAAGCGCTCTCCCGCGCCATAGTAGAGCGGGCCGAGGAGATCCAACACGCCCTCGAAGAGTCGCCCTCAGACGAGGTCAGAGTCGAGATGTGCACCCTAGGCTACAGGGCTTGCGCGAACGACATGATCACCCTGACCCACCTCATCAACGAGGCCCTCCCTACCGCCTCCTTCCTTAGACGCGTAAAGCTCCGCCGAAGCCGTAAGAAGGCGATCGCCGCCCTCTCCGAAGCCAGGAGGGCACTACCGCCGGGCGCCCTGCGTACCGCCCCGCAGGAGAGACAATAGCATTTCAGTAAGTCAGCACGCTACGGCCTGCGGCCTTCGTTTGTCAGCACTTCAGCACTGCGGCTCCCCCGCCAGTTGGCAAGTCAACCAAGGTTTTTGCGCAAGCGAGAAACGTACTAGCTGAAATGCTGAAAGCGTCCGACAGGGCACGTGCTGACAGGCTGAAATGCTGACAAGCCGCCTGGCGAAGCCGGGCGGCGTGCTGACTTGCTGACTGTGGCTATACCGCGAGTATCTCCCGCACTTCGGGCACCTCGCGTCGGATGAGGCTTTCGATAGCGTAGACGAAGTCGAGTTGCGAGAGCGGACATCCCTTGCAGGCCCCTAGCATCTGGATGCTGACGGAGCCGTTCTCCTCGTCGCAGGCTACGACCCTGGCGTCTCCCCCATCGGCCCGCAGCGCCGGACGAACCTTGTCCAGCGCGTCCTCTACCCTGCTGTGCATGTCCCGCTGTTGCATATCGATGCCGATTATATCCGGTTACAGGGACGGATTTCGTCCGGGACGATAGTAGAATGGGGCGCCGGACCCGTTTTAGGGAAGGACGTTTATGAACAAGGACGAAGGGCAGAACCTGCTGGTCATC